>CAXTCO010000413.1:0-2006 GCA_964242255.1 uncultured Caulobacteraceae bacterium | reverse complement strand
TACCTGCGCGTGCACGAGGAGCTGCCCTACGCCGCCGCCGTGGAGACCACGAGCTTCACCGACGCCAAGGGCGGCGCCGCCCGCATCGAGCAGACCGTCTACGTCGAACGCGAGAGCCAGCGCCCGATCCTGCTGGGCAAGAACGGCCAGACGCTGAAGTGGATCGGCCAGAAGGCGCGCGAGGACCTGCAGGAGATCCTCGGCCGCCCCGTCCACCTGTTCCTCCACGTCAAGGTGCAGGAGAACTGGTCGGAGGACCGCGCCTTCTACCGCGAGGGCGGCCTGGAGTTCGACGCCTAGCGTTCGATGGAGTGGGCCGACGACGCCTTCGTGCTCGCCGCGCGCCCCCATGGCGAGGCCGGCGCGCTGGTGGAGCTCCTGACCGAGCGGCGCGGGCGGTTCGCCGCGCACGTGGCGGGCGGGGCGTCGCGGCGGATGAAACCGGTGCTGCAGCCGGGCGCGCGGGTGCTCGCCGACTACCGCGCGCGCACGGCCGAGCACCTGGGCTCGGCGCAGCTGGAGCCGGTGGGGGAGGGGCCCTCCGCCCTGTTCGACGACGCGCTCGCCCTGTGCGGCCTGTCGGCCGCGGCGGCCGTCACCGCCGCGGCCCTGCCGGAGCGCGAGCCGCACCCGGAGGTGTTCGCCGCCTTCGAGGCGTTCGCCGCCGTGCTGCCCGCGCCCGACGTGTGGCCCGCCGTCTACGTGCGGTTCGAGGCGGGGCTGCTGGAGGCGTTGGGCTTCGGGCTCGACCTGTCGCGCTGCGCGGTGACCGGCTCGGCCGACGACCTCGCCTGGGTGAGCCCCCGCACCGGGCGCGCCGTGGGCTGCGAGGCGGGCGCGCCTTACGCCGACCGCCTGCTGCGCCTGCCGCCCTTCCTGCTGGGCAGCCAGGGCGGGCTGGCGGGGGGCGACGTGGCGGCGGGCCTGGCGCTCACGGCCCGCTTCCTGGAGCGCGACGTGTTCGGCCCGCTGAACCGCCCCCTCCCGCCCGCGCGCGCCTGGCTCGTCGAGCGCCTGGAGAAGGCGGGGCGCGGCTGACGCTCAGGCCGTGTGCCAGTTGGCGGCGGGGTCGCGCTTGTAGGCGAGGTCGTGCTCGGTGCGCGCGAAGCCCGCATACTGCTGCGCGCTGATCAGGCGCACGCCCGACGCCTCGCCGCCCGCCGTCCACGACAGCAGCCGCGCCGCCGCCGTGCGCGTGACGAGGCCCGGACCCGTGACGGACCAGATGTCCGGCCGGCGGCCGGAGCGCACCTGCGCGTCCACGGCCGAACAGGCGGCGTCGAACGCGGCCTCCACCGCGCGGCCGCCCCGGCGCGCGGCCAGGAAGAAGTTGTGCACGTAGCCGGGCACCTCGCCGGAGAGCGCGGCGACCAGCTCCTGGCGCACGGCCCAGGCCAGCAGCGGGCCGGCGGGCCGCAGGCACCGCTCGTCCGCGTCGGCCCAGGCGCCGCCCTCGCTCAGCAGCCAGCCGAGGCGGAACAGGTCGGCCTTCATCGCGGCGTGGCGGCACAGGTCGAACACGGCCGCCACCTCGCCGCCGAAGGCGAGGCGCAGGTGCTCGCGCGCGCCGTCGGCGTCGAACAGGCGCACGGTCAGCGCCGGGTGGTGCTCGCGCCAGGTGGCCATCACCGCGCGCACGTCGGCCGGCGGCTCAGGGCGGTCCCAGAACTGCGCCAGGACCACGCCGGCCCCGTCCTCGTCGGCGCGCAGGTCCGGCGCCGGCCCGGCGAGTTCGGCGGAGGCGACGAAGCCCGCCGCCGCCGTGGACTGCGGCGCCTGCGCGATCCAGGCGCGGCAGGCGACCCGCAGGTCGTCGCGCCGCCCGAGCGCCAGAAGCGTGGAGGCGCGGATCAGCCGCGTCCCGTCGTCGTCGTCGCCGCGCGGGCCGGGCCCAAGCCGCGCGAGCACGCCCTCCACGTCGCCCGCGTCGTGCATCAGCGCGCAGAGGGCGCGGTCGACCCGGGAGTCGCCGGCGAAGCGGCCGCCGTCGGCCTGCAGCACGGCCG
>CAXTCO010000412.1:0-2047 GCA_964242255.1 uncultured Caulobacteraceae bacterium | reverse complement strand
GGGTAGAGGGGCGTCAGGTTGTCGAAGGCGACCTTGGTCTTCACCTTCTCCGGGTCGTCGAAGTTGATCTGGTTGACGGTCATCAGGGCGAAGTAGCGCTCGCCCTCGCGGGGCGCGCGCACGCCGCCCTCCACCGAGTCGCCGGTGCGCAGGCCGAAGCGGCGGATCTGGCTGGGGCTGACGTAGATGTCGTCCGGGCCGGGCAGGTAGTTGGCCTCGGGGCTGCGCAGGTAGCCGAAGCCGTCCTGGACGACCTCCAGCGTGCCGCTGCCGGTGATCTGCGCCCCCTCGTCCGCCAGGGTCTTGAGGATGGCGAACATCATGTCCTGACGGCGCATGGAGCTGGCGTTCTCGATCTCCAGCCCTTCGGCGAAGGTCACGAGGTCGGCCGCGGGCTTCTCCTTGAGCTCCTGCAGCGACATGCGGGTGATGACGCCGGCCGCGGGCGCCGCGGGCGCCTCCAGCTCGACGGTGGTGTCGGGGGCCTCGGTGGTCTCGATCACGAGATCGGCCTCGGCGGCGGGATCGGAGGGGGCGGCGACGTCGGTCATGGGGGATCTTCTGCACGTGCGCAGGCGCGCCCAGCGAGGCGCGGCGGCGAGGCGGATGCGGAGCGGGAGACCGCTCGGGATGTGCGGCGGGGCCGCCGCGGTCCGCGGGAGAGATGCGGGGCGGGGCCTGAGGAGGCGGGGACCGGCGCGGAGCGGGGCTCGCACACCGATGGCCGTCGGGACACCACGGAACGGGCTCCGCGTCAAGCGGAGCGGCCGACCCGGGCGCCGGCCGCGCCCGCGGAGCCGCGCGCGGCCGCCGAGGTCATGGCCGTCACACGCGACATGGCGCAGGCGTGCGCCGAGCTGGTCATGGAGGTCTGGGGCCTGCCGCCCGCCACCGGGAGGTGGGTGTCCGCCCTGGCCGCGCACGAGGGCCGGCGGTCCTATGCGGTGATGGAGGACGGCGCGCCGTCGGCCTTCGGGCTCCTCTTCGTCGAGGGCGAGTGGGCCTGGACGGGCTGGGACGGCGTCCGCGCCGGAAGCCGAGGCAAGGGCCTGCACACCGCCCTCCTCCGTCGGCGGGTCGCCGACGCCGTGGTGGCTGGGCGCCAAGCGTTTCGCCGTGAAGGGGGCGGCCCCCTCGGACGGCGATCCCGCAGCCTCCACCTCTTACCGCAACTACGTCCGCGCGGGCTTCGCACCAGCCTACATCCGCACGGCCTACGGTCCGGCGGCCTAGAGCGCCTCGCCTCGGAACAGGCGGGGCGGATCGCCGAGCCGGCCGCCGGCCTCCTGGACGAAGGCGCGGCGCAGGGAAGCGCTGCGGGCGACCGCCCACAGCGCCCCCCCGCGGAGTGCGCGGGCGGGCGCGAGGTCGGTGGAGAAGCCGCGGGCGAACAGGCCGGCGCCCGCGGCGAGGGCCGTGCGGTCGAACCGCCGCCAGCGGGCGTAGCGGTCGAGCACGGGCTCGGAGCCCTCGTCTTCCCCCAGGCGGCGCGCGTCGACCACCACCTCGGCCAAGGCCGCGGCGTCCTTGAGCCCCAGGTTCAGGCCCTGGCCCGCGACCGGGTGGATGGTGTGGGCCGCGTCGCCGACGAGGGCCAGGCGCGGCGCGGTCAGCCGCTCGGCCAGGCGACGCTCCAGGGGGAAGACGGCGCGAACGCCCTCCAGCACCGCCGGGCCCGGGCCGTCGCCCAGCCGTCGCGCCAGGTGCGCCTCGAAGGCGGCCGCCGGCATGGCGGCGAGCGCGGCGGCCGCCTGCGGCTCCGTGGTCCAGACCAGGTTGGCGCGGTCGCCGGGCAGGGGCAGCACCGCCAGGGGCCCGTCGGGCAGGAACAGCTGGCGCGCCACCCCGGCGTGCGGACGCGACAGGCGAACCACGGCCGACACGGCCGCGCGGCCGTAGCGATGCGCCTCCACCGCGATCCCGGCCGCCTCCCGCAGGGTGGAGCCCCGACCGTCGGCGGCGACCGCCAGGGCGGCGGCGACCGTCCCGCCGTCGTCCAGGCGCACCCGGGCCTCGCGCGCGTCCGCCTCGACGCGGAGGGCGCGGC
>CAXTCO010000411.1:0-2047 GCA_964242255.1 uncultured Caulobacteraceae bacterium | reverse complement strand
TCGCCGCCGAGCTGCAGGTTGTAGGGCGGGTCGGCGAACACGAGGTCGACCGACCGGTCGGGCAGGCGCGCGAGCACCTGGAGGCAGTCGCCCCGGTGGATCTCGCCCGCCGTGTCGGTGAAGGCCGCGCCCATTCCCGTCCGCTCCGCTGAAGAGACGGAGTCTCGGCCGCCGTGCTGAACGGCGCGTTGGGAGGCGTGGTTAACGGCGGGACGCCACCGGCGCCGGGCCTCAGCCGCCCAGGGCGCCCTGGCTCGCCTTGTCGAGCTCCTCGGCGTAGCGGCGGGCGGTGAAGGCCTCCGTCAGCACGCCGACGACGCGGCGGTCCTCGGGCGTGTCGACCACGGCCAGGGTCTCGGCCTCCGAGCGCTCGAACATGGTCATGGCCGTCTTCACGTTCATGTCGGGCAGCAGCGCCGTGTCGTGCAGGCGGGCGAGGGACGCCACCAGCACGGCGTCCAGCTCGGCGTCGCGCTCGGGGGCGTAGGCCTCCGCGGTGGCCACCACGCCCAGGTAGCGCTCCTCCGCGTCCACGGCGACCACCACCGAGCGTCCGCCCAGGGGCACGTGGCGGCGGAAGGCGCGCAGGGTCTCGAAGCCGGACACCGTCACCACGTCCGTCCGCATCAGCCGCTGCACGGTGAGCGAGCGGATCCAGCCCACGTCGGCGGCGGAGCGGATGGTTTCGCCGCGCAGGTGCAGCCGCCAGGTGGAGAAGCTGTAGCCGAAGGTGGAGCGCACCATCAGGCTCGTGCCCACGCAGGCGGTGAGCACGGCGGCGGTCAGCCCCAGGTCTCCGGTGGTCTCCAGCACCAGGAAGCTCATGGTCAGGGGGCCGCCGACGATGGCCACGGCCAGGGTGCCCATGCCGGCGAGCATCAGGGCGGTGGGGTCGATGTCCAGGTGGGGCGCCCATCGCGCCGCCGCCTCCCCCGCCAGCTTGCCCAGGAGCGAGCCCATGAACAGGGAGGCGAAGAACAATCCTCCGCGGAAGCCGGAGCCCAGGCTGATCAGCGCCGCCAGCATCTTCAGCGCCAGGAGGCCCAGCAGCACGCGCACGCCCAGCTGCAGCCCCATGTCCATGGTCATGGCGCCGTGGCCGGCCGCCAGCACCTGCGGCGTCACCAGCGCCAGGCCGCCCACCATCAGGCCGCCCACGGCGGGCCGCAGCCATGCGGGCAGGCGCGTGGCGGCGAAGAGGCGCTCGCTCACCTCCGTCCCGCGCATCACCAGCACGCCCACGCCGGTGGCCACGAGCCCCATCAGCAGGATCAGCAGGTAGTGCCACGGCCGCAGCGGGAAGGCTTGCAGGGCGGAGAAGGCGTAGGGGCTGCCGCCAAGGGCCTGCGAGGTCAGCCACGCCGCCAGGGAGGCGGCCATGACCGAGCCCACGTTGGCCACGGAGTAGACGCCCACGATCAGCTCGAAGGCGTAGAAGGCTCCCGTGATCGGCGCCCCGAAGGCCGCGGAGATCGCCCCCGCCGCCCCCGCCCCCACCATGATCCGCAGGTCGGTGCGGCGCACGTTCAGCGCCATGCCCGTGCGGCTCGCCAGCCCCGAGCCGATCTGGGTGTAGGCCGCCTCCAGCCCCACGGACGCCCCGCAGCCGTTGGAGATCAGCGTCTGCAGGGTCACCACCAGGCTGTCGCGCAGCCCCATGCGGCCGCCGCGCAGCGCGTTGGCCTCCACCGGGTCCACCGCCGGCGACAGGCGCCGCGCCCGCCGCCACAGCTCCGTCAGCCCGATGGCGAGGCCGCCCAGGGCCGGGAACAGCAGCGCCCGCCACGGCGCGACGCCGGCCGCCGCCGACAACCGCTGGTCCAGCGGGATGCCGAACAGGGCCACGTGCGCGGCCTGGCTGGCGGCGCTGAGCCCTGTCACCAGGGTCGCGGCGCCCACGCCCACCAGCGCGGCCACCAGCACCAGGGCGACTTCCGACCGGCGGACCCAGGCGCGCAGCTGCGCCGCGCGCCCGCGCGCCGAGGCGGGGGAGGGCAGGTGCAGCCCGCGCCCGGAAGCTTCTTCGCTCGCAAGCTCGGCGGCTATG
>CAXTCO010000410.1:0-2051 GCA_964242255.1 uncultured Caulobacteraceae bacterium | reverse complement strand
ACGACATCGCCATCGACCTCGGCACCGCCAACACGCTGATCTACCAGAAGGGCAAAGGCATCGTGCTGAACGAGCCCTCCGTGGTGGCGCTGCGCAACATCGGCGGCCGCAAGGTGGTGCACGCCGTGGGCATCGAGGCGAAGCAGATGCTGGGCCGCACGCCCGGCCACATGGAGGCCATCCGCCCCATGCGCGACGGGGTGATCGCCGACTTCGAAGTGGCGGAGGAGATGATCAAGCACTTCATCCGCAAGGTCCACAACCGCAAGGGCTTCGTGAACCCCAAGGTGATCGTGTGCGTGCCCTCGGGGGCCACCGCCGTGGAGCGCCGCGCCATCAACGACAGCTGCCTGAACGCCGGCGCCCGCCGCGTGGGCCTGATCGACGAGCCCATGGCCGCCGCCATCGGGGCGGGCCTGCCGATCCACGAGCCGACCGGCTCCATGGTGGTGGACATCGGCGGCGGCACCACCGAGGTGGCCGTGCTGTCGCTCAGCGGCATCGTGTACAGCCGCTCCGTGCGCGTGGGCGGGGACAAGATGGACGACAGCATCATCTCCTACATGCGCCGCCACCATAACCTGCTCATCGGCGAGACCACCGCCGAGCGCATCAAGAAGGAGATCGGCACCGCCCGCGCCCCGGCCGATGGCGAGGGCCTGGCCATCGAGGTCAAGGGCCGCGACCTGATGCAGGGCGTGCCGCGCGAGGTGCGAGTGACCGAGAAGCAGGCCGCCGACGCCATCGCCGAGCCCGTCACCCAGATCGTGGAGGCCGTGAAGGTGGCGCTGGAGGCCACGCCGCCCGAGCTCGCCGCCGACATCGCCGACAAGGGCATCATGCTCACCGGCGGCGGCGCCCTGCTGCGCGGCCTGGACAGCGAGATCCGCGACCACACCGGCCTGCCGGTGACGGTGGCCGACGATCCGCTCTCCTGCGTGGCGCTCGGCTGCGGCAAGGTGCTGGAGCATCCCAAGTGGATGAAGGGCGTGCTGGACGCGTCGCTGGCGTAGGGTGGGCGCAGGCGGAGTCGGCGGGGGCTGATTCCACCGGACGGAGCGTGCGTTGACCTTCCGGGACGGACCTCGACAGGACCGCGGCTCGCCCTTCACCTGGGCGGCCGTCGCCGCGGCCGCGGTGGCGCTGCTGGTCGCCGTCGGCCTGCTGCTGGCCGACAGGCGCGGGGCCTTGGCGCAGGCCGGCCAGTACGGCGCCGCGCGCAACGAGTTCGACGAGCTGGCCGCACCGGTGATGGGCGTGCTCACCGCCCCCGTGCGCTTCCTGTCCGACGCCTCCACCGACGTGCGGGGCTACTTCTTCGCCGTCAGCGAGAACCGCCGCCTGCGCGAGCGGCTGAAGGAGATGGAGCGCTGGCGCGACGCGGCCATCGCCCTGAAGAACGTCAACGAGCGCTACGAGGGGCTGCTGAAGCTGCGCACCGAGCCGGCCATTCCCATGGTGGCGGCCCGGGTGGTGGCCGACGCGCGCGGCCCCTTCTCCAACGCCCGCTTGGCGGACGCGGGCATGGCGGAGGGCGTGGCCGACGGCCAGCCGGTGTTGTCGGAGCACGGCGTGGTCGGCCGCGTGGTCGGCGCGGGCGCCCACGCCAGCCGCGTGCTGCTGCTGACCGACGCCGACAGCCGCACCCCGGTGCTGGTGGACCGCACCAACGCCCGCGCCATCCTCACCGGCGACGGCGGGGCCAACCCGCGGCTCGAATACCTGCGCGGCGGCGACGTCATCAAGGACGGCGACGTGCTGCTGACCAGCGGCGACGGCGGCGTCTACCCTCGCGGCCTGCCGGTGGGCGTGGCGGCCAAGGACCTGCGGGGCGTGTGGCGCGCCCGGCTCTACGCCGACCGGCAGGCGCTCGATTACGTGCGGATCCTGACCTACGTCGACTTCGGCCGGCTGGCGAAGGAGGCGACCATGACCTCCCAGGCGCCGCCGCCGCTCGACGCGACGGAGGCCGCCCAGCTGCAGGCGACGCTGGCCGCCCGCACAGCGCCGCCGCCCGCCCCGACGCTCCCCGGCGCCGCGGCGGCTAGGCC
>CAXTCO010000409.1:0-2052 GCA_964242255.1 uncultured Caulobacteraceae bacterium | reverse complement strand
GCGCGGGCGCGGGCCCGGCCGCCGCCGAGCCGGCCGCCCCCCCCGCCGGCGAGCGTGCGGCCAAGCTGCAGGCGATGCAGTCCGCGCTCAAGGACGTCGTCGCCCGCACCGCCGTTCTGAACACGCCCGAGCTGAAGCCCGGCCAGCCTGGCGACGTCACCCTGACGCTGCCCGCCGACTTCGCCTCCAGCGTGCGCGACGAAGCGGCCAAGCAGGGACTGCAGGACGCGGCCACCTCCGTGAACATGACGGCGCTGCTGTCGGGGGACGGCTACGCCGTGGCCCCGGACGAGACGCAGTCGGCGCCGCTGACCGTGGGCCAGCCGACCGAGATCCATTGGATGGTCACCGCCCAGCAGGACGGGGCCAAGGGCCCGCTCCACGCCGACCTGGGCGCAGACCTCCTGGGCGGCGGCGACGCGGCCCTTCAGCTCGGCTCCGTGTCGCCGGCGGGCAAGGGCCTGCACGTGTCGCCCCGCGCGTGGGGGGCGGGCCTGCTGGTTCTGCTCGCGGTGGCCGTGTTCGCTTGGCTGAGCCGCCGCCGGGGCGGCGACGCCGCCGCCCGCCGTCGCCGCACCGGCGTCCGCACCGCTGACATGCGCCCGCTCGACATGGGCGTCGGCCCGCCGCCCCCGCCCGCCGACCCGCGGGTGTGAGGCGAAGGCCCGGCCCGGCCCCATCATCCACGTCTTCCCCCTCCCTCGGGCTTCACCCGGGGGAGCGGGGCATCTCACCGCCCCGGGCGGGGCGGACCGCCCTTCAAGGGGCGGCCTCCGCACCGCCGAACCGCTCGGTCCAGGCGGCGACCTGCTCCGGCTCCACCTTGCGGAACAGCACCGGCGGCGCGTTGACCGGCCGGCCGGCCGGCAGGCGCGCGAGCTCCGCCGCTCCGTCCGTCGTCGGCCACGGCCCGTCCGCCGGCTCCCCGACCGCCTGGGCGATCACGGCGGCCGCGAAGGGGATCACAGGCGCGGACAAGCGCGCGAACAGGGCCACGAGGTTCAGCCCCGTGCGCACGACCACCGCCGCGCGCGCAGGGTCCGTCTTGATCGCCGTCCAGGGTGCGGCGTCCGTGAGGTACTCGTTGCCGAGCACCCACGCCGCCCGCAGCGCCTGGGCGGACTTCCTGATCTCGAACGCCTCCATGGCCTCCATCAGCTCCGCCAGCCGGGCGCCGAGGTCGGCGGCGAGCTGCGCCTCGCGCGGGCCGGGCTCGCCGCCCTCGGGCACGACGCTCCCGAAGCGCGTCTCCGTGAACTTCAGGATGCGGTTGACGAAGTTGCCGAGCACGTCGGCCAAGTCCTTGTTCACCGTCGCGGCGAACTGCTCCAAGGTGAACGGGCTGTCCGCCCCCTCCGGGGCGCCCGCCGTCAGCGCCCAGCGCCAGTAGTCGGCGGGAAGGAGCTCCAGCGCCGCGTCCATGAACACGCCGCGGCGCCCGCTGGTGGAGAACTTGCCGCCGTACCAGTTGAGCCAGTTGAGGCTCTTCAGCATGTCCACCGTCTTCCACGGCTCGCCGGAGCCCAGGATCGTGGCGGGGAAGTAGATGGCGTGGAAGGCGACGTTGTCCTTGCCCATCACCTGCACGTAGCGGACGTCCTCCGCGCCGCGGTCGAGCCGCCACCAGCGCTCCCAGGCGGCGTCGCCTTCACCGAGCGCCTGCGCCCGCTCGACGGTGGCGCCGATGTACTCGATGGGCGCGTCGAACCAGACGTAGAAAACCTTGTCCTCGAACCCCGGCCGCGGGAAGCCGTCCTTCATCACGGGGACGCCCCACGACAGGTCGCGCGTGACGCCCCGGTCGATCAGCCCTTCGTCCAGGTGCTTCAGGGCGATGGAGCGCGTCAGCGCGGGCCACTCCGTCTTGGACTCCACCCAGGCGCGCAGCCGCTCCTGCATGTGCGACTGCTTGAGGTAAAGGTGGCGCGTGTCGCGCACCTCCAGGTCGCGCGCGCCGCTGACGGCCGAGTAGGGGGCGATCAGGTCCACGGGATCGAGCAGCCGGCCGCAGTTGTCGCACTGGTCGCCCCGCGCCTTGGGGTAGGCGCAGTG
>CAXTCO010000408.1:0-2060 GCA_964242255.1 uncultured Caulobacteraceae bacterium | reverse complement strand
GGTCGCGGCCGGTGACGCGGCAGGCGTTGATCAGGCCGGCGGCGGAGATGATGGCGGTGCCGTGCTGGTCGTCGTGGAAGACGGGGATGTCCAGCGCCTCCTGGCAGGCCTGCTCGATCAGGAAGCACTCGGGGCTCTTGATGTCCTCCAGGTTCACGCCGCCGAAGGTCGAGCCGATGGCGTTGACCACCGTGATGATGGTGTCGGCATCCTTGGTGTCGACCTCGATGTCGATCGAGTCCACGTCGGCGAAGCGCTTGAACAGCACGCTCTTGCCCTCCATCACCGGCTTGGAGGCGAGGGCGCCCAGGTCTCCCAGGCCCAGGATGGCGGTGCCGTTGCTGATCACGGCCACCATGTTGCCCTTGGACGTGTAGTCGTAGGCGAGGTCGGGGTCGGCGGCGATCGCCAGCACGGGCACGGCGACGCCCGGCGAGTAGGCCAGGCTCAGGTCGCGCTGGGTGGCCATGGGCTTGGTGGCCCGCACGCCGATCTTGCCAGGCGTGGGCTTGGCGTGGAAGGCGAGCGCCTCCTCGTCGGTGAAGGCGCGCTTGGCGTCGTCGGCCATGGGCGTGCGGGTCTCCCTGTGCGAGCGCCCCGTCTAGGGCCGGCGCACGGGGGCGGCAACCGCGGCGGCCGCCCGCCGCCCGAAGCCTTCAGGCGCTTCGCCCTAGTGCTGGCTCTCCGGCATGCGCACCACCAGGCCGTCCAGGGCGTCGCTGACCTTGATCTGGCACGACAGGCGGCTGCCCGCCTGCACGTTCTCGGCGAAGTCGAGCATGGACTCCTCCATGGCGGAGGGCTCGCCCGTGCGGTCGCGCCAGGCCTCGTCCACATAGACGTGGCAGGTGGCGCAGGCGCAGGCCCCGCCGCAGTCGGCGTCGATGCCGGGCACGTTGTTCTTCACGGCGCCCTCCATGACGGAAAGGCCGGGCTTCACGTCCAGCACGTGCTCGGCGCCGGAGAACTCGACGTAGGTGATCTTGGCCATGGGCGGGGACATATCCGCGCCCGCCGCCGACGCAAGGCCGTGGGGGCGCGCTTGAGCCCGGGTGCGGCGCGTGGGACACGGCGCGACGTGGCGGGCGGCGGGTTCATCCTGGAGGACGAGGCGGCCACCGCCGCCCTGGGCGCGCGCATCGCCGCGGCGCTTCGGCCGGCCGACCTCGTGACCCTGTCCGGCCCGCTGGGCGCGGGCAAGTCCGTGCTGGCGCGGGGGCTGGTGCGCGCCCTGACCTCGCCGGACGAGGAGGTCCCGAGCCCCACCTTCACCCTGATCCAGCTCTACGACGGGCCGCACTTCCCCCTGGCGCACCTGGACCTCTACCGCCTGAAGCGGCCGGAGGAGGCGTGGGAGATCGGGCTGGAGGAGGCCCTCGCCGAAGGCGCCGCCGTGGTCGAGTGGCCCGAGCGGCTGGAGGGCGCCCTGCCGGCCGACCGCTTGGCCGTAACGCTGGCGACGGAGCCGGACGCAGGCGGAGCGTCCGCGGCGGGCCGCCGCCTTGCGCGCCTGGAGGGCTTCGGCGCATGGACCGGGCGTGTCGAAGCCCTTCTCCGACCCCCGTTCGCTCCACCCGCCCCCTGACCTCGCCGGCCGGGCCGAGGCCAAGTCCGCCTTCCTGGCCGCCGCCGGGCTGGCCGACCGCCGGCGCGAGCCCGTGGCCGGCGACGCCTCCACCCGCGCCTATGAGCGCCTGCACGCCTCCGACCGCTCCTCCCTGATCCTGATGGACGCCCCGCCCGCCGCGGAGAGCGCCACGGCCGGCCCGCACGCCACGCCGGAGGAGCGGATCGCCATGGGCTACAACGCCATGGCGCGCCTGGCGGGCGGCCGCACGGACGCCTTCGCCGCCGTGGCCGGCGCCCTGCGCGCTCAGGGGCTCTCCGCGCCGGCGGTGGTGGAGATCGACGCCGCCGCCGGTTTCGCCGTGCTGGAGGACCTGGGCGACCGCCTGTTCGTGCACCGCCTCGCCGCCGGCGAGGATGCGGCGACCGTCTACGGCGCGGCCGTCGACCTGCTCGCCGCCCTGCAGCGCGAGCCGCCGCCCGCCGCCCTGCCC
>CAXTCO010000407.1:0-2065 GCA_964242255.1 uncultured Caulobacteraceae bacterium | reverse complement strand
CTCCTGGCCGCGGCGCGGCGCAGCCCCGGCGCCCTGTTCACCGGTGTCGAGCGCGACGGGGCCGCCGCCGCCCTCGCCGCCGCGAACGCCGTCCTGAACGGGCTGGAGTCGCGGGTGCGCGTGCAGGTGGGCGCGGTGGCGGAAGGTTTCGTGACGCTCGGCGAGCCGCGCTTCGACGCCGCCTTCGCCAACCCGCCCTTCTTCGACGACCCGGCCCGCCTGCGCGCGCCCGCGCCCGAGCGCCGCGGCGCCTGGATGGCCGACGACGGGCTGGAGGCGTGGTGCGCCTGGCTCATGTCGGCGGTGCGCGACGGCGGCCGGGTCACGATGGTCCACCGCGCCGACCGCTTGGCCGACCTGCTCGCCGGCCTGGGCGCGAGGGGCGGCGCGCTGCAGGTCCGCCCCGTCCACCCCTTCGCCGACGCCCCCGCCAAGCGCGTGCTGGTCCGCGCCGCCCGCGGCGGTCGCGCGCCCCTGCGGCTGCTCCCGCCGCTGGTGCTCCACCGCCGAGGCGGGACGGGACATGCGCCGGAGGCCGAGGCCGTCCTGCGGGGGGAAGCGGGGCTGGGGTGGTGACGGCGGGTCGTGCAGGTCGTGCAGGTGGCCTCCCTGAGCTCCGGACCGCGACGCGGGGCTGGAGCGCTTCTTCATCTCCGGCCGCAAGCCCTTCATGCTCGAGCCCAAGGACCCGGTGCTCCACCCCTCCAGCGCCTGCGCGACGAGCCCACCGCTTCGCATCGCGCCCACCGCGCCAAGCGCTCGGTGGCGGCGATGAAGAACCCGCTGGACGAGATCGACGGCGTGGGGCCGGGGCGGAAACGGGCGCTGCTGGAGGCGTTCGGCAGCGCGCGAGGCGTGTCGCGGGCGAGCGTGGAGGACCTGGAGAAGGTCACCGGCGTCAACCGGCCGCTGGCGGAGCGGATCTACGCGTTCTTCCGGCAGGAAGTATGTGATCGATAGGCGAAAGTAGAAGCCTACTTCCATGACCGCAACCCTCAACACCATGGAAGCGCCAACCCTGAGAACCAAGTGCTGACCGTCGCGCTACAAAGCCGTGGCCCGGCCAGATACATCAGCGGCCCGTCGACCAGTCAGGCGCGAGCGGCGCACTCAGCGTCCGCCTCCGTCCACGCGGCGCCGGCGAAGGCGAGCACGGCGCGGACGAACTGGCCGCGGAACGGCGCGGGCCAGTAGAGGAGTTCGAAGTCGGCCATGTCCGCGGCGACGCCGGGGCCGCCGCCCCGTTCAGGTCGCGACGCCGCCCCGCCCGCCGCGTGCTAAGCGCGGGCCATGACCGCCGCCCGGCGCCTTCCGGCCCTCGCCCCGCTCGCGCTGCTCGCCGCCGCGGCGGTCGCCTGCGGCGCGTGGCTGAAGCTGACCACGGAGGCGTCCGGCCCCCTGTGGCTCGACGAGGGCTGGACCCTGGCCATCGTCGGCCAGCCCACGTGGAGCGCCTTCGCCGAGCAGCTGCGGCTGGACGTGAACCCGCCGCTCTACTTCCTGCTGCTGCGCGGCTGGACGGCGCTGTGGGGCGACGGCGACGCGGCGCTGCGCAGCCTGTCGACGCTGGCGGCCGCGGCCCTGCCCGCCGCCGCCCTGCTTCCCTGCGGCGGCGCGAGCGCGCGGGACCGGCTCACCTGGGCGGCGCTCTTGGCCCTGTGGGGGCCGGGGATCGCCTTCGCGCAGGAGGCGCGGGGCTACGCGCTGCTGACGCTGCTGGCGGCGGCGCAGACGGCGCTGTTCGCGCACCTGCTCGCCCGGCCCGGCCTGCGCCGCGCGACCGCCTGGGCGACGGCGGCGTCCCTGACCGCCCTGACGCAGCACCACGCCCTGGTGCTCACGGCGGTGCAGGGGCTGACGCTGCTGGCGGCGGCGCGAGGCGGTGCGCTGCGCCTGTGGCCCGCGGCCCTCGCCTTCGCGCCCGCCCTGGCTTGGGACCTCGTGCAGGCGCCGCGCCTGCTCGCCTTCGGCCGGCCGGAGCACGCCTGGTATCCGCATCTGACCGCAGCGGTCGGAGACGCCGCGGGGGAGACGCTGACGGGCGCGTGGCCCGCCGCCCTGGGGG
>CAXTCO010000406.1:0-2077 GCA_964242255.1 uncultured Caulobacteraceae bacterium | reverse complement strand
GCGGCGGAGAAGCTGATCCTGCGCGCCCGCGTCGCCGCCGGCTGGATCGACGCCGCCGACGCGCCCGAGGACGAGGAGCCCCCGGCCTACGACGACACCGCCGCCGAGCACGCCGAGCACGACGGCGAGCCGGCGCAGGCCGAGGCCGAAGGCGCGGAAGGCGTCGGGGAGGTCGCGCCCGAGGAGGCGTAAGCTCCTCGCGCGCAGGCGGCATGGCTCAGACGCACTTCTACGAGCCCGCCGCCGGGCACGGGCTGGCGCACGACCCGTTCAAGGCGATCGTCGCGCCGCGGCCGGTGGGCTGGGTGTCGACGATCGACGCGCAGGGCCGGCCGAACCTGGCGCCCTACAGCTACTTCAACGCCGTGTGCGACGCGCCGCCGATGCTCGCCTTCTCCTCGGCGGGGCGCAAGGACAGCCTCGCCAACGTGGAGGCGACGGGCGAGTTCGTGTGGAACCTCGCCGCGCGACCCCTCGCGGAGGCCATGAACGCCACCTCCGCCGCCCTGCCGCACGGCGAGGACGAGTTCATCCGCGCCGGCCTGGAGGCGGCGGCGTGCCGGCTCGTCAAGGCGCCGCGGGTGGCGGCGTCTCCGGCGGCCATGGAGTGCCGCCTGCTGCAGGTGGTCCGCCTGCGCGGGCTCGACGGGGCCGACAGCGGCCACCACCTCGTGATCGGCCAGGTTGTGGGCGTGCACCTCGACCCGGAGTTCCTGACGGACGGCGCCTTCGACACCGCCCGCGCCCGGCCCGTCGCCCGCTGCGGGAGCTGGGGCGACTACGCCGAGGTGGACCGCCTGTTCCAGATGCGCCGGCCCCGGAGCTGACGCCGTGACGGACGCGCCCCCGCCTTCCGCCCCCCCTCCGGCGCCCAAGACCCACGCCGAGGCCGGGCGCGAGCGCCGCGACGTCGCCTCCGGCCAGGTCATGCCCGAGGAGGCGCTGGTGCGCTTCGTGCTCAGCCCCGACGGCGCCCTCGTCCCCGACCTCGCGCGCAAGCTGCCCGGCCGCGGCGTGTGGACCGCGGCCACGCGCGAAGCCGTGGACCTCGCAGTGAAGCGCGACGCCTTCTCGCGCTCGCTCAAGACCAAGGCCAAGACGCCGCCCGCCCTGGCCGACCTCGTGCAGTCGCTCCTGGAGCAGCGGCTGCTGTCGGGGCTCGGCCTTGCGAAGAAGGCGGGCGAGCTTATCTCCGGCTTCGACAAGGTCGAGGCGCTCGCCGCTTCCGGGCGGGCCGCCTGGCTCGTGGAGGCGGCGGACGGCGCGGCCGACGGCAGACGGAAACTGCTCGGCGCCGCACGCCGGTCCCCCCGACCTCCCAGGCTGTTCGGCGTCTTCGATTCCGCGACTCTTGGGGTGGCCCTGGGTATCGACAATGCGATACACTGCGCAGTGATCGCGGGGCGTGGAGCCGCCCGCTGGACGGTCGACGTCCGGCGTCTCGAAGGCTTCCGCCCGCTTGTCCCGACCTGTTGGGGCGAGGAGCCGAAAGGCGGGCCGGGCGAGTGATCGCCTCGGCCCTTCAAGTGTTGAGTTGACCATAGCCCGAGGCCCGCGCCTCCGGCGTATCGATCGGACCGGATGAGCGACGACAACAACGAAGGCCGCGGCGGCCAGCCGAGCAGCGGAACCCCGGTCGGGTCGACCGGCACGGGGCCGCGCTCGCCGCTGTCGCTGAAGCCGAGCTCCAGGGGCTCGGCGCCCGCGGGCCAGGTGCGCCAGCAGTTCAGCCACGGCCGCTCCAAGGCGGTGCAGGTGGAGGTGAAGCGCTCCGCCCGTCCGCCCGGCGAGGCGCCGCGCCCGCGCCCGTCCACCTCCGAGCTGCCGCCAGCGCGGGAGCGCCCGGCCCCCTCGGCGGCCCCCCCAGCGCCCGGCCAGCCGCGCTCGGCCGCGCCCGCCCCGTCGTCCCGCGACGGCGGCCTCTCGCAGAGCGAGATGGAGCGTCGCCAGCGCGTGGTGGACGCCGCCCGTTCGGCCGACGAAGCCCGCCAGGCGGAGGTCCGCCGCCAAGCCGACGATGAGCGCCGCGGCCGCGAGGCCGCCGAGCGCGAGGCCGCCGCCGCGCGCGCCGCGGCCC
>CAXTCO010000405.1:0-2078 GCA_964242255.1 uncultured Caulobacteraceae bacterium | reverse complement strand
CAGGCCGATGCCCGTCTCCGGCATGGCGAACACGGTGCGCTCGGTGGCGACGCGGAAGCGGCACGGGCGCGAGATCCCCACCCCGCCCCCCATGGTGACGCCGTCCATCACCGCCAGCGTCGGCTTGGGGTAGGCGTGCAGCAGGGCGTTGAGGCGGTACTCCGTCCGGAAGAACTCGCGCGCCGCCGCCCCGTCGCCCTCCCCGCTCCCCGCCAGCATGCGGATGTCGCCGCCCGCGCAGAAGCCGCGGCCGCCGGCGTGGTCGATCATCACCAGGGCCACGGCCGGGTCGTCGCGCCAGGCGAGCAGCGCGTCCGTCATCAGCCGGCACATCTGCGTGGTCAGCGCGTGCAGCGCCCGCGGACGGTTCAGCGTCAGGCGGCCGACGGCGCCCTCCGCGCGGGCGAGGACGGGAAGGTCTTCGGTCACGGGTCGGCCCTCAAGTCATACACGTTCACCCCGCACCGGACGGCGGCGCTCAGCAACGCCCGGTCCAGCGACGCCAACCCCTCGCCCGCGTCCATCGCGAGGGCGAGGTAGCTGGCGTCGAACAGGCTGATGTTCTCGGAGATGGCGAGCGGCGTCAGGGAGGTCACGTCGACCGGCTCGCCGCAGGCCACGCCGTAGCCGCCGATCTGGTCCAGCGCCGGCTGAAGCTGATGGCGCGGCAGCACGCCTTGCCGCGCCTTCACCAGCAAGGCGTTGCGCACCTCCCATCCGAAAACGAAGGGAGCCGCGTAGGCGTGGCCCGTGGTCGCTTCGAGGAAGCTCCAGGCGGCCTCCGTGGCTTGGGATGGGAGCAGCCACGCGAGGGCGGCCGAGGCGTCGATGACGATCAAGCGCTCACCGGCGAGCCAGCTCTTTCAAATCCTCCCAAGACTCGGGCTTGGGATCGAAGCCCTGATCGATCAAGCGCTGCTGGAAAGCCTTGGCCTTGACGACGAGCTCCTCACCGGTCGGCCGACGTGGCGGCCAGGACGGCGCGTCCGCCCCCACCATGCGCGCCACGGGACGACCGTGGCGCGTGATGACGACCTCGCCCCCGCCCTCGACTTCGTCGAGCAAGGCGGACAGCTTCGTCTTAGCCTCCAGAACTCCGACCTCGCGCATCGCACAGCCTCTCTGACCAGCTGCTGACCAGATTAGGCGCGGGCGCGTCCTGCGGCAAGCTACTGGCGGAACAGCTCGCGGGCGGTGATCACGCGCATGATCTCGTTGGTCCCCTCCAGGATCTGGTGGACGCGCAGGTCGCGCACGATGCGCTCGGCCGGGTAGTCGCGCAGGTAGCCGTAGCCGCCGTGGAGCTGCAGGGCGTCGTTGGCCACCTGGAAGCCGGCGTCGGTGGCGAAGCGCTTGGCCATGGCGCAGAGGCGCGTCGCCTCCGGCCGCTTCTTGTCCAGGGCGTCGGCGGCGTTGCGCACCATCAGGCGCGCGGCCTCAAGCTCCGTGGCCATGTCGGCGATCTTGAACTGCAGCGCCTGCTTCTCCTTGAGGGCGGAGCCGAAGGTGGTGCGCACCTCCATGTAGGCCTTGGCGCTCTCCAGGGCCGCCTGCGCGCCGCCCAGCGAGCAGGCGGCGATGTTCAGGCGGCCGCCGTCCAGCCCCGTCATGGCGTAGCGGAAGCCGTCGCCCTCCTTGCCGATCAGGTTCTCCGCGGGCACGCGCACGCCGTCGAAGTTCACCGTGGTGGTCGGCTGGCTGTTCCAGCCCATCTTGCGCTCGTTGGCGCCGAAGGAGAGCCCCGGCGTTCCCTTCTCCACCACGAAGGCGCTGATCCCCCTGGCCCCTTCCCCGCCCGTGCGGACCATGCAGACGTAGATGTCGCTCACGCCGCCGCCGGAGATGAACGCCTTGCCGCCGTCCAGCACCCACTCGCCGCCGTCGCGGCGCGCGGTGGAGCGCATGGCCGCCGCGTCGGAGCCCGAGCCCGGCTCGGTGAGGCAGTAGCTGGCGATCAGCTCCATGCGCGTCAGCCGGGACAGGTACTTGGCGCGCAGGGCGTCGGAGCCGAAGCGGTCGATCATCCACGAGGCCATGTTGTGGATGGAGATGAAGGCGGCGGTGGAGACGTCGCCGCG
>CAXTCO010000404.1:0-2081 GCA_964242255.1 uncultured Caulobacteraceae bacterium | reverse complement strand
GCTCGGTCCTGATCGAGGCGCGCCCGCCCGTGCTCGCGGTCGGCGCGGCCGGGGTCCACCTGCCGCCGGGCAGCTTCCTGCAGCCGACCGCGGCGGGCGAGGCGGCGCTGGCCGAGGCCGTCCTGGCCGGGGTCGGCGGGGCGCGGCGCGTGCTGGACTTGTTCTGCGGCGTCGGGCCTTTCGCGTTGCGGCTGGCCGCGCGCGCCACGGTTCACGCGGTCGACCTGGAGGCGTGTCCGCTCGACGCCCTCCGCCGGGCCGCGGGCGGAGCGAGCGGGCGCCTCCGGCCGGTGACGGTCGAGGCGCGCGACCTGTACCGGCGACCCCTCGCGCCCGCCGAGCTGCAAGCGTTCGACGCCGTGGTGTTCGACCCGCCGCGGGCGGGCGCGCAGGCGCAGGCGGAGCAGATCGCGGCCTCGGCCGTGCCGGTCGTGGTCGCGGTGTCCTGCAATCCCGCCACCCTGGCGCGCGACAGCAAGATCCTGATCGGCGGGGGCTACGCGGCCGAGCGCGCGGTGCCGGTCGACCAGTTCATCTATTCGCCGCACCTCGAAGCCGTGGCGGTGTTCCGCAAGCGGCCCGCGCGGGCGCGGCGCGGGCTCCTGTCCTGAGCCCCGGCGCAGCCGCTCAGAACAGGCTGCCCTGCCGCTCGACCGCCGGGGGCGGCGCCGGTCGGGGCGCAGGCGCCGCCACGGGCTCGATCAGCGATGGGTCGTCGTTCGCGACCCGGTTCACGCCGGACCCGACCTCGACCAGCTCGACAAGATCGCTGTTGCAGGGCTTCAGCAGCCGCGCGGCCCGCTCGGGCGGCTCCCCCTCGGCGTCGAGCCAGGCCTCCCAGTCCGCGCGCTCCAGCACGACCGGCATGCGCCCGTGGACGGCCGCGCAGGGCGCGTTGGCCTCGGTCGTGACGATGCAGGCCGTGTCGAGCTCGCTGCCGTCGGCGCCCATCCAGCGCTCGTGCAGCCCGGCGAAGGCGATCGGGGCACGGTCCGCGCGCCGGAACAGGAAGGGCGTGCCGGCCCGGCGCGGCTCGCCGCGGCGCCACTCGTACCAGCCGTCCGCCACCACCAGGCAGCGCCGCCGCGCGAGGGCCGCCCGGAAGCTCGGCTTGGTCGCGATCTCCTCGGCGCGGGCGTTGATGATCAGCGGCCAGCGCTTGAAGTCCTTGACGAAGGAGGGCACCAGACCCCAGCGCACCAGCCGCAGGTGCCGCTCGGCCGCGCCCACGAGCCGGTCGTCGCGGGCCACGACCGGGATCGGCTGGGTGGGAGCCACGTTGAAGCGCGGCGGAAAGTTCGGCCGCTCGGGGTAGCCGAACCAGGACCGCACGGCCTCGGGCGGCGAGGTGATGACGTAGCGTCCGCACATGGGGCCCGAGGTGGCGCCGCGGGCCGCGGCGCGCAAGAGGACAAGGACCGGCTGCTCATGACCGATTGCCTCCGCGCCACGCCCTCCGCCGTCGCCCGGGCGGGCGCGCTGCTGCGCGCGGGAGCGCTCGTGGCCTTCCCGACCGAAACGGTTTACGGGCTCGGCGCCGACGCGGGCCGCGACGAGGCGGTGGCGCGCGTCTTCGGCGCCAAGGCGCGGCCGCGCTTCAACCCGCTGATCGCCCACCTGCCCTCGCTTGAGGCGGCGCGGCGCGAGGGCGTGTTCGGCCCGGCCGCGCTCGCGCTCGCGGAAGCCTTCTGGCCGGGGCCGCTGACGCTGGTGGTTCCGGCGGCGGCCACCTGCGGGGTGGGGCTGCTGGCCCGGGCGGGGCTGGGCAGCGTGGCGCTGCGGGTGCCCGCCCACGACGTCGCGCGCGCGCTGCTCGTTGAGGCCCGCTGCCCCGTCGCGGCCCCCTCCGCCAACCGGTCGGGCCGGATCAGCCCGACCGAGGCCGCCCACGTGCTGGCCGACCTGGACGGCCGGGTGGACCTGGTGCTCGACGGCGGCCGCTGCGCGGTCGGGTTGGAGTCGACCGTCGTCTCCTGCCTCGGGCCGCCCGTCCTGCTGCGCCCGGGCGGCGTGCCGCGCGCCGCCATCGAGGCCGTGCTGGGCACGGCGCTCGCCGACGCGCCCGAGCGGTCGGGCGACGC
>CAXTCO010000403.1:0-2097 GCA_964242255.1 uncultured Caulobacteraceae bacterium | reverse complement strand
GTGAAGATCGTGCGCATGGTGCGCGAGGCGGGCGCCAAGGAGGTGCACCTGCGCAGCGCCTCCCCCCCGATCAAGTGGCCCGACTTCTACGGCATCGACATGCCGGACCGCGAGAAGCTGATCGCCGCGCAGAGGTCGCTGGCCGAGATGGCTCAGATGCTGGAAGTGGACAGCCTCGGCTTCCTCTCCGTGGAGGGCCTCTACTGGGCCATGGGCGCCGGTGAGCGCGACCCCGCCCGCCCTCAGTTCACCGACCACTACTTCACCGGCGACTACCCCACCCGCCTCACCGACCGCGAGATCGCCGAGGGCAGGAACGAGCCGGAGACGCGCCAGCTGAGCTTCCTGGTGGCTTGAGGAGGCGGAGGCGGCCGGCGCGGACGGCCGTCACGGGGGGAACCCAGACGTCGGACCGGCCGCATCGGGAGCGCTAGATCGACGGCGTCGACGCCAAAACCGCGGCGGCCCGCCTGCGCGCCCAGCCCGGGCGGAAGCTGTCGTAGGCGGCCAGCCGCAGCAGCGCCTCGACAGGCCCCTGCTCGAAGCGGCGCAGCCAGGCCCAGCAGAAGACGCCCGTGGCGACCCAGATGCAGACGCACAGCCCCATGAGCCCCGCGTAGCTGAACCGGCCCAGCAGCCCTAAGCCGTAGAACAGGACGGAGGTGATCAACGACTGCGCCATGTAGGTCGTCAGCGCCATGCGACCGAGCGCGCGGAGCGGCGTCGCACGGCCGAGGAGCCCGTGGCGGAACAGCAGCGTGATCAAGCCGACATGGCCCAGTGTCACCAACAGGCGAGCCAACTCGAAGTCGGCGTAGTTGAGGGTCACGAGCCAGGGCGGCCCGCCGAGCGCCGACGGGTCGAAGCCGATGCGGGCGCCCGTCCACAGGTCCACGCCGCGCAGGCAAAAGCCACCTGCATAGCCGAACACGATCAGCCCTGCGTAGACCTTCGAGGGGGCTCGGCCTGTCAGGACGCCCATGCGGAACAGAGCCATGCCCATCAGCATGAAGGAGAGGCTCTCGAGCATGAGGCTCCAGCCGGTCTGGGTCAGATAGAACGTCGACCAGAGCCCACAACTCCAGCCCACCACCGACGGCCAGTGCGTGCGCTCGCTGCGCTCCTTGGCCGTTTCGCTAGCGGGCGGATGCATCGACTCGCGCAGCTTCACGACGGTCTTGAGCGCCTTGTCCTGTCCGGCGGAGAGCGGCTTGTGGGCGGCCTGGGCGGCGAGCGCCGCGGTTCCATCCTGGACCGACCGCACGTGATGGGCGCTCTTGAGCACGTCCGCTGTCATCAGGACGAAAAGACAAGTCAACGAAGCGATGATCAGATGGCGCGGCCGGGCCGTGCGGAAAGCCAGCAGCACAAGACCGGTCAAGCCGTAGTTCCAGAGGATCTCGCCAGGCCAGAGCAGGACGACGAAGTTGACGACGCCCAGCAGGCCGAGCCCGAGGCATCGCCGCGTCCACACGTCGATGGGCGCCACCTGCGCCTGCTCGCCCTCCGCCCGGCGCAGCATCAGGAGCATGCCCCCGCCGAACAGCATTGTGAAAAGGCCCCTCATGGAGCCTGCCAGCGTCAGATCCAGCAGACCCCAAAGACTCCAGTCCAAGTTCCAGACGGCGGGATACTCGGGCCGCTCTCTAAGACCGATGAAGCCCATCAACGGGATGTTGAACGGAAGGATACCACAGATCGCGATCCCGCGGATGACGTCGAGCGTCTCGATGCGGGAGTGTTGGGGCGTGGGTCCGACCTGTTGCATGCCGCAGTGATCCCTCAGCACGGGAACTCCCCGCAGGCGCAGGTGGGACTTAGCGGTGACGATGTTGCACG
Organism: uncultured Caulobacteraceae bacterium; assembly: GCA_964242255.1. GTDB lineage: Bacteria > Pseudomonadota > Alphaproteobacteria > Caulobacterales > Caulobacteraceae > JASLDZ01. The sequence continues at coordinate 258 of CAXTCO010000403.1, read as the reverse complement.
ACAAGCACGTTTCGCGGGCATCCAGAAACCTTCGACGCGTCGCCGTCCGTCGCCGCGAGCGACGCCACGCGGGCGCCACGCGGGCGCCACGCGGGCGTGATCGGTGCAGGCCTCTTCGTCCACCGCACCTCGGAGGCCTGTGCAGACCGCGCCCTCTCCTCGCCCGCTCCGGCCTTCGCGCACGCGTCGCCGCACCGTGGCGGCGGGGGTGAGCGCGGCGGCGCACGCGCTCGCGCTGGGCGCCTTCCTGCTGGCGGG
>CAXTCO010000402.1:0-2101 GCA_964242255.1 uncultured Caulobacteraceae bacterium | reverse complement strand
AGCACCTCGTTGACATCGAGGGGGTCGCTGGTTCGATCCCAGCCGCGTCCACCACTTCCGCCCGCCGCCCTCCTCAGCCGACGGCGCGCCACGCCGCCAAGCGCGCGAACTGAAGCAGCAGCGCCTTGCGCCGGGCGGGCGCCAGCGGATGGGCCGGCGCCTCGCGCAGCACGGCCCCGCCGAAGCCGTCAGCCACGATCAGCCCGGGTTCGGGCGGCAGCACCGCCCGCGGGAACTCGGGCGAGACGGCGAAGAAGAACCGGTCGCAGAAGGGAGCGTACTGCGGCCACTTGCCGTCGGCGCGGTAGTCCTCGATCCCGCTCTTCACCTCCGCGATCACGAACTCGCCCTTGGGCCCGAGCGCCAAGAGGTCCGCTCGGCGGCCGTTGGGCAGCGCCACCTCCGTCAGGGGCGCACAGCCGAGGCCGATGAGCAGCCGCGCCGCGCCGCGCGTCACGGTGTCCGTGATCGCCGGGCGGCGCGGCGCATGGACGAACGCGGCCCCCGGCTCCTCCACGCCGAACACGGGCGAGGGCCCGTCGGCGGTGGGCTCGGGGCCGACGCCGGCTTCGGACAGGGCGGCCGCGCGCACGCTCATCCGGACAGTGTGTTCGCACTCCGTTCCAGGCGCAAGCGCCTCCGCCTCAGCCGAACAGGCCGTGCGCGCGGCCTGGGGCGACGCCATGCGCGGCGAAGAAGGCGAGGAGGCGCGTCCAGCCGTCCTTCGCGTCGGCTTCGTTGTAGGAGCTGCGGTAGTCGGCGTGGAAGCCGTGCTGGGCGTCCGGGTAGAAGATGAGGTCGCCCGGCTTGCCGGCGCGCTTCATGGCCGCGCGCATGGCGTCGACGTCCTCGCGCGGGATGCCCTTGTCGAGGCCGCCGTAGAGGCCGAGCACCGGGGCGTGCAGGTCGTTCACGATCTGCAGCGGCCACTGGCGGCGGTCGTCGCTCATGAAGTCGCCGGCCTTGGGCGGCGCGAGGCGGCCGTACCAGGCGGCGCCGGCCCTGATCTCCGGAAAGCGCGCCGCCGCCATCCACACGGCCGCGCCGCCCCAGCAGAAGCCGGTGATCGCGATCCGCTTGTGGTCGACGAACGGCTGCGTTCCCGCCCAGGCGAGCGTCGTGTCGACGTCGCCCATCACCTGCTCGTTGTGGGCGGCGGCGACGATCGTCTGGATCGTCTTGAAATCCTGCGTGGAGGCGAGCGTGTTGGCCGGGTCGTTGCGGAAGAAGAACTGCGGCGCGACGGCCGCGTAGCCCAGCTTGGCGAAGCGGCGGCAGACGTCCTTGATGTACTCGTGGACCCCGAACACCTCGTTCACGACGACCACGAGGGGATAGCGCCCCTTCGAGGCCGGCCGCGCCACGTAGAGCGGCAGGCCGTCCGCGCCCGCGCGCACCTGGTCGACGACGAGGCCCGCCTCGTCCGTGTGGATCGGTTCGGCGTCGGCGCAGAGGGCGTAGGCGGCGTAGCCGGTGGCGAACAGGCCCGCCAGGCCGCGGCGCGACAGCTGGAGGTCGCGCACGGGCGTGCCTTCGGGGCGGGTGAGCAGGGGTGCGGGCATGGGCGTGACGGTCTCTCCGGCGGGCCTCTGCGGGCCGGCGCGGGATGCTCCCTCCGGACGCGGCGCGTGTCAAAGCAGGGAACGCGCGCGTGGCGGAAGCCTTCTTGCTGCAGGCGGAGACGTGGGCGATGGCGGACGGCGGAGAACCGGAACAGGCGATGGAGACGACGGGCGCGCCGGAGGCCGACGCGGCGGGGGCGCTCGAAGGCGGGGAGGCGCACCGGGGCGACCCCGCCGCCGCTCCCCGCCCGCTCGGCCGCAAGGACCCCGCCGTCACGGGCGAGGCGTCGCCCGACAAGGACAACGTCCCCATCCGGGGTTGAGCCCCGAAGCCGGGTCGGAGGATGGGTCTTGAGCCCGGGCCTCAGGCGGCGGCGAAGACCGGTGCGCGCAGCAGCAGCGGCGGCTCGGCCGCGTGGCGCGCGGCGGTGACCTCGGCCAGCACGGCGACGCCGATCTCCCAGGGCGCTTTGCCGCCGAGGTCGAGGCCGATGGGCGCATGCAGCCGCGCCAGGGCCTCCGGCGTGACGCCGGAGGCC
>CAXTCO010000401.1:0-2134 GCA_964242255.1 uncultured Caulobacteraceae bacterium | reverse complement strand
TGAAGGCCAAGGCCATGACGCGCTTCTTCGAGGAGGGCGACAAGGTCAAGGTGACGCTTCGCTTCCGCGGTCGCGAGCTGGCGCACCCGGAGTTGGGCATGAAGCTGCTGCAGCAGGTCAAGGCCGAGTTCGATCCCGTGGCCAAGGTCGAGTACGAGCCCCGCATGGAGGGCAAGCAGATGATCATGATCCTCGCCCCGCGCTGACTCCGTCGGCGGCGGCGCGGGCCTTGCCGCCCCGCCCCCGCTCCGTTAGAAGCGTCGCCTTTCCAGAGCCGCCGGGCCTTAGACATGCCTGGGCGGCTCTTCATGCTCATAGAGGACGGGGAGCTTCGCCGCTCACCCGCAGCGAAATGTCTAAACTGAAGACGAAATCCGGCGTTAAGAAGCGATTCAAGATCACCGCCTCCGGGCACGTGAAGGCCGGGGTCGCCGGCAAGCGCCACCGCCTGCTCAGCCACAACTCCAAGTACATCCGCACCAATCGCGGGACCAAGGTGATGTCCGATCCGGACGCCAAGGCCATCAAGCACTTCATGCCCTACGGCTGAAGCCGCCTTCCTCCTCGGTTCCCATTCAAGATACAGGTGAGATGACATGGCACGCGTGAAGAGGGGCGTCACCGCCCACGCCAAGCACAAGAAGGTCCTGGAGCAGGCGAAGGGCTTCTACGGCCGTCGCAAGAACACCATCCGGGCCGCCAAGGCCGCCGTCGACCGCGCCGGCCAGTACGCCTACCGCGACCGCAAGGTGCGCAAGCGCGAGTTCCGCTCGCTGTGGATCCAGCGGATCAACGCCGCCGCCCGGCTGGAGGGCTTCACCTACAGCCAGTTCATGCATGGGCTGGACCTTGCGGGCCTCGACCTCGACCGCAAGGTGCTGGCCGACATCGCCGGCGCCGACGAGGCGGGCTTCAAGGCCATCGCCGCCCAGGTGCGGACCGCGCTGGCCTGACGCTTCAGGACGCGCCCGCCCGGTCGTGCGGACGCGTCCTCCCAACTGCACGTTTGTGGGCGCATCCTCCCTCGCCAGCGACGGAGGTGCGCATGCCTTGGACTTACGGCCAGCGTACAGGCGAGCTTAGATACAACGGTGTTCATGTCCGCCACCGGCTGTTCGGGATCGGGCGCCGGCCTGAACGATCCGGCCATGCAGGGCGCGCATGATGTCGGACCCCTCCCGCAGGGATCCACGCGATCGGCGGGCCTTTCCAGCACCCGCATGCAGGCGCCTATGCTCTGCGACTGACGCCTGCGGCAGGCACGAACACCTTGGGCCGTGGCGGCTTCCTGACTCACGGCGGCAGCCGAGCGCGCCCGGGGCAAGCCTCCCACGGCTGCATCATCGAGAACCTGCAGGTTCGCCAGCAGATCTGGAACAGCCAGGATCATACGATCACGGTGACGCCGTGAAGGTCCCGTTCCCTTCTTCCAAGCCTGTGCGCGCTCATCGCGCCGTCCTCAGGATTCGCGCAGACCCTCGACTGTTCGAGCTGGCCGACGAACATGGCGCTCGTTCACCTCAAGAACGCCGCCATCGTCGATCCGACCCAGACAGACCCGTCGCATACCAAGGCCGTGCTGCTCGCGTCGGAGAGGAAGGGCAAGGACCTGTTCCGGCAGGTCTATGACATCACCTTCCAGACCAGGTCGGGCAAGGCGGTCGAGGTGATCGCGCGCAGTGACGCGTCACGGGAGGAGTGCTCCATGAGCGGCGTGGACGTCTACATCGTCTCCCGCAAGCTGGCGGGCCTCCGAGGGGCGACCGGGAGCGTAAGGCGCTGTTCACGCGACGCTCCCGGCGGGGGCGGGTTCAGGCGCCCGCAGCCCCCATGTCGCGCTCCAGGTTCTCGCTGACCTTGTCGAGGAAGCCCTCGGTGGTCAGCCAGCCCTGCCGGTCGCCGACCAAGAGCGCCAGGTCCTTGGTCATGGAGCCGGACTGCACGGTGTCCACCGTCGTCGTCTCCAGCTGGCTGGCGAAGCGGGCCAGCTCGGCGTTGCCGTCGAGCTTGGCGCGGTGCGCGAGGCCGCGCGTCCAGGCGAAGATGGAGGCGACCGAGTTGGTGGAGGTCGATTCGCCTCGCTGGTGCTGGCGGTAGTGGCGGGTGACGGTGCCGTGGGCGGCCTCCGCCTCCA
>CAXTCO010000400.1:0-2142 GCA_964242255.1 uncultured Caulobacteraceae bacterium | reverse complement strand
GCCTCCACCAGCCGCCCGCCCCAGCCCAACGCCGGCGCGTGACGCACGGCGGCGTCGAGCAGGCGGGCCTCGGCGGCGGCGGCGGCGTCTGGGGCGTCGGCCTGGGAGGCGATGGGGGCGTCGCTCATGGCGGCCATATAGGGAGCGCCGCTCCCCCGTGGACAGGCGGGCCGGCGCGGAGTAAGGAGCGCCCCTTCGCGCCCGGCGGGATCCTCCCGCGGGTCCGTCGATCCGTTCAAGCGATCCCGCACAGGTCCCCGAGGCCGCGGGAGGCCTCGGCTGAGGAGGGCCTGGTCCTGGTTCAGATTTTCGTCCGCGACAACAACGTCGACCAAGCGCTCAAGGCGCTGAAGAAGAAGATGCAGCGCGAGGGCACGTTCCGCGAGATGAAGCGGCACGTCCATTATGAGAAGCCTTCGGAGAAGCGCGCCCGCCAGAAGGCCGAGGCCGTCCGCCGCGCCCGCAAGCTGGCCAGGAAGCGCATGCAGCGCGAAGGCCTGCTGCCCCCGCCGAAGCCGAAGCCTCCGCGTGTGGGCGGCCCGGCGCGCCCGGCCAGCTGAGGCCGGCCAGCCTCTGAAGAGTTTGGGACGGGCGTCCGGGAGACCGGGCGCCCGTTCTGCTGTGTCGTGCAGGTTCCTCCTCCCCTGGCTCTCGTCTCAAGCCCTCTCCTTCTGTCATCCCGGCGGAGACCGGGACCCAGACGGCGCGCCACGCTCCGCGGCCCGCCACGCGCGCGGGGTCAGACCTGGGTCCCGGCCTCCGCCGGGATGACAGAAGGAGGGGAGTGTAACCCTGCTGGAGAGGGCGGGGATGGATTGCGGTGGGCCGCCACCGTGCTCGGGCGCGTCAAGGCGACCTGCTTTCGCAGGAGGTGCTGCGCACCTGCCTTGACCCGCCCTGCGCGCGGCGGCTGACGCCAGGGCGTCCGGACGCGGGGCGTCCCGCAAGTGTGTTCAACGGCCTGCGGCGCGTCGAACACGGGGCTGCATGCAAACAAGAGCTGCAGCCACGGTGGTGCGGCCGCTCACGCCGGAGCAGAGGGGCTGCGGTCGGCCCGCGCACGGGCACGCCTCAGCCCTGTGTTCGACGCGCCGCAGGCCGCGTTGAACAATCAAGGGACGCCCCGCGTCCCGACACCTTGGCGTCAGCCGCCGCGCGCAGGGCGGGTCAAGGCCGAAGAGCGCAGCGAAGCGGAGCGCGCCTTGACGCGCCCGAGCACGGTGGCCCCGCACCCGCGCCGCACGCACCGCCGTCAGGTGTTCATCGACTGGTAGAAGTCCGCGTTCGTCTTGGACTGCTTCATCTTGTCGAGCAGGAACTCGATCGCGTCCTGAGGACCCATCGGCGACAGGATCCGCCGCAGCACGTAGGTCTTCTGCAGGTTCGCCTTGTCCGTGATCAGCTCCTCCTTGCGCGTGCCCGACTTCAGGATGTCGATGGCGGGGAAGATGCGCTTGTCGGCCACCTTGCGGTCGAGGATGATCTCGCTGTTGCCGGTGCCCTTGAACTCCTCGAAGATCACCTCGTCCATGCGGCTGCCCGTGTCGATCAGGGCGGTGGAGATGATGGTCAACGAGCCGCCCTCCTCCACGTTGCGCGCTGCGCCGAAGAAGCGCTTGGGCCGCTGCAGGGCGTTGGCGTCCACGCCGCCCGTCAGCACCTTGCCGCTCGACGGCACCGTCGTGTTGTAGGCGCGGCCCAGGCGCGTGATGTTGTCCAAGAGGATCACCACGTCCTTCTTGGACTCCACGAGGCGCTTGGCCTTCTCGATGACCATCTCGGCGACGGCCACGTGGCGGGTGGCGGGCTCGTCGAAGGTGGAGCTGACCACCTCGCCCTTCACCGTGCGCTGCATGTCGGTGACCTCCTCGGGCCGCTCGTCGATCAGCAGCACCATGAGGTAGACCTCCGGGTGGTTGGCCTCTATCGCCTTGGCCACGTTCTGCATCATGATCGTCTTGCCCACGCGCGGCGGGGCGACGATCAGGCAGCGCTGGCCCTTGCCGATGGGGGCGACGATGTCGATCACGCGGCCCGTGCGGTCCTTCACCGTGGGATCGGGCAGCTCCATGGTCAGGCGCTTCTGCGGGTAGAGGGGCGTCAGGTTGTCGAAGGCGACCTTGGTCTTCACCTTCTCCGGGT
>CAXTCO010000399.1:0-2156 GCA_964242255.1 uncultured Caulobacteraceae bacterium | reverse complement strand
ACGCCCGCACCGGCCTCGCCAAGAGCGTGCGCGGCGGCTTCAACGCCACCCACGGGGCTGCCATGGGCGGCCACGCTGTGAAGCACGCGATGGAGCGCGCGAGGATCGACCCGGCGGAGGTGGAGGAGCTGGTCATGGGCTGCGGCAACCCGGAGGGCGCGACCGGCCACAACACCGGCCGCGACGCCGCCCTGTGGGCCGGCTGCCCGGTGACCACCGCGGGCTCCACGGTGAACCGCTTCTGCTCCTCGGGCCTGAACGCTGTCGCCGTGGCCGCCAACTACGTCCGCAACGAAGGGGCCAAGGTGGCGGTCGGCGCGGGCGTGGAGAGCATCTCGCTCGTCCAGTTCGGCGGCCACTTCAACACCCACCACTTCACGGAGGAGTCGCTCATGGAGCGGCATCCCGCCCTGTGGATGCCGATGATCGACACGGCCGACAACGTCGCCCAGCGCTACGGCCTCTCCCGCGAACACCAGGACGAGTACGCCCTGCGCTCGCAGCAGCGCATCGCCGCCGCCCAGGCGAACGGGACCTTCAAGGACGAGATCGTCCCGATGAAGACCAGGATGAAGGTCGTGGACAAGGAGACCAAGGCCGAGTCCATGGTCGACGTCGTGGTCGACAAGGACGAGTGCAACCGCCCGCAGACCACGCTGGAAGACCTCGCCAAGCTGAAGACCGTCCGCGAGGGGGAGCATAAGTTCGTCACCGCCGGCAACGCCTCGCAGCTGTCGGACGGCGCGGCGGCCGTGGTGATCATGGACGCCAAGGAGGCCGAGCGCCGCGGGCGGGAGCCGCTCGGCCTGTTCAAGGGCTTCGCCGTCGCCGGCTGCGAGCCCGACGAGATGGGCATCGGCCCCGTCTTCGCCGTGCCGCGCCTTCTGGAGCGCCACGGCCTGAAGGTGGACGACATCGACCTGTGGGAGCTGAACGAAGCCTTCGCCAGCCAGTGCCTGTACAGCCGCGACCGCCTGGGCATCGATCCGGAGAAGTACAACGTCAACGGCGGCTCCATCGCCATCGGCCACCCCTACGGCATGACCGGCGCGCGCTGCACGGGCCACGTGCTCATGGAGGGCCGCCGGCGCAGGGCCAAGCACGTGGTGGTCACCATGTGCGTGGGCGGCGGCATGGGCGCCGCCGGCCTGTTCGAGGTGCTGTGACCGGCGTCTGAGGCGCGGGCTGCGGCGCCTCACGGACCGCCGCCCGCAAGCGGCCGGAGCTCCCAGGCGCCGGCCGTCTCCATCAGGCGCGCCGCCAGGGCGTGGTTCAGCTCATGGCCGATGTCGCGGCCGCTGAGCCGGCCGAGCACGGGCGCGCCCATCAGGGCCAGGTCGCCGACGAGGTCGAGCAGCCGGTGGCGGACGAACTCGTCGGGAAAGCGCATGCCGCCGATCACGCCGCCGCCCACCACGGCCGCCACGGTCCGCGGGGTGGCCCCGCGCAGCAGCGGGCGGCCGGTGGCGTGGCTCCACAGCTTGGCCGGCAGCGCCCACTTCACCCGGCCGAAGCTGCGCGCCGGCGCCAGCTCGCGCCGGTAGGCGTCGGGCGTCACGACGCCCGCCCAGCGCATCTCGGGGAAGCGCGCGAGCTTGAGCTCGCCCTCCAGCTCCAGCCGCTCCGCCGGCGCGATGCGCAGCCGCCGCGCGCCGTCCGCCACCTCCACGGGCGCGAGCACGCGCAGGTAGGCGCGCGGCGCGCCGGCGGCCTCAACCCGGCCCGCGGCGGCGACCGCGTCGCACCAGGGCGCGGCCGATCCGTCGAGGATGGGAAGCTCCTCCCCGTCCAGCTCGACCCGCGCGTCGTCGACCTGCAGCGCGGCCAGGGCGGACAGCAGGTGCTCGACCGTGCGCACGAGCGAGCGGCCGTCCTCGCAGCGCAGGGCGGTGCACAGGGGCTGGCGCGTGCGCACGCGCCAGTCCGCCGCCGCCCGGGTCCGTGCGTCCGTGCGGACGAACACGACGCCCTGGCCCGGCGGCGCGGGCGACACGGCCGCCGTGGTGCGCCGGCCCGTGTGCAGACCTCGGCCGCTGAGGGAGAAGGGACGCGCCAGGGTGGCGCGGAGGCGGGGCAGGTCCGGGGTCACGGGACGGCTTCTACGCCGTGCAGGTCGTGCAGGTCGTGCAGGTCGTGCAGGTCGTGCAGGTCGTGCA
>CAXTCO010000398.1:0-2168 GCA_964242255.1 uncultured Caulobacteraceae bacterium | reverse complement strand
CGCAGGGGCCGGGTGCGCCACCGGGGCCGGGTGCGCGGGGGCCGGGTGCGCGGGGGACGGCTCCGCACGGCGGGCGCTCGGATCGGCGGGTGTGATGCTCAAGGCTTCGGCTCGTGTCACAGGTGGAGCGTCGGGTGTGCTGCAACGCTTGGCGGCGGCGGGGGTTCGGCGTGGCGCCGGGGCGGCGCGCCGGCTATGTGTGGCGCATGGACGTCGTCATCAACTTCATGATCGTGGCCGCGCTGATCGCGGTGGTGGTGCCGCTGGTGCTCGGCGGCGTCACCCTGGTGCGCGGCGGCCCCGGCGTGGACGCCAGCCCCGAGGCGGCGCGCCTGCGCGGCGAGGCCAGCAACCGCTTCATGCGCTGGCGCGTGACCATGCAGGCGGTGGCGGTCGGCGTGCTGTGCTTCGCCTTCTGGTGGAAGTCGCAGAACTGAAGCCGCGGCCATGGTCGTCCTGAACCGCATCTACACGCGCGCCGGCGACGGCGGCTCCACGCGCCTCGCCACCGGCGAGAGCGTGCGCAAGGACGACGCGCGCGTGTCCGCCTACGGAGACGTGGACGAGTGCAACGCCGCCCTCGGCCTCGCCCGCCTGCACGCGGCCGGCGAGGCGGCGCTCGATGCGGTGCTGGCGCGCGTGCAGAACGACCTGTTCGACCTCGGCGCCGACCTCGCCACGCCCGAGCGCGACCCGCCGCCCGCCTGGGAGGTGCTGCGCGTCACCGACGGCCAGGTGGAGCGGCTGGAGCGCGACATCGACGCCCTCAACGCGCAGCTGTCGCCGCTGACCTCCTTCGTGCTGCCGGCGGGGACGGCGCTGGCCGCGCACCTGCACCTGGCGCGCACCGTCTGCCGCCGCGCCGAGCGCCGCGCCGTGACGCTGGCCGCGGATCCGGCCGAGCGCGTCTCCCCCGCCGCGCTCAAGTACCTGAACCGGCTCAGCGACTTCCTCTTCGTGGCCGCCCGCCACGCCAACCGGGCGCAGGGCGACATCTTGTGGACGCCCGGCGCCGGGCGCTGAGCGCCGTCACAGGGGCGGGGCGGCCGTCTCCACGGGGCCGAAGGTGCGGGCGAAGGCGCGGCGCAGCGCCGCGTCGGCGTCGTCCATCGTCGCCGGTCGGCCGAGGTCGACCAGGCTGGTGACCCCGTGGCCTGAGAGTCCGCACGGCACGATGCCGCCGAAGTGCTCCAGGTCCGGCTCCACGTTCAGGCTGACGCCGTGGAAGCTGACCCAGCGGCGGATCTTCACCCCAACCGCGGCGATCTTGTCCTCGCGCGGCGCGACGCCCGGCGTGCGGCGCTCCACCCACACGCCCACGCGCCCGGCCCGCAGCTCGCCGCGCACGTTGAAGGCGGCCAGGGCGTCGATCACCCACGTCTCCAGCGCCTCCACGAAGGCGCGCACGTCGCGGCGGCGCGCCCTGAGGTCGAGCATGACGTAGGCCACGCGCTGGCCGGGCCCATGATAGGTGTGCTGGCCCCCGCGGCCGGTGGCGAACACGGGGAAGCGGTCGGGCGACAGCAGGTCACCGGCCCTGGCCGTGACGCCCGCCGTGTAGAGGGGCGGGTGCTCCAGCAGCCACACGAGCTCGCCTGCCCGCCCGTCCGCCACGGCGGCGGCCCGCGCCTCCATGGCGGCCACCGCGTCGAGGTAGGCGACCGGCGCCGGCGACACGGCCCAGCCGACGGCCGCGCCGTCGTCGCGGCCGAAGGCGGGCGCGCCGCCGCTTAACGAGTTGTCGAGCATGAGCCCGCAATGTGAGGCGAGGGGGCGGCCGCGCCAAGCGGCGGCCCCGGTGCGGGGTGCGCGTTGGGCCAGGTCGATCAGGTTCAGGTTGAGATCGCCGTGGTGCTCGGGCGCTCGGTGCTGCCCATGGCGCAGCTGCTGCGCATGGGCCGCGGCGCCGTCATCGCGCTGGACGCGGGCGAACACGACGAGGTGTGGATCCTCGCCAACAACCATCCCGTGGCCCGCGGCGAGATCGTGATCAGCGAGGACCGGATCGCCGTGGAGGTCACCGGGCCCGCCGACGTCTACGACTACCGCGCCCGCGGCTGAGGCGTCGGCCCTGCGCCCTTCCCAAGCCGGAACGGCCCTGCTAATCGCCCCCGCTCCGGTTGCGAGCGGTCGTGGCGGAATTGGTAGACGCGCAGCGTTGAGGTCGC
>CAXTCO010000397.1:0-2168 GCA_964242255.1 uncultured Caulobacteraceae bacterium | reverse complement strand
GGCGCCGTCCATCAGGTCCTGGATCGCCAGCAGCACGCAGTCGGTGGGCGTGCCGGCCACCCGCCACTCGCGCGGGCGCACCCTCTCCACGCGGATGGGCCCGCTGAGCGTCAGCGCGCGGCTGGCGCCCGACTGCTCCACCTCCGGCGCGGCCACCCACACGTCGTCGCTGAGCTCGGCGGCGATGGCGCGCAGGGCGTCGAACCCCTCTGCGTGGAAGCCGTCGTCGTTGGTGAGCAGGATGCGCATCAGGCGGCGGCGATCCGCCCGACGCCGCCCATGTAGGGAACCAGCACGGAGGGAACGGTGATGCTCCCGTCCGCCTCCTGGTAGTTCTCCAGCACCGCCACCAGCGTGCGCCCGACGGCCAGGCCCGAGCCGTTCAGCGTATGGACGAAGCGCGTCCCCTTCTCGCCGGCCGCCTTGCAGCGGGCGTCCATGCGCCGGGCCTGGAAGTCGCCGCAGTTGGAGCAGCTGCTGATCTCGCGGTGGCGCCCCTCCGACGGCAGCCACACCTCCAGGTCGTAGGTCTTGCGCGCCGAGAAGCCCATGTCGCCGGCGCACAGCAGCATGCGGCGGTAGGGCAGGCCCAGGCGCTCCAGCACGGCCTCGGCGCAAGCGGTCATGCGCTCGTGCTCGGCCTCGGACTGCTCGGGCGTCGTGACCGAGACCAGCTCCACCTTGTAGAACTGGTGCTGGCGGATCATGCCGCGGGTGTCGCGCCCGCTCGCGCCCGCCTCCGAGCGGAAGGAGGGCGTCAGCGCCGTCATGCGCAGCGGCAGACGCTCCTCCGGCGTGATCTCCTCGCGGACGAGGTTGGTGAGGGAGACCTCGGCGGTGGGGATCAGCCAGTAGGGCTCGGAGGTGGAGGCGGCCTCCAGGCGCCGCTCGATGGCGCGGGTCACCTGCCGCGCGTCGGCGCCGATCTCGGCGGCGATGTCGCCCACCGTCAGGGCGCGGCGGAGCTGGTCGCGCCGATCCTCCTGGCTGGCGGCGAAGAACTGCTCCTCGCCGAACTTGGGCAGCTGGCCGGTGCCGAACATGGCCTCGTCGCGCACCAGCAGCGGCGGGCTGACCTCGCCGTAGCCGTGCTCCGCCGTCTGCAGGTCGAGCATGAACTGGCCGAGCGCCCGCTCCAGGCGGGCCAGCGGGCCCTTCAACGCCACGAAACGCGCGCCCGACATGCGGGCGGCGCGCTCGAAGTCCATCATCCCGAGCGCCTCGCCCAGGGTGGCGTGGTCCTTGGGCGCGGCCAGCCGGGCGGCGGGGAGGGACGACGGGTCGCCCCACCTCTTCACCTCGACGTTGGCCGTCTCGTCCGGGCCGTCGGGGATGTCGGCGGCAGGCAGGTTGGGCAGCCTGGCCAGGTCGTCCTTGAGCGCCTGGCCGGCCGAACGCTCCGCCTCCAGCTGCGCCTCGATCTCGGCCTTCAGTCCGGCCACCTCGGCCATGAGCTCGGCCGCACGCGCCTCGTCCTTCTGCGCCTTGGCCGCGCCGATCAGCTTGCTGGCGTCGTTGCGGCGGCTCTGCAGCGCCTGCCCGGCGGTCTGGGCGGCGCGCAGGCGGGCGTCCGCCTCCTGCAGGCCGCGCACGAGGCTCGGTGCGTCCGCCACGCCGCGCCGCTCCCAGCCGGAGATGAAGCGTTCGGGCTCCTCGCGGATGGCGCGGACGTCGTGCATGGCGGCTCGGAACGGAGAAGGGCGGCCGTCTCCTTACGGAACCCGGCGCCCTGCGCCAACCGTGCAGCTCACGCCGCGTGACCTCGCCCGGCCGGACGGCGTCACGCCTGCGTGAACGCCCGGATCTCGTCGTGCAGCGCCTCCGGGACGGCGAGTCCCCGCGCCGCCGCCCGGGCGCGCAGCTCCAGCCGCCGGTCGCCGGGCAGGCGGGCGCCGTCCTCCGCCACGGCGGCGGCCAGCTCTGCCATGCGCGCGCCGAAGCCGCCGCCCGCGCCGCCGTTCAGGGCGCCCGGGTCGAGCGCCAGCAGGCAGTGGCCGAGGTCGGGCGCGGGTCCCTCCGCTTCGAACAGCGAAGACGCCTCCCAACCAAAAGCGGAGCCGGTCAGCGCTGCGGCGAGCACCTCGACCATCAGCGCCAGGGCCGAGCCCTTGGGGCCGCCCAGGGGCAGCAGGGCGCCGCCGAGCGCCGCCTGCGGGTCGGTGGCGGGG
>CAXTCO010000396.1:0-2185 GCA_964242255.1 uncultured Caulobacteraceae bacterium | reverse complement strand
GCAGCTCTTGTTTGCGAACAGCCCTGTGTTCGACGCGCCGCAGGCCGCGTTGAACTTGGAGGGACGCCCCGCGTCCCGACGCCCCCGCGTCAGCCGCCGCGCGCAGGGCGGGTCAAGGCCGAAGAGCGCAGCGAAGCGGAGCGCGCCTTGACGCGCCCGAGCACGGTGGCCCCCACCGCGGTTCATCCCCGCCCTCCGCCGCAGGGTTACACTCCTCGCTCTCCGGCCTCCGCCGGGATGACGCAGGAGACGCTTGAGCCCGCAGCCGAGGGAGACGAACCTGCACGACCTGCACGACCTGCACGACCTGCACGACCTGCACGACCTGCCGCGCCGGCTGGCTTCGCGCCCCGCCCGCCGCCATATGGCGCGGATGGACGAACACCTTCTGCACGACGTCGTGGCCCAGGCGCGCCGCGCGGGCGCCGACGCCGCCGAGGCGGTCGGGGCCGAGCGCCGCGCCCTCTCCGTCGCCAGCCGCGAGGGCGAGCTGGAGGAGGTGGAGCGGGAGGAGAGCCGCGATCTGGGCCTGCGGGTGTTCGTCGGGCGGCGGCAGGCCAGCGTCTCCGGCTCCGACCTGTCGCCGCGCGCCGTGGAGCGGCTGGTGGAGCGCGCGGTCGCCATGGCCCGCCTCGCGCCGGAGGACGCCTACGCCGGCCTCGCCCCCCGCGAGCGGCTGGCGAGCGGCGCGGCCCCCGACCTCGACCTCTTCGACCCGTCCGAGCCCTCGCCCGAGGCCCTGGAGGACGGGGCGCGCGCCGCGGACGCCGCCGCCCGCGCCCACCCCGGCGTCACCAACACCGACGGCGGCTCCGCCTCCTGGAGCGTCACGACGCACCGGCACGTGACCAGCGACGGCTTCTCCGGCCTGTTGCGGGGCAGCGCCTCCTCCCTGAGCGCCTCCGCCATCGCCGGCGAGGGCGCCGGCATGGAGCGCGGCGGCGACGGCCGCACCACCCGCTGGCGCGCCGACCTGCCCGCGCCGCAGGACGTCGGCCGCCGCGCCGGCGAGCGCGCGGTCGCCCGGCTGAACGCGCGCAAGATCGGCTCCACCACCGCGCCGGTGCTGTTCGACAACCGCAACAGCCTGTCGCTGATCGGCCCGTTCCTGGGCGCGATCAGCGGGACGGCGGTGGCGCGCGGCGTGTCGTTCCTCAAGGAGCGGCTGGGCGAGCGGGTGTTCGCGCCGGGCGTGCGGCTGACGGACGACCCGTTGCGCCCCCGCGGCCTGGGCTCCGCCGCCTTCGACGACGAGGGCGTCGCCGTGGAGCGCCGCGCCCTGGTGGAGGACGGCGTGGTGACCACCTGGCTGCTCAACAGCGCCAGCGCCCGCCAGCTCGGCATGGAGACCACCGGCCACGCCAGCCGCGGCGGGGCCGGTCCGCCGGGCGTGGGGACGCACAACCTCACCGTGGAGCCGGGCGCGGAGACGCCGGAGGCGCTGATGCGCGCGGCGGGAGGGCGAGGGCTCTGGGTCACCTCCATGTTCGGCCCGTCGCTGAACGCCAACACGGGCGATTGGTCGGCCGGCGTCTCCGGCGTGTGGTGGGAGGGGGGCGAGCCCGCCCACCCCGTCACGGAGATCACCGTGGCCGGCGCCCTGCCGGACATCTACGCGCGCCTGGTCCCGGCCTGCGACCTGGAGATCCGAGGCGCCGCCAACGCCCCCTCCCTGTTCGTGGACGCCCTGGCGATCGCCGGAGCGTGACCGGGGACGGCGTGGACGACCTCGCCCTCCTGGCCGACGCCGCCCGCGAGGCGGGGGCGCTGATGATGGCCATGCGCGCGGGCGCGGCGGTGCGCGGCAAGGCGGACGGATCGCCCGTCACCGACGCCGACCTCGCCGTGGACGCGCACCTGCGCGAGCGGCTGCTCGACGCGCGCCCGGACTACGGCTGGCTGTCGGAGGAGACGGCGGACGACCCGTCGCGCCTGGGCCGCCGCCGCGTGTTCGTGGTGGACCCGATCGACGGCACCACCGCCTTCGTCCGCGGCAAGCCCTGGTTCTGCACCTCCCTGGCGGTGGTGGAGGACGGCCGGCCCGTCGCCGCCGCCGTGTTCGCGCCGGACACGGGCGAGCTGTTCCTGGCCGCTCGCGGCGGAGGGGCGACCCTGAACGGCGCGCCCGTCCGCGCCTCGGCCGCGGCCGACGTGGGCGCCGCCCGCGTGGTGGGCGACCCCGACC
>CAXTCO010000395.1:0-2186 GCA_964242255.1 uncultured Caulobacteraceae bacterium | reverse complement strand
GAGCCCGCCTGCGCCGTGTGGCGCGTCACGGCGCGCCCGGCGGTGGAGGCGGCGCTGGCCGGCGGCGCGGAGCCCTCGCTGCGGTCCGCCCTGGCCGCCGTGGGCGCGACGTTTGTCGCTTTCGAGGAGACGCACGCCTTCGCGGACGTCGACACCCGGGAGGCGCTCGATGCGCTCGCCCGCGGAGGGGGAGCGGGGGCGGGCTGACGCGCGGCGGTCGCCCGCCCCTCTCCCTGGCGCGACACGGCGCTGACAAGGCGGCCGGCGCGCCGCATATAGCCGGCGTGACCGCCCCCACGCTCGACGACGCGCGCGACGTCCTGCGCACCACCTTCGGCCACGCCGACTTCCGCGGCCTGCAGGCGGGCGTGATCACCGAGGTGCTGGCCGGGCGCGACGCCCTGGCCGTGCTGCCCACCGGCGGCGGCAAGAGCCTGTGCTACCAGATCCCCGCCCTGCTCCGCCCCGGCGTGGCGCTGGTGGTCTCGCCGCTGATCGCGCTGATGGCAGACCAGGTGGCGGCGCTGCGGCAGGCGGGCGTGGCGGCCGCGCGGCTCGACTCGAACATCGCGCCCGAGGAGCGCGCCGACACCTGGCGGCGCCTGGGCGAGGGCCGGCTCGACCTCGTCTACATGAGCCCGGAGGGGCTGATGACGGGCTCCGTGCTGGAGCGCCTGTCGCAGCGCGAGCTGGCGCTGGTCGCCATCGACGAGGCGCACTGCGTCAGCCAGTGGGGCCACGACTTCCGCCCCGAGTACCGCACCCTGGGCCGGCTGGCGGAGGTGTTCCCCGACGTCCCGCGCCTGGCGGTCACCGCCACCGCCGACGCCCGCACCCGGGCCGACATCCGCGGCGCCCTGCACCTGGGCGACGCGCGCGAGTTCGTCGACAGCTTCGCCCGTCCCAACCTGCAGCTCTCCGCCGAGCGCAAGGCGGGCGGCCCCAAGACCACGCACGCCCGCGTGGTGGAGTTGGTGACGGCCCGGCCCAGGCGCGCGGGCGTGGTCTACGCCGGATCCCGCGACGGCTCCGACGCCCTGGCGGCCAAGCTGCGCGAGGCGGGCGCGCCCGCCGTCGCCTACCACGCCGGCCTGGACAAGGAGGTGCGGGAGAGACGCCTGACGCACTTCCTCAGCGCCGACGAGGCGGTGATGGTGGCCACCATCGCCTTCGGCATGGGCGTGGACAAGCCGGACGTGCGCTTCGTCATCCACGCCGACCCGCCCTCCTCCATCGAGGCCTATTGGCAGGAGGTGGGCCGCGCCGGCCGCGACGGCGAGCCGGCCGAAGGCATCACCCTCTACGGCGCCGCCGACCTCGCCTGGGCGCTGCGCCGCATCGACGAGCGCGAGATGGGGGGCGAGCAGAAGGCGGTGCAGACCGGCAAGGCGCGCCGCCTCTACGCCATGCTGGACGGCGCGGGCTGCCGCCCCGCCGCCGTGCGCCGCTACTTCGGCGAGGCGGACGTGGAGCCCTGCGGCGTGTGCGACCTGTGCGCCGCGCCGCCGCGCCTGCGCGACATGACCACGGCCGCCCAGAAGCTGCTCGCCGCCGTGCACCGCCTGGGCGGCCGCTTCGGCCGGGGCCGCGTCGTCGACCACGTGACCGGCCGCACCAAGGAGCCCTACGCCTCCGAGACGCAGCTCTCCACCTGGGGCGTCGGCGCCGACCTGCCGCAGCCGGCCTGGCGCGGCGTGATGGACCAGCTGCTGTTCGACGGCCTGTTGCTGGAGCACCCCAACGACGGCCGCCCCCTGGTGGGCCTGGGCGACCCGGACGGCGTGCGCGCCGTCTACCGCGGCGAGCGCCGCGTGGAGGTGCGCGACGACGTGGCCGCCCGCGCCGAGAAGCGCACCGTCCGCCCCGCCCGCGGCGCCTTCGGCGCGCCGACGGAGGTGGCGGTGCAGGACCGCCCGATCTTCGAGGCCCTGCGCACCTGGCGAAAGGAGGAGGCGCAGGCTCAGCAGGTGCCCGCCTACGTCATCTTCCCCGACCGCACCCTGGCCGAGATCGCCCGCAGCCGCCCCGGGAACATGGCCGCCCTCGCCCCCGTGGCGGGCGTGGGACAGGCCAAGCTCGACCGCTACGGCGAGGCGGTGCTGCGCGTGGTGCGCAACGCCTGAGCCGCGTCGCCTAGGGTGTGTACCCAACCGGCTTGAGGCGAGGGGCGCGAGGTGATTCAAGCT
>CAXTCO010000394.1:0-2186 GCA_964242255.1 uncultured Caulobacteraceae bacterium | reverse complement strand
GACAAGGCGGTGAACCCCACCAACGTCATGGGCGCCACCAAGCGCGCCGCCGAGCGGGCCGTGCGCGCCGTGCTGGCCGGCTCGCCCTGCCGCGCGGCCGTGGTGCGCTTCGGCAACGTGCTGGGGTCGACGGGCTCGGTGGTGCCCCTGTTCGAGCGGCAGATCGCCGAGGGCGGCCCGCTGACCGTGACCCACCCGGACATGGTGCGCTTCTTCATGACGGTGCAGGAGGCGGCGGCCCTGGTGCTGCAGGCGTCGGCCCTGCCCGACGCGGGGGGCGTGCACGTGCTCGACATGGGCGAGCCGGTGCGCATCGACGACCTCGCCCGCCAGATGATCCGCCTGCACGGCCTGCGCCCGGACGCGGACGTGGAGATCCGCCACACGGGGCTGCGCCCCGGCGAGAAGCTGTTCGAGGAGGTGTTCTACGCCGCCGAGGAGGTGCGCCCCACGGCGGTGGACGGCGTGCTGGCCGCCGCCGACCCGGCGCCCAGCTGGTCGCAGCTCTCCGGCCCCGTCGAGGCGCTGCTGGCCGCCGCCGCGGCGCAGGACGAGCGCGCCGTGCTGGAGCGTCTCCAGGCCCTGGTCCCGCACTTCACCCGGGCCTGACGGCGCCGCGGGCGCACGCGGGGCGACCCCAGTGGGAGGTCCATGGACAGGATGCGGAAAGTGGAGCCTCGGAATCATCGTTGCCGCCGCGGCGCCGCCGCTGTATCGCCACACCGCCACACGAGTTCACCCGATATGATGAACAGGCAGCCGATCTCCTGAATTCCCAGGTGCAGTCGAAAATCAGCTTAGGATCATCATAGATGAACTACGCCATGGGTGTATCGGATGAAGAGGTCCGCCGGTTAAAGCTGCAGGCGGAGTGTTTCGAGCCCTATACACGCAGGTTCCTCGCGCTTGCGGGGGTCACGACGGGCAACCGGGTGTTGGACATCGGGTCGGGCGTCGGCGACGTCACCCTGCTGGCCGCCGAGCTCGTAGGGCCCTCCGGCCACGTGCTCGGCGTCGACGTCGAGGCGCGCATGGTCGAAGCGGCCCGCGCCCGCGCCGGCGCCTTCACCAACGTCAGCTTCGAACAGGCCTCCCTGGCGCCGGGCGAGATCGGCGAGCGGTTCGACGTCGCGCTCGGCCGGTTGGTGCTCCTCTTCCAGCCCGATCCCGTGGAGTTCATCCGCAGGGCGGCGCAGCGGGTCAGGCCGGGCGGCGCGGTGGCCTTCATCGACCGGATCATGAAACCGAAGCCGGCGTGGTCCGACCCGCCGCTCGCCGCCTACGACCGCTTGGCGGACCAGCTCCACGTCGCCCTCGCCGCCGTCGGAGCCCACACGAACCTCGGCGCCTCGCTCGAAAGCTGCTTCTTGGAGGCCGGCCTCCACAGGCCGGCGCTCCTGCCGCCGAACGAGCAGACGCAGGCTGAAGTCGAGGCGTTCCTGCCGGCCTTCTACCTGGCCTGCGAGGTCTCCTTCGCTCAGGCGCGGGAGAAAGGGGTGGCGTGCCCGTCTCCGGAAGAGACCCGGAGCCTGACGGAGGAGGTGTCGCGCGCGTGCCGCGAAGGCGGCGTGCGGTTGCATCCGCCGGTGATCGTGGGGGGCGTGGCCTACGTCGAGTGAGGGCGGGGCGCGGGCCCGACCGGCGTGCGGAGCCTTGAGGAAGCGCCGGACGGCTACTCCGCCAGCACCGTGCCGATCAGGAAGCGCGCCCCGGGGCGGCCGACCACGCGGTCGGTGGCCGCCTGCAGGCGCGCCACCAGCCGCTCCACGTCGGGAAGCGCGCCGGGGCGCAGCGAGTCGGCGAAAGCGGCCATGACCGAGGCGTAGGCGTCCTGCAGGCGGGGCTGCAGCAGGGCCACGCGGGCGCGCAGGACGGGGTCGGGCGTGTCCACCCCCGCCTCGGCGGACAGCACGCCGCGTCCGCCGCCGGCGCGCAGCAGGGGCGCGGTGAGGCCGGGCAGCTGCAGGTAGCTCTCGCCGCCGCCCTTCTTCTTCTCCTCGGCCGCATGGGCCGGGACGGCGGCGGCGAGCGCCGCGGCGAGGAGCAGGACGCGGCGGCGCACCGTCAGACGTCCACCTCGGCGTCGAGGGCGTTCTCCTGGATGAACTCGCGCCGGGGCTCCACGAGGTCGCCCATCAGCTTGGAGAACATGTCGTCGGCGTCGTCGGCGTGGCTGACCTTCACCT
>CAXTCO010000393.1:0-2189 GCA_964242255.1 uncultured Caulobacteraceae bacterium | reverse complement strand
GGCGCTGGACGCCACGCGCGACCGGCCGGACGGCTTCCTCAAGGCCCTGGTGCGGATGTGAGCCAGCCCCAAGCCCGGGCCCGCCTCGGCTTCCTGGGGACCGGCTGGATCGGCCGCCACCGCATGGAGGCCATGCTGGCCACCGGCGCCGTGGAGGCGGTCGGCGTGGCCGACCCGTCCGACGCCGCGGCGGACGACGCCCGCAAGCTCGCGCCCGGCGCGCACCGGGCGGACGGGCTCGACGCCCTCCTGGACCTCGGCCTCCACGGGCTGGTGATCGCCACCCCCTCCGCCGACCACGCCGCCCAGACGGTGCGCGCCCTGGAGCGCGGCGTCGCCGTGTTCTGCCAGAAGCCCCTGGGCCGCACCGCCGCCGAGGTGCGCGGCGCAGTGGAGGCGGCGCGCCGGGCCGACCGCCTGCTCGGCGTGGACCTGTCCTACCGCTTCACCGCGGGCGCGCAGGCGATCCGCGAGCGCGTGCGGGCGGGCGACATCGGCCGGGTGTCGGTGATCGACCTCATGTTCCACAACGCCTACGGGCCGGACAAGCCGTGGTTCCGCGACCCCGCCCAGAGCGGCGGCGGCTGCCTGCTGGACCTGGGCGTCCACCTCGTCGACCTGGCGATGTGGGTGCTGGACTTCCCCAAGGTGGACCAGACCGCCTCGGCGCTCATGGCCGGCGGCGCTTTCCTGCGCGGCCGCACGGACGTGGTGGAGGACTTGGCCTCCTGCACCTTCGCGACGGACACGGGGACGCTGGTGCGCCTCGCCTGCTCGTGGAACCTGCCCGCCGGCGAGGACGCGGTGATCGCCGCGAGCTTCTACGGCGAGGGGGCGGGCCTGGCCCTCCGCAACCTGGGCGGCTCCTTCTACGACTTCGCCGCCGAGCGCCTGCAGGGGAACGGCCGCACGCCGGTCGCCCCCTCGCCCGACGACGGCTGGGGCGGACGCGCCGCGGCGGACTGGGCCCGCCGCCTCGCCGCGGGCGAGCGTTTCGACGCGGACGCCGAGCGGCTGGTCGACGTCGCCGCCGTGCTCGACCGCCTGTACGGCCGCCCCACGTGAGGGGCGGCGCGCGGCCGCCCCCGCGCGGATCAGGCCGCCTTCGCCTGATGCGCGCCGTCGCCGATCATCTCCACCAGCTTGGCGCAGAAGGCGGGCAGGTCGTCCGGGTCGCGGCTGGTGACGAGGTTGCCGTCGACCACCGCCTCCTCGTCGACCACTTCGGCGCCCGCGTTCTTGAGGTCGGTGCGGATCGACTTGTAGCTGGTCAGCCGCTTGCCCTTCGCGACACCGGCGTCGATCAGCACCCAGGGCGCGTGGCAGATGGCGCCCACGGGCTTGCCGGCGTCGAAGAAGGCGCGGACGAACGCCTGCACCTGCGGCAGGGTGCGCGTCTTGTCGGGGTTGGCCACACCGCCCGGCAGCACCAGGGCGTCGAACCGGCCGGGCTCGACGTCGGGCAGCACCGCGTCGACCGGGCAGGTCTTGTCGGGCGTGTCGTGGTCGAAGCCCTGGATCTCGCCGCTCTCGAGCGAAACGACGACGGTCTTGGCGCCCGCCTTCTCCAACTCGGCCTTGGGAGTGAACAGCTCGGCCTGCTCGAAGCCGTCGGCGGCGAGGATGGCGACGGTCTTGCCGCTGAGGTCGGCGGGCATGGGCAGCTCCTGGGGTCCGGGGGGGATGCATGGGAAACCCGCGCGCCCAAGTCCCTGTTCCTCCTGTGAAGCTGGCCATGACCGCCGACGCGGTGGGCGGCGTGTGGACCTACGCCCTGGACCTGGCGCGCGGCCTTCGGGCGCACGGGGTGGAGACGACGCTCCTGGTCAACGGTCCGCCGCCCGCCGAGCCGCCGCCCGACGTCGCCGTCGTGGCCACCGGGCTGGAGCTCGACTGGCTTGCGGCTGCCCCGGACGCGGTGACCGGGGCGGGGCGCCGGCTGGCCGAGCTCGCGGGCGACCTCGGCGCCGACGTGGTCCAGCTGAACAGCCCGGCCTACGGCGCCGAGGCCCTCTTCGGCGCGCCGGTGGTCGGCGTCCAGCACTCCTGCACCGCGACCTGGTGGCGCGCGGTGCGCGGCGACGCGCCCCGGCCGGCCGATTTCGCCTGGCGCTTCGACCTGGCGCGCCGGGGGCTCCTCTCCTGCTCTGCTCACGCTGCTTTCCTGCTGGTTTCTTCTGGGTCTTTTC
>CAXTCO010000392.1:0-2215 GCA_964242255.1 uncultured Caulobacteraceae bacterium | reverse complement strand
GGCGGAGGGGCATGGCGGACTCCCGGGCGGCGGCGGGGCGGCGGTCAGCGCGACGCGCGGCGCATGGGCGCGGACGGGGCGAGCCGCCAGACCGAGCCGGACTCGTCGTCGCTGACCAGCAGGGCGCCGTCCTGCGCCTCCGCCAGTCCCACCGGCCGGCCCCACACGCCGTCGTCGGGCAGCACGAAGCCGGTCAGCACGTCCTCGTAGGCGCCCGTGGGCGTCCCGTCCGGGTTCAGCAGGATGCGAACCACCTTGTAGCCGGTGCGGTTGGCCCGGTTCCACGAGCCGTGCTCGGCCGCGAACAGCGACGGCCCCCAGGCGGCCGGCAGGCCCCGCCCGTCGTGGAACACGATCTGCAGGGAGGCCGAGTGCGGCTGGATCAGCACGTCGGGCGTGGTCACCTTGCCCGCGAGGTCCGGCCGCTCGCCCTTGCGGCGCGGGTCCTCGTGGTCGCCCAGCCACCACCAGGGCCAACCGTAGAAGCCGCCCTCCTTCACCCGCGTGACGTAGTCGGGCACGAGGTCGTCGCCCAGAAGGTCGCGCTCGTTCACCGAGCACCACAGGTCGCCCTTGCCCGGCTGCACGGCGAGGCCGACGCAGTTGCGGATGCCGCTGGCGAAGACGCGGCCCCCCTTGCCGTCGGGCGTGAACACCAGCACGTCGGCGCGGTCCGCCTCCGGCCCCCAGGTGACGCCCAGGCCGCGCTTGGCGTCGTCCGCGCGGCTCTCGGCGACGGGGCGCGCCGGCATCTCCTCCGCCACGTTGGAGCCCGAGCCCACGGAGACGAACATCCGCCTGCCGTCGTTGGAGAAGGCCAGGTCGCGGGAGGTGTGGCCGCCTGTGGTGGACGACAGTTGCGCCACCACCGTCTCCGGCGGGCCGGACGCCTTGAGGTCGCCGCTGCGGTAGGGGAAGCGCACCACCCGGTTGCGCTCGGCGACATAAAGCCACTTGGGCGAGGGGCCGGCGGGGTAGAAGGCCATGCCGAAGGGGCCGGTCAGCCCCGCGGCGAACACGGCGGGCGCCTGCGCCTGCGCGGCGCCGGGGGCCGAGCGCAGCACGCGGATGCGGCCGGGCCCGGTCTCGGCCAGGAACACGTCGCCGTTGGGCGCGGCGTGCATGGCGCGGGGGTTGTTCAGGCCGGAGGCGTAGCGCGTCACGGTGAAACCGGCGGGCGCCTGGGGCAGGGCGCCCTCCGGCCGGGGCGCGGTGTGCGAGGGGTTGGTGGCCGACGCGCTCGCGAAAGGCGCCGGCAGGTCGGCCACGGTGATGCGGTGCACATGGCCCGGCGCGTCGGCGCGCCAGTCGCCGAACACGGACGGACGGCCCGGCGCACCGGGGGGCGGCGCCGCCGCGGTCTTGGCCGCCGCGGGAGCCAGGGTGCGCAGGAAGGCGACGACGTCGGCCCGGTCCTTGGCGTCGTCCACGGCCACCGGCATCAGGGTGCCGGGCACGGCGGCCTGCGGGTCCTTGAGGTAGGCGTTCAGATGGGCGTCGGTCCACGTCCAGCCCGTCGCCTTCAGGGCCGCGGAGTAGGCGAAGTCCGTGGACGCCGCCTTGCGCCCGGCCACCCCCTTCAGCGACGGGCCCTGGCCGCCGCCGCCGGCCGGCCCGTGGCACAGGGCGCACTGGCCGGCGTAGACCTGCGCGCCGTGCTCCGCGTCCGCCGGAGCGGCCGAGGCGGGGCCGGCCAGCCCCACGGCGAGCGTGGCGGCGGCCGCAAGGGCGGCCAGGACGTGGTGACGCATGCGCAAAGTCTCCTTCCGCGCCACCCTAGCGCCCCGCGGCGGCGGACGGAATGTTCGCGCTGACATCGGCGCGCGGGCGCGCTAGCCTTCGCGCCATGGCCCGACTGGACACCCGCGCCGCGCAGCTCCTCGCCGCCGTGCTGGCGTTGACGGCGCTGATCGGGTTCGGGCAGGGGCTCGCCGCCGCCTTGCGCGCGCCGCGGCCCGAGCAGGTGGCGGCGGGCGTGGACCCGGCGCGCGACCCGGTGCCCAACGCCGCCGCCCTGTCCGGGCCGCCCATGGACGAGGCCCGCGTGCGCCAGATCGCCCGGGAGGAGGCCGCCTCCGCCCTGGGCGCCTCGCGCAAGAAGGCCGCCGCCGCGCCCAAGCCGGAGGATGATCCGCCCGACGACGACGCCCCTGCGCGGCCGACCTCCGCGTCGGAGCCGGGCCCGTCGCAGGCGCCGCCCCCCGCCGTCCCGCCC
>CAXTCO010000391.1:0-2217 GCA_964242255.1 uncultured Caulobacteraceae bacterium | reverse complement strand
GCGGCGCGGTGGCCGTGTGGGCCGCCCGCGAGCCCGCCCGCCTGGCGGCCGAGGCCGCCGCGGCCGCGGTGCCCGTGGTGCGGGTGGAGGACGGCTTCCTGCGTTCCGTGGGCCTGGGCGCGGACTTCACCCCGGCGGCGTCCCTGATCCTGGACCGCACCGGGATCTACTACGACCCGTCCGCGCCCAGCGACCTGGAGACGGCGCTGCAGTCGGCGCCCATGCCGGCGGCCTTGCTGGCCCGGGCCCGGTCTCTCCGCGGCGAGATCGTGCGGCGGGGCCTGACCAAGTACGGCTCGGCCCCCGGCGCGCCGGCGTTCGAGCGGCCGGCCGGCCGCCGCGTCGTGTTCGTGCCGGGCCAGGTGGAGGACGACCGGTCCGTCCAGCGGGGCGGCGCCGGCGTGGCCGGCAACCTCGACCTGCTGCGCCGCGTGCGCGGGCGCGAGCCCGACGCCTTCATCGTCTACAAGCCGCATCCCGACGTGGAGGCCGGCCACCGCCGCGGGGCCGCGCCCGACGCGGCCGTGCTCCGGCTGGCGGACCGGGTGGTGCGCGGCCTGCCCGTGCCCGCCCTCCTGGCCGCGGCGGACGCGGTGCACACCCTCACCTCCCTGTGCGGCTTCGAGGCGCTGCTGCGCGGCGTGCCCGTGGTCACGCACGGCCAGCCGTTCTACGCGGGCTGGGGGCTCACCGCCGACCTCGCGCCCCAGCCGCACCGGCGCACGCGCCGGCTGACGCTGGACATGCTGACGGCCGGGGCGCTGATCCTGGCGCCCGTCTACCTCGACCCCGCCACGGGCGGACCCTGCCCGCCGGAGACCCTGATCGAGCGGCTCGGCGATCCGCACCTGTGGCGGCCCGACGCCCTGGTGCGCCTGCGCAGGCTGGAGGGCCGCGTGCTGCGCGCCCTGCGGAGCCTCCGCCGGTGAGCGCCAAGTCCCGCGGCGTGCGCCGGCGCTTCCTGTTCCTGCAGGGGCTGCCGGGCGGCTTCTTCTCGCGCTTGGGGGCCGCCCTGCTGTCGCGCGGCCACGAGGTGCGACGCATCAACTTCAACCTGGGCGACCGGCTGTTCTGGCGCCTCCCCGGGGCGGAGGACTTCCGCGGCGGCCTGGAGGCCTGGCCCGCCTGGCTTGAGTCGCGGCTCGACCGCTGGCGGCCGACGGACATCGTTCTGTTCGGCGACTGCCGCCCCCTGCACCGCATCGCCGTGGCGCTGGCGGAGGCGCGGGGGATCGACGTGCACGTGGCGGAGGAAGGCTACCTGCGCCCCAACTGGATCACCCTGGAGCCCGGCGGGGTGAACGGCCACTCCTTCCTGTCGCGCGATCCCGACTGGTACCGCGCCGCGGCCAAGGAGGCGCCCGCCTGGACCGGGGGCGTGCCCGTGCTGCAGACCTTCTGGGACCGCGCGAGCCAGGACGTGGCCTACAACCTGCTCGCCGCGGCCGGGCTGCCCTTCTACCCGGGCTACCGCACGCACCGCACCCATTCGCCGCTGCGCGAGTACGTGAGCTGGATCGGCCGGCTGGCGCTGAAGGGCCGGCGCGAGCGGGCGGCGGCGGCGCGGCTGGAGAGGCTGCACGCCGGGCGGGCGCCCTACTACCTCTTCCCCCTGCAGCTCGACGGCGACTACCAGCTGCGCGAGCATTCGCCGTTCAGCGGGATCTGGCCGGCCGTCGAGGTGGTGCTCGGCTCCTTCGCCCGCACCGCGCCGGCGGACTCGCGGCTCCTTGTGAAGGAGCACCCCCTCAACTCCGGACTGGTGGACTGGGGGACGCGCGTGCGGGCGGAGGCGAAGCGGCTGGGCGTCGGCGACCGGGTCGACTTCGTGGACGGCGGCTCGCTGGAGCGGATGCTGGACAGGGCGGCGGGCGTCGTCACGGTGAACAGCACGGCCGGCTTCCTGGCCCTGGCCTTCGGGGTGCCCACCCTCGCCGTGGGCGACGCCATCTACGGCATCCCCGGCCTGACCTTCCAGGGCGGCCTGGACGAGTTCTGGACGGGCGGGCGCGCGCCTGACCCGATGGTGTTCGACGCCTTCCGCCGCGTGGTGGCCCGGCGCACCCAGCTGAACGGCGGCTTCTTCAGCGACCGGGGCGTCGCCCTGGCGGTGGCCGGCGCCGTGGAGCGTCTGGAGGGGCCGGTGCGGCTGCCGACCCCCGTGCGCGTGCGCACGGCCGCCCACCGCGCCCGCAAGCGCGCGGCCGAGCCCTCGCC
>CAXTCO010000390.1:0-2243 GCA_964242255.1 uncultured Caulobacteraceae bacterium | reverse complement strand
GAGGCGGTGGCCAAGATCAACCACGACCTGCGCAACATGCTCACCAGCGCGCGCATGGCCTCCGACCGCCTGGCCGGAACCCTCGGCGAGCTGGGCGATCCCCGCGCCGCCCAGGCCCTGCCCCGCCTGGAGCGCGCCCTCGACCGCGCCGCGCGCCTGGCGGAGGACGTGCTGGCCTACGGCCGCTCGCAGGAGCCGCCCCCCGAGCCGCGCCCGGTCGACCTCGCCGGCGCCGCCCGCGACGCGGCGGAGGACGCGGGCCTGTCGCCCGCCGGCGTGCGCCTGGAGGCCGACGCCTCGGCGGCGGCCGTGGTCTCCGCCGACCCGGACCAGCTCGACCGCATCCTGGTGAACCTGTTCCGCAACGCCCGCCAGGCGGTGGAGGGCGCCGGCCGCACGACGGGCGCCGTCCGCCTGTCCGCCGCGCACGACGACGGCCGCGTGCGCGTGGAGGTGGCCGACGACGGGCCGGGCGTGCCCGCCCGCGTGCTCGCCCGGCTGTTCCAGCCCTTCGGCGGCGGCGCCTCCCCCGGCGGGTCCGGCCTGGGCCTGGCCGTCGCCCGCGACCTGGCCCGCGCCCACGGCGGCGAGCTGGAGCTGGTGCGCACGGGCGCACACGGCGCGACGTTCCGGCTGACCCTGCCCGCCGGCTGAGCTTCGACGTCCCGACGGGCGACGGCCGTCAGTAGCCCCGGGCCACGCCCTCGCGCCGCGGGTCGGCGGCGCCGACGAAGCCGGCTCGGGTCTTCACCACCGCGTGCAGGCCCGAGTCTTCGCCCTGGTCCGTCCGCACCGTCAGACCCGCCGCGCGCAGGGCGGCGGCCGTGCTCTGCGGCGCGCCGGCCTCCAGCGACACCACGTCGCCCCGCGCCACGAGGTTGGGCAGGGCCACCGCGTCCTGCATCGGCATCCGCCAGTCGAGGAAGCCCACGATCGCCTTGGCCACATAGGCGATGATCGAGTTGCCCCCCGGCGACCCCAGGGCCGCCACGAACCGTCCCTTCCCGTCCAGGATGATCACCGGCGCCATGGACGAGCGCGGCCGCTTGCCCGGCCCCGGCGCGTTGGCGGCCCCGCCCGTCTTCGCGCCCCAGGAGAAGTCGGTCAGCTGGTTGTTCAGGAAGAAGCCGTGCGTCATCCGGCCGGAGCCGAACGGGCTCTCCACCGTGGTGGTCATGGTGAGCACGTTCCCGAAGGCGTCGGCGATCACGAAGTGCGTGGTGCCGCCCGGCTCGGCCGTGGCGTCCGCCCCCGCCGCCGGCGCGCCGGGCGGCGAGCCGGGCTGCACCTTGGCCCCGCCCAGCGTCGCCACCTGGCGCGCCCGCCCGTCGAGGTAGGCCGGGTCCGTCATCCCCGCCACGGGCACGGAGGTGAAGGCGGGATCGCCCACGTAGCGGTCGCGGTCGGCGTAGCCGAGGCGGCTCGCCTGGGCGAACTCCACCCACGCCTGCGGGTCGCCCGGCCCGCGCGAGGCGATGTCGGTGCGCTCCAGAAGGCCCAGGATCTCGAGCACGCCCACGCCCCCCGCCGGCGGCGGGACAGAGCACACGCGATACGCGCGATAGGGCCGGCACAGCACCGGGCGCTCCACCGGCCGGTAGGCCGCGAGGTCGGCCGCCGTCAGCGCGCCCGCCAGCCCCTCGCGCGTCTTCGCCACAAGGTCTCGCGCCACCGGCCCGGCGAGCAGCCCCGCCGGCCCCTGCGTCGCGATGCGCCGCAGGCTGTCGGCGTAGGCGGGGTTCTTCAGCACGTCGCCCCGGCGCACGCGCGCGCCGTCCGGCTTGGTGAAGTAGGCGACGGCGTCGGGCGTCTGCGCCTGGGGAAAGGGGCCGTTCACCTCCCCGTCCATGCGCCGGCCCACGACGAAGCCGTCCGTCGCCAGCCGCTCGGCGTCGCCGAACAGGGAGGCCCAGGGCCGTCGGCCGTGCTCCCGCTGCGCCAGCGCCAGCATGGCGACCGCCCCCGGCGCGCCCGTGGAGCGGCCGGACAGCACCGCCTGGACGAAGCCGAGGTCGCGTCCGTCCGGCCCCTTGAACAGGTCGGGCGTGGCGGCCGCGGGGGCCGTCTCCCGCCCGTCGAAGGCGGTCATGGCGCCGGTGCGCCCGTCGCGCCACAGCATGAAGGCGCCGCCGCCCAGGCCCGAGCTCTGGGGCTCCACCAGCCCCAGCACGGCCTGCACGGCCACCGCCGCGTCCGCCGCCGTGCCCCCGGCCCGCAGCACGGCCAGCCCGGCGTCCGCCGCC
>CAXTCO010000389.1:0-2243 GCA_964242255.1 uncultured Caulobacteraceae bacterium | reverse complement strand
CGGCCGACGCCCTCCTGTGGCTGTTCGACCTGCGCGTGCCGCACACGGCCGCACGCCGCTTTCCACCCGCGCTGGAGACCGCCGACCCCCGCTTGAGCTGCCGCCGCTACGCGGGCGGGGCGCTCGGTGTGGTGGCGTGCGTGCGCGCGCCGCTCCGGTGGCCTACATGAGCGCCATGGCCCTGGACCTCGGCCCCCTTCCCGACGCGGACGCCTGCGCCGCCCCCGACCTGCTGGACCGCGCCACGGCCCAGGCGCGCGAGGCCGTGGGCCTGCCCGCCGGCGCGCGCGTGGTCACGGCCATGTCGGGCGGGGTGGACTCCACCGTGGTCGCCGCCCTGCTGGCGCGCGCCGGCTACGAGGTGGTGGGCGTCACCCTGCAGCTCTACGACCACGGCGCGAAAGCGAAGCGCGCAGGCGCCTGCTGCGCCGGCCGGGACATCCGCGACGCCCGCGCCGCCGCCGAGCGGCTGGGGATCGCCCACTACGTGCTCGACTACGAGAGCCGCTTCCGCGACGCGGTGATCGACGACTTCGCCGACGCCTACCTGCGCGGCGAGACGCCCATCCCCTGCGTGCGCTGCAACCAGACGGTGAAGTTCCGCGACCTCCTGGACGTGTCGCGAGACCTGGGCGCCGAAGCCATGGCCACCGGCCACTACGTGCGCCGCACGCTGGGCCCGGACGGCCGGGCTCAGCTGCGCCGCGCCGCCGACCCGGGCCGCGACCAGAGCTGGTTCCTGTTCGCCACCACGGCCGCGCAGCTTGCGGCCCTGCGCTTCCCCCTCGGCGGCCTGCCCAAGTCTGAGACGCGCGCCCTGGCCGCCGCCTTCGGCCTTTCGGTGGCCGACAAGCCGGACAGCCAGGACATCTGCTTCGTGCCGGAGGGCGACTACCGCACCCTGATCGACCGCCTGCGTCCCGCCGCCGCCGGCCCCGGCGACATCGTGCACGAGGACGGCCGGGTGCTCGGCCGCCACGAGGGCGTGACGCGCTTCACCGTGGGTCAGCGGCGCGGGCTGCGCGTGGCGACGGGCGAGCCCCTGTTCGTCACCGCGCTCGACGCGGCGAGCCGGCGCGTGGTCGTGGGTCCGCGCGAGGCGCTGCTGACGCGCGCCCTGCGGCTGAAGGAGGCGAACTGGCTCGGCGACGCCCCCTCGCTGGAGGCCGCCGCCGCCTCGGACACGCCCGTGCGCGCCCGCGTCCGCTCCTCCGCCGCACTCTCGCCGGCCCGCCTGACGGTGGAGGGCGGCGCGCCCGCCGTGGTGTTCGACGCGCCCGAGGAGGGCGTCTCCCCGGGCCAGGCCTGCGTGCTCTACGCCGCGGAGGACGGCGACCGCGTGCTCGGCGGCGGCTTCATCGCGGGCGCGACGCGGGCGTAGGCCTCGAGGCGCTCGCCTCGATCGCCCGCCGATAGCTGGAGCAGGCGTGAGGGGGCGGTCAAAGCGCATCGGGCTCAACAGCCTTCATCCCTGACGCAGGCCGGGACCCAGGTCCGCCCATGGTCCCACCCTCCGCGTCCGGGTGGCGAACTCCTGCGTCATGCTCCCGGCCCTGCGCCTGCGGCCTGATGAAGGTTGGGGAGGTGTCGAGGGGCGGTCAGCGGCCCGAGCCGTGCTCCTCGTGATGGTCGCCGCCGGGGTGTGGAGCCTGGACATGGGCCTGCGCCTGCGACGCCGCGTGGGCGCGCGCCTGTTCGGCCTGGGCGCGCTGGGCTTGGTGCGCCTGCTCGGCCTGGGCGCTGGCCTGCTCGCGCTGCTGCGACTGCTGCTGCGCCCGCGCCTGCTCGGCCTGGGCGCGCTGGGCCTGACGCGCCTGGTCCGCCTGCGGGCGGGCCTGCGACGCCTGCTGCGCGCGGGCCTGCTCGGCCTCGCTCCGCTGCGCCTGGCGGGCCTGCTCCGCTTGAGCCCGGGCCTGCGTCCGTTGCTGGCGAGCCTGGTCGCCCTCGGCCCTCGCATGCTCACGCGCCTGGACCTGGGCCTGCGACCGGGCGGCTTCGGCCTGGGCGCGCTGCACCTGCCGCGCCGCCTCGGCCTGCGCCGCCTCCTGCATGCGAGGCGCTTGTCGAGCGGCCTCGGGCGGTTGACGCATCGGCGGCGGCGCCGCGCGGACAGGCGGCGGCTGTACGGCGAAGGACGGCTGCGGACGCTCGAAGCCCTGCGGCGCCGCGCCCGGCGCGCGGGCGGCTTCGGCCTGGGCGCGCGGAGCGCGCTCCGGGGCGCGTTCATCCGCGCGGTCCTGGGC
>CAXTCO010000388.1:0-2245 GCA_964242255.1 uncultured Caulobacteraceae bacterium | reverse complement strand
TGCTCACCTGGACGCCGCGGGTCACGATCGAGAAGCTGTTCATCGGCCAGCCCGATTGGGCCAAGTCGGCCCGCAAGCAGCCCTTCGGCACGGTGGACAGCATCACGGCCGACGTGCGGCTCATGCCCCTGTTCGCCGGCCGCATCGATGTGCCGTTGCTGGACCTCGAGCGGCCGAACCTCGCCCTCTACGAGGACGCCAAGGGCCGTGCGAACTGGGACTTCAGCGACCCGAACCAGAAGAAGTCGGGAAAGCCCTTCAAGCTGCCGCCCATCGAGCGGTTCGTCATCAACGACGGCCACCTCGACGTCGAGTCGGTGCAGCGCAAGATGCGGCTGACGGCCACCATGAACTCCACCGAGCGGCTGCAGGGCGGCCCGGCCGAGACCTTCCGCCTGGCCGGCAAGGGCTCGATCAACAGCGCGCCGTTCCTGCTGGATGTGCGCGGCGGCCCGCTGATCAACATCCGCCGTGACCGTCCCTACCCCTACGACCTGGACGTGCGTGCGGCCGACACGCACATCACGGCGCACGGCCAGATCTCCAAGCCGTTCGACTTCGGCCATGTCGTCGCGCGCGCCAGCATCAGCGGAAACGACCTGAACGACCTTTACGCCCTGACCAAGCTGACGCTGCCCAACTCGCCGCCCTACGCCATCTCGGGCGACCTGACGCGCGACGGGCACGTCGTCGACATCAGGAACATGCGCGGCCGCGTCGGCGCGAGCGACCTGGAGGGCCACCTCAACGTCGACACCACCAACAAGCGCCCCTACCTCAAGGCGCAGCTGCACTCGCGCCTGCTGGACTTCGCCGACCTGGCCGCCCTGTTCGGCGCGCCGGGGGCGTCCAAGGCGGCGACCGGCGCGCAGAAGGCGCAGGCCAAGGCCGTCACCGCCGGCGGCTCACGCCTCCTGCCCGACGCCACCCTGCAGGTGGACCGCATCCGCGCCATGGACGGCGACGTGATCTACCACGCCGACAGCGTGAAACCCGTGCCCAACCTGCCGCTGCGCGCGGTGACGCTGGGCGCAAAGCTGAACGACGGCCTGCTCAACCTGAACCCGATCACGCTGACCCTGCCGCAGGGCCAGCTGAACGGGACGGCCGCTCTGAACGCGCGGGGAGCCGCCCCGATCACGGACATGGACATCCGCCTGTCGAACGTGCAGCTCGGCAACTACGTCCCGGCCGTGGGCGGGGCCAAGCCGCTGGACGGCACCCTGGCCGCCCGCGCCAAGCTGCACGGCGTCGGCGACTCGCTGCACCGGGCCGCCGCCAGCTCCAACGGGCAGGTGACGGTGCTCATCCCCGGCGGCCACATCCGCCAAGCGTTCGCCGAGCTGATGGGGATCGACGCCACCGCCGGCCTGTTCCAACTTCTGCGCAAGGACACGCACGACACCGACCTGCGCTGCGCCGTGGCCGACTTCCGCGTGCATAACGGCGTCATGCAGGCCCAGCGCATCACCATGGACACCGACGTCGTGGTCGTGAACGGGCAGGGGAACATCAACCTGGGCGATGAGACGCTCGCCCTGTCGTTCAAGGGCAAGCCGACGCACTTCCGCCTGACGCGCCTGGACGTGCCGCTGACGGTGGGCGGCCGGCTGAACAGCCCCAAGTTCGGCGTCAAGCCGGCGGGCGCGGCGCTGCAGGTGGGCGCGGCCCTGGGGCTCGGCTTCCTGTTCCCGCCTCTGGCGATCGCGCCGTTCCTGGGCCTGCCGACGCACAACGCCGACTGCGGCGAGGTGACGGAGGCGGCGCGGGACGGCAAGGCCGCCATCTCGCCGGCCCAGACGCGCGGGCCGGCGCGCCGCACGGTCACCGTCCGCCGCGCTCCGCACTGACGCGGCGACGCGTCCGGGGATCAGGCCGCGCCGCCGGTCCGGCCAGGTGCAGGCCCGCGAGCCGCGGCGGCGGGGAGGCGACGGCCCAGGGAGCAAGGACCACGTCGCGGGAGCGGCTCGATCCTGCCGACACGGCGAACGCCTGCGGCCCACCGGGCGCGGCGTCCGCTGTCGCGGTCAGCACGCCCGCCGTCGCGCCGCCCGGCCGGCCCGGCGAGAACAGCAGGCGGCGGTCGGCGCCCTCCACCTCCAGCTGCGCGGCCGCCGCATCGCCCGGCGTTCCCGGACAGGGGCGGAGCGTCAGGCGCACCCAGCCGGCGGTGAAGGCGATCGGCCCCGCCGGACCCCGCGCCACGACGCCGGCCGGGCAGGGCGGCGCGGCCGCAGCAGAGGAT
>CAXTCO010000387.1:0-2252 GCA_964242255.1 uncultured Caulobacteraceae bacterium | reverse complement strand
GGCGAGCGCCGCGACGCGCTCCTCGCCGGGGCGCAGCGCGGCGGCGAGGGCTGGCCGCCGTTCGCGGCGCGCGCCTTCGAGGACCTGCTCGCGGGCCTGTGCCACCTGGCCTACGCCCACCCGCCGGTGCAGCTCGACATCGGCTACGACGGCATGGCCGACGCCCACGGCTTCCAGCAGGTCGACCCCGTCCTTGGCTGAGCGTGGCCCGGCCATGCGCCGCCACGCCGACGCCGACGAGGTGGACGCCGTGGTGATCGGCACGGGCGTCGGCGGCGCCCCCGTCCTGGCGCGGCTGGCGCAGGCTGGCGCATCCGTCGTGGCCCTGGAGGCGGGCCGCTGGTGGTCGCCGGAGCAGGACTTCGCCACCGACGAGCTCGAGCAGGACAAGCTGCTGCCGCGTGGGCGCGGACGACGCCGACGCCGTGGTCGACGGCGACGGCCGCGCCTTCGCCGTCCCCAACCTCACCGTCTGCGACAACTCGGTGTTCCCCAGCGCCCTCAGCGTGAACCCGTGTCTGACGCAGATGGCGCTCTCGCTCCGCACCGCCGACCGCCACCTGGACCGCGCCCGCCCATGACCGGCTTCCTCGACGCCGTGCGCCGGCGCTTCGGCGACGAGGACTGCGCCGGCGACGAGCACGGCGGTGTTCCACACCGAGACGAACGTCTCCGACCCGGAGCAGGCGCCGGAGTGGCTGTGGAAGCAGTGGGTCAACGTGGTCGGCATGCGCTACGACGGCGTGCCCGTGCTGGGCTTCACCTGGTACAGCCTGACCGACCAAGTCGATTGGGCCATCCAGCTGGCGGAGAAGCGCGGCGCGGTGAACGCCTGCGGCCTTCACGACCTGGAGCGTCGGCCGCGGAAGGTGGCCAAGGACTACAGCGACCTCGTCAAGGCGTTCGGCCGCATCAGCGTCATGCCGCACGCGGAGATGCTGACGCTCTCCGACAAGCCCGCCCGGCTCAAGACGGACGTCTGAGCCGCACGGTCATTTCAGCGGGTCGTGGCCCCAGTTCATCAGGCTGGCGCGCCAGCGGCTGTGCTCCTTGTCCTCCGCCGGGCCGCCCTGCGCCAGGTGGCGGTGCACGTAGCCGACCACCTTGTTCATGTCGGCGTAGTCCTGGTCGGTGAGGTCGGCCTTCTTCTTGGCCTTGATCTCCACGATGCGGCGGCCCTCGTGGTGTCCCACGGACTCGGGGCCGGAGCTGTCGTGCTTGTGGGCGCCGCCCGCCCAGCCGACCGACTTGGACTCGTCCGTCTCCAGCCACCTCTCGAGGGCGGCGGGAGTCATGTTGACCGCCTCGGCGAAGGCCTGCGCGATCTCCGCGTGCGATTTCTCCGTCATCGACGTCTCCCGTTCGGACGCGCAACGCCGATCGTGGCGGGACCGATCCGGCCTTGCCGCGCTTCGCGCCGCGGCTAAGGTCGCGGCCGGATGACCGAACAGGCCGAACTGCTTCCCCTCGCCCTGGTCGCCGTGGGCGGCTACCTGCTCGGCTCCGTGCCCTTCGGCGTCGTGGTCATGCGCGCCGCCGGGGCCGGCGACCCCCGCGCCATCGGCAGCGGCAACATCGGCGCGACCAACGTGCTGCGGAGCGGACGGCGCGGCCTGGCCCTGCTCACGCTGCTTGGCGACGGCTTCAAGGGCGCGCTGGCCGTGCTGATCGGCCGCCACCTGGGCCACGAATACGCCACCGCCTACGCCGGCGTGGTGGGCGCCGCGGCGGGCGCGTCGGCCTTCCTGGGCCACCTCTTCCCCCTGTGGCTCGGCTTCAAGGGCGGCAAGGGCGTGGCCACCGTCTTCGGCGTGATGCTGGCGGCGGCGTGGCCCGTGGGGATGGCCTGCGCCCTCGTGTGGCTGGCCGTCGCGGCGGCGCTGCGCTTCTCGTCCCTGGCCGCCCTGACCGCCGCGGCCGTGGCTCCCGGCCTGTGCCTCGTCTTCCGCGCGCCCGTGGAGCTGATGTGGATGAGCCTGGTGCTCGCCGCGCTCGTGTTCGTCCGCCACGCGGCCAACATCGCCCGCCTGCGCGCCGGGACGGAGCCGCGCATCGGCCGCCGCGGCGCCCCGCCGCCGGACGCCTCCGCCGCATGAAGCCTGCGCCGTGACCGGGCCGGCCGGACTGACGGCCGCCGAACGGCTCGCCCGCGTGCGCCTGGCGCGCACGGAGGCCGTGGGCCCCGTCACCTTCCGCGAGCTCTTGGCGCGCTACGGCTCCGCCGCCCGCGCGCTGGAGGCCCTGCCCGAGCT
>CAXTCO010000386.1:0-2257 GCA_964242255.1 uncultured Caulobacteraceae bacterium | reverse complement strand
AGGTAGGCGACCACCGCCTTCTCGCGCCCGTTCAGGGTGGCGTCGCCGATCCCGTGCACCCCGGCGTCGGTCTCGATCTTCAGCGTGACGAAGTTGCGGCCCGGCGAGGTGACGATCACCCGAGCCCCCGTGATCTTCATGGCGCGACGCTTCCCTGTCGAAGGTGGGAGCCCCCCGTCCCACCGCCCGCGGAGGCTAGGGGCGGCCAGACGGCTTGTCCATATTGGCTAGGCCAGATACGCCAAGCGCGACAGGCGGCGGGGAGGCGGGCGTGGCGCAGGCGGCGGACGGACCGGGGCTGACCCGCAGGGGCGCCCTCGGCGCGGCGGGAGCCCTGGCGGCGGCGGGCGGAGCGGCGGCGGGCGCGGCCGCCGCCCCGGCTTCAGGCGCAGGCCCGGCGAGCCTGCTCTACCCGCACGAAAGCCCGACGCGCGGCGTGCGCGACCTCTCCGGCCTGTGGCGCTTCAAGCTCGACGCGCAGGACGTGGGCGTGCGGGGCCGCTGGTTCGACGGCCTGGCCGACGCACGCCGCATCCCCGTGCCGTGCAGCTGGAACGACCTGTTCGACGACGCGGCCGAGCACTTCGGCCCCGCCTGGTGCGAGACGGAGGTCTGGATCGCGCCGGGCGCCCCCGGCAGGCGCCTGCTGCTGCGTTTCGGCTCGGCCATGTACCAAGCCGACGCCTGGCTGAACGGCGCGCCGCTGGGCGGGCACACGGGCGGGCACCTGCCCTTCGCCTTCGACGTGACGGACGTGGTGCGGCCGGGCGCCAACCGCCTCAGCGTGCGCGTGGAGAACACGCTGCGCCTCGACCGCGTGCCCGCCGCCGCCGACCCCGCCGCCTTCCACTACGTGCAGGAGGACGAGCCGAAGACCACCTACGACTTCTTCCCCTACGCCGGCCTGCACCGCCCCGTGTGGCTGCAGACGCTGCCCGCCGTGCACCTGCACGACGTCACGGCCGTCACGACGGCGCTTTCGCCGGGGCAGGCGACCGTGCGCGTGCGGCTGGAGGTGGGCGGCGGCTGGTCGGGCCCCGCGCGCGTCGAGCTGACGGGCGGCGCGGCGTCCGCAGCCGCCCGCGCGTCGGTGCGCGGCGGGCGGGCGGAGGTGGAGCTCGTCCTGCCGCAGCCCCGCGCCTGGAGCCCGGACGACCCCTTCCTGCACCGGCTCACGGTGACCCTGGGCGATCCGGCGCGGCCGCTGGACGTCTACGCCCTGCCCTTCGGCGTGCGCACGGTGGCGGTGCGCGGCAGCGAGATCCTGCTCAACGGACGGCCCGTGTTCCTGAAGGGGTTCGGCAAGCACGAGGACTTCGCGATCCACGGCAAGGGGCAGGACCTGCCCGTGCTGGTGCGCGATTTCGAGCTGCTCAAGTGGATCGGCGCCAACAGCTTCCGCACCTCGCATTACCCCTACTCGGAAGAGGCGATGATGCTGGCCGACGAATACGGCTTCATGGTCATCGACGAGGGGCCGGGCGTCTCCTTCGTCTTCGGCGACCCGCCGGAGGTGGTGGAGCGGCGCGCGGCCCAGCTGGAGCGGGCGCTGGGCGAACTGGTGCGGCGCGACAAGAACCACGCCTGCGTGGTGCTGTGGTCGGTGGCCAACGAGCCGATCCTGAAGCCCTTCCACACCAGCGACGCGGCGCCCGCGGGCGCGCTGGAGGCGGGGACGCGCGTGTTCCGGCGCCTGTTCGCCGCCGTGCGCGCGGCCGACCCCTCGCGGCCCGTCGCGCTGGTCAGCGTGCAGGGCGGCCCGGCCGAGTGGGTCGGCCAGGGCGACGTGATCTGCGCCAACAGCTACAACGGCTGGTACGTCCACTCCGGCAAGTTGGACGAGGCCGCCGCCGCCCTGGAGAGCGAGGTGGAGGGCCTGCGCGCCGCCCACGGCGACAAGCCGATCGTCTTCACCGAGTTCGGCGCCGACGCCCTCGCCGGCGCCCACGCCCAGCCGCCCGAGATGTGGAGCGAGGACTACCAGGCCGAGCTGATCGCCCTCTACTGGCGCACCCTGCGCGCGCACCCCTACGTGGTGGGCGCGCACCCGTGGGCCTTCGCCGACTTCAAGGCCGTGCAGAGCGTCACCCGCGTGCAGGGGCTGAACCAGAAGGGCGTGTTCACCCGCGACCGCCGGCCCAAAGAAGCCGCGCACCGGTTGCGCGAGCTCTGGCGCGCGTGAGGCGCGCGTCAGGGCGGCGGCGGCGCGATCGCGCCCGGGTGCGCGACGCCGTGCGCCGCCAGCTCCAGCCCGCGC
>CAXTCO010000385.1:0-2263 GCA_964242255.1 uncultured Caulobacteraceae bacterium | reverse complement strand
GGCCTGCGACGTAGCGCTCGAACAGGGCCGCGTTCTGCGCGGGGCCGGTGAAGACCTCGTCGTCGTTGATCGTCTCCGCCAGGCTCTGGGCGATCGCGGGAGAGGTGCGGGTGGTCGCGGCCGCCGCCTCGGACGCCAGGCGCGTGCGCAGCTCGGTGACCTCGCGCGCCAGCTCGTCGGGGCGCACGCCGAACTGCAGCAGGCGCCGCTGCTCGGCCACCGCCGCGGCCAGGCCGCGCGCCCAGCCCTGGGGCGTGGTCCGCACGGACAGCGTGGTCACCTTGGCGGAGCGGATGACGTTGTCGCGGCCGGCGCTGGCGGCCAGGAACGGCGGGTCGCCGGCGTGCGACAGGCGGTCCAGCCGGCGGTTCAGCACCGCCAGCCCTAGCTGCTCGACCGTGTCGCGCTTCTCGCGCGCGAAGGTGTCGGCGGTCGCGTCGTAGGGTTGGGCCCAGGCGACCTGCATCTGCTGCGGCGCGCCGGGCTCGGCGTAGAGGTCGGCGGCCTCCAACCGGCGCGCCACCCGCCCCAGGTCGGGGTAGGGCGGCATGGCGCCCTTGCCGCGCCAGTCGGAGAAGCGGGCCTTGATCAGCCCTTCGGCGTAGTCGAGGTCGAAGTCGCCCACCATGACCAGGGTGGCGTTCTCCGGCCGGTACCAGGCCTCGTAGAACTCGCGGACGCGCGACACGGGCGCGGTCTTCAGCACGTCGACCTGGCCGATCGGCCAGCGGGTGGGCGCGCGCTGGCCGTCCAGCAGGAAGGCGTACTGCGCCTTGGCCGCGCGGTATCCGGGGCTGTCGCTGACGCGCTCCTCGCTCAGCACCACGCCGCGCTCCGGGTCCATGGCGGATTGGGCCAGCGTCAGCTCGCCGCCGATCTCGCGCATCAGGGTGAGGCCGGTCTCCAGGCTGTTCGGGTCGGCGTGCGGCAGGTCGAACTGGTAGACGGTCTCGTCGAAGCTCGTCGCCGCGTTGGTGTCCGCGCCGAAGGAGAGGCCCAGGCGCTGCAGGCGCTGGATCATGTCGCCGGCGGGCACGTGGGCCGAGCCCTTGAACGCCATGTGCTCCAGGAAGTGCGCCAGGCCCTGCTGGTCGTCGCGCTCCTCCAGGGCGCCCGCGCCGATGCGCAGGCGGAAGGAGGCCTGCCCGCTCGGCGTGCTGTTGTGCTTGATCACGTAGCGCATGCCGTTGGGCAGGCGCCCGAAGCGCAGGCCCGCCTCCGGCTTCAGGTCGCTGACCGTCTGACCCCACTCGCCGGGGCGCTTCTGGGGCTCGGCCGCGTTCGGAGCCTGGGCGAGGGCGGGCGCGGCGGCCTGGGCGAAGGCGACGCCGGCCAGGAGGGCCGCGCGGAGGGGGGAGTGCATGGCCCGCCCGATGAGGGAGCGAACGTGGCGCCGTCAAGGCGCGGGCCGTGCGACGGCCTCGCGCGGCTTTCCCCGCCCCTGCGCGAGGCTTAGATCGGACGGGCGCGT
Source organism: uncultured Caulobacteraceae bacterium (assembly GCA_964242255.1). GTDB lineage: Bacteria > Pseudomonadota > Alphaproteobacteria > Caulobacterales > Caulobacteraceae > JASLDZ01. Next base: position 792 of record CAXTCO010000385.1, on the reverse strand, counting down.
CCGCAGAGGCGCCGGTCGCACGGGAGCGGATCACATGGGCGTCGATCGGATCGCACGGGAAGGCGTGTCGCCGTCGGCGGCGTTCGGCCCCGCGCAGGCGGGGCACATGTCCGGCTTCGGCGGTCAGTTCGAGACGGAGGCCGTGCCCGGCGCCCTGCCGCGCGGACGCAACTCGCCCCAGCGCCCCGCCTTCGGCCTGTTCGCCGAGCAGCTCAGCGGGACGGCCTTCACCGCGCCGCGGCACGAGAACCGGCGCTCCTGGCTCTACCGCCTGCGGCCCACCGCCCAGCACGGCGCCTATCGCGAGGTCGACCGCGGCCTGATCCGCTCAGCTCCCTTCGACGAGGTCCCGCCCTCGCCCAACCGCATGCGCTGGGACCCGCTGGAGATCCCGTCCGAGCCGACCGACTTCGTGCAGGGACTCACCACTCTCGCGGGCGCGGGCGAGGTCGGCCAGTCGGGCATGGCGGCCCACGTCTACCGGGCCAACCGCTCCATGACTGACAGCGTCTTCTACACGGCCGACGGCGAGCTCCTCGTCATGCCGCAGCAGGGCCGGCTGACGCTGGCCACCGAACTCGGCGCGCTGGAGCTCTCCCCCGGCGAGTTCGGCGTCGTGCCGCGGGGCGTGCGCTTCCGCGCCGAGCTGCCGGACGGCGAGGGCCGCGGCTACGTGCTGGAGAACTACGGCGCCCTCTTGCGCCTGCCTGAACTCGGACCGATCGGCGCCAACGGCTTGGCCAACCCGCGCGACTTCCTGACGCCCGTGGCCGCCTTCGAGGACGTGGACCG
>CAXTCO010000384.1:0-2274 GCA_964242255.1 uncultured Caulobacteraceae bacterium | reverse complement strand
CCCAAGCGCTTCTACAACATGCTGCGGGTCGCCAAGGCGACCTCGCCCATGTCCATCGGCACCTGGATCCTGATGGCCTTCAGCGTCACCGCCCTGCCGGCGGCGGCGGCGCAGGGGCTCTACGACCTCCTGCCGCGGTGGGGCCTGCTTAAGCGGCGCTGGCCGCTGACCGCGGCGCGCGTCGCCCACGCGCCGGCGGCCATGAGCGGCATGGGGCTGTCGGTCTATACGGCCTCGCTCCTGTCGGCGACCTCCACGCCCACCTGGGCGGCGGCGCCCCGCGCCATGGCGGTGCGCTTCGGCGCGAGCTCGGTGGCGGCGGGAGCCTCCGCCCTGCTGCTCGGCGAGCGCGACCGGGGCACGCGCCGCACCCTGGAGCTGATCGCGGCGAGCGCCCTGGCCACCGAGGCCTTCGCCGCCGCGGCGCAGGAGGCGACCATCGAACGCAAGGGCGCCGGCGAGGCGCGCCGCACGCGGTGGGGGAGGGTCGAGACCCTGGTGGCCAACGGCGTGGGCGTGGCGGCGCCGCTGGCGCTGCTGGGCTTGTCGCTGGCGCTCGGGCGCCGCCGTCCGCGCGCCCTGGCGGACGCTGCGGCGTTGGCCACGCTTGTGGGTGCGGCGGTCATGCGCGTGTCGGTCATGTACGTGGGCGACGAGTCGGCCGGGCGGCCGGAGATCTCCTTCCGCTTCAGCCGGCCGGAGAACCTGCCGGCGGAGAAGACTCCGTCATAAAGTCGCAGAGACGAGAGCCGCGGTTCAGTACACTCTCCAGCTCACAACCTGGGGGGAACTGCTCGATGACTTTGAACGAGACCTGCGCCGCCATGGCGGCGAGCGGGTGCAAGAAGGGGCTGGCCGCCACGCGATCACCCGCCGCGTACTTCATGGGGACGGTGTTCGCCGGCGCCTACATCGGCATCGCCCTGGTTCTGGCTTATACCTGCGCCGCTGGTCTGGCGCCGGGCGTGCGGCCGCTTGTGCTGGGCTCCGTGTTCGGGATCGGCCTCCTGCTGGTGATCTTCGCCGGCGCGGAGCTGTTCACCGGCGGCGTGATGTACGGCGCCTTCGGGCTGGCCAAGCGCACCATGACGCCGGCGGACGTGGTGGTCATGCTGGCGCTGATGTGGGTCGGCAACCTGGTCGGCTCCGCCCTGCTGGGGTGGGTCTTCTCCAGCGGCGGCGGCGGCGTGATCTTCTCGACAAAGGACTTCCTCCAGGGCGTCGTGGCCAAGAAGGTCTACGTCGATCCGCTGGCGCTGGTGGCGCGCTCCAGCCTCTGCAACTGGCTTGTGTGCCTGGCGATCTGGACACCGGCGCGCGTGCAGAACGAGGCGGCGAAGGTCATCCTCACCGCCTGGTGCCTGCTGGCGTTCGTGGCGTGCGGCTTCGAGCACTCGGTGGCCAACATGACCGCCTTCACCCTGGCCCTGCTGCAGCCCGGCCACCACGCCGTCACGCTCTACGGGGCGGCCTACAACCTGCTCTGGGTCACGCTCGGCAACGTCATCGGCGGCGGACTGTTCGTGGCGGGCGCCTACCTCTTCTACGCTCAAACGGAGGCTGCGCCCGTTCCGACACCCGCGGCGACCTTCGGGCGGCTGGCGGAGGCGGATGGGAATCGAACCCACCAAGCGTTCTGAACACTTCTCCGGTTTTGAAGACCGGGGGGGCCACCAGACCCCTGTCGCCTCCGTGAGCCTGCGCTAGCAGGCGGCCGCCGCGGCTCCAAGCCTGCGGCGGTCGCCCACGCGGCGGGTGAAGCCCGTCGCGTCCAGGTGCTCCAGCAGGGGCACGCTGAACTTGCGGCTGACGCCCAGCAGCGCGCCGGCCTCCTTCACCAGCAGACCCTCGCCCGCGAGGTGGGGGCGCAGGGCGGTGCGCGCGGCCTCCACCGCGTCGCGGTGGAACACGACCTCGCGCTTGTGCACCCGGTCGAAGGTGCGCACCGCCACGTGCTCGCGCACCAGCCGGTCGAGGGCGCGGCGCTGCTCGCGCGGCGCGTCGGCGCCCGGCGGATCGGGCGGCTGAAAGCCGCCGCGGCGGATCGCCTCCGCCAAGCGGGCGGCGACAACGCCCTCCGCGTCCAGCCGGGCGGCCTCCTCGCGGGCGTGCAGCCAGCGCGCGCTCCCGCCCTCGACGCGGAGGCGGCCGGCCGCGGCGTGGCGGGCGAGCGCTTCGGCGAACACCTCGACGCCCGCGCCGGAGCGCGCCTCCAGCTCGGACACCGACGCCGGCCCGCGCTGCAGGGCCTCCGCGATCCCGCCGCCCACCGCG
>CAXTCO010000383.1:0-2293 GCA_964242255.1 uncultured Caulobacteraceae bacterium | reverse complement strand
CCCCAGCCGCCGTCGCCGCCGCAGCGGGTGACGCGCAGCTCGCGGCCGGGGGCGAGCGCGGCGGGCGGCAGGCGGCCCACCACCAGGGCGTCGGGCTCGCCGGCGTCGTCCAGGGCGGACAGGGCCTCGCACACCCACAGGTCGCCGCGGCCGCCCTCGCCCTCCCGGCCGGGGGCCAGGGCGAGCCACCACGGCCGGTCCGCCTCCAGCGCCAGCACCGCCAGCGAGCCGCCCGCGGCGGCGGCCTCCAACCCCTCTTCGGGCGCCGCGAGGCGGGCGTAGGCGGCCGAGGCGCCGAAGCGGCGGCGCGCGGCGTCGATCCCCACGCGGCGTTCGGGGCCGCGCCACACGCGCACGGTCATCGACCCCTGGGCGGCGAGGCCGGCGCTCATCACCTCGCGCCAGACCCCGGCCACCAAGGAGTGCATGGACGGATCGGCGCGGGCCAGGAGGCCGCCCACCACGGCCGCCTCGCGGTCGGGGCGGAAGCCGACGGAGGGTCGGCCGCTCACCGGCGTCTTGCTGCGGCCGATCTCGCGGGCCAGGGCGACGCGGCGCGCCAGGGCGGCGAGGAGTTCGCGGTCCACCGCGTCGATCTGCGCGCGCAGGGCGGCGAGGCGGTCGCCTTCCGGCGGAAAGGGCGCGGCGGCGTCGTCCGGGAGCGCATCGGAGGTCGTGTCGGGCGCGGAGGCCCCGCGCGCGGCGCTGGGGAGGGAGGTCACGGGATCACCTGAAGCTTGCGGGCCGCGCACGGGCGGCGGGGAGGGCCGATGCGATGGAGCCGCCCCATCTGGGGAGCGGTCGCCGGCGAGAGGGAGCGGAGGGGAGGACCGCGCCGTCAGCCGGCGCGGCGATAGCCCGCGAACGCGCGCGCGCAGGGGTGGGCGGCGACGACGGCCGGCGTTCCCTCTGCGCGCATGGACCTCGCTCCGGTGCAGGCCGCAGACGCCGGGCGGCCACGGACAAGCAGGCGTGCGGCCGCAAGCCGGCCGCGCGGAGAGAACGCCTGCGGCGCGGGGCGGAGTCAACCCCGCCCGGAGCGGCTCAGGGCCGCCGCAGCACCAGGAAGCGCGTGCGGTTGTCGGGCGCGTCCTCCAGGCCGTCGCGCAGGACGGCCAGGCCGGCGACCGCCCCCGCCGTGCGCGAGGCCACCGCCGCGCGCGAGCGGTCGCCGGCCGCGGCCAGCTCCGCCGCCGCACCCGCGGTGTCGAACGCCGCGACCGGCTCCAGCCCGAGGTGCGAAAGGGTGCGGGCGCACTGCTTCAGCGCCATGGGATGGCTGTGGGCGGTGCGCAGGTCGGCCAGCGCCGCGCCGGGAAGCGCCAGCAGCGCCAGCCGGATGGGGCGCCACGCCTTGGCCTCCACCAGCAGCGGCGAGGCGGGCAGCAGGGCGGCGACCTCCGGCACGGGCCCGGCGCTGGAGTTCTCCACGGGGACGACGGCGCGATCGGCCTCCCCTCGCTCCACGGCGGCGAACACGGCGGCGAAGTCGGGGTGCGGCGTGGGCGCGTGGTCCGGCAGCAGCGCGGCGCAGGCTTCGTGGCTGAACGCGCCGGGCACGCCCTGGTAGGCGGCGCGCTTCACGCCGCCCACGCGGGCGGGTGGGCGCATCGCGGGCGGTGACATGGCCCGATGGCGGGTGGGCGCGGCAGCGTCCCTCTCCTGGCCACCTCCACAGCTTGCGTGCGGGAGCGAGCCCTTGATTTGATGAAGGCCATGTCCGCGGAGGCGCGCAGCGAAGTCAAGCACAGCCGGAGGCAGGCCGCCGCTCCGCGGCGCGATGGGGCCGCGTCCTTGACTTCGCTGCGCGCCTCCGCTCGGCTGCCTCCAGGAGATGAAGGGCTCTCTGGCGCCCGCAGGTGCGGAGCCTTCAGCAGAGGGCCGCCGCCGCTTCCATCGAGGCGCCCGGAAGCTCGAACGGCGTTCGCCTTCAGCAAAGCGGGACCATGTTCGACAGCGACGCGACCGACGCTCCCCACCCGCCCCCGCCGGCCGCTTCCCGACCCGCTCCGCGCCGCGCCTGGCGCGCCGGGCTCGGCGGCGGTGCGTTCACGGAGGGCGTGCGCGAGCTGCCCGCGGAGACGCCCGTCGCCCTGGTGCACGACGGCTCCACCTACGCCGTGATGATGGCGACCCCGGCCGACCTGGAGGACTTCGCCCTCGGCTTCGCCCTGACGGAGGGCGCCGTCGCCTCTCCCGCCGAAGTGCTGCGGAGCGAGGTGGCGCACGGCCCCCTGGGCGCGGAGGCGCGCCTGTGGCTCGCCCCCGACCGCGCCTCCGCCACCGACCAGTC
>CAXTCO010000382.1:0-2306 GCA_964242255.1 uncultured Caulobacteraceae bacterium | reverse complement strand
CCGTCGCGCTCCCGGCCGACCTGCGCGCGCTGCCGGGCGCGCGTGGCAAAGGTCCGGCGCTCGTCCGCGAGCCTGGCCTGCTCCGCCACGTCGGCCTCCACGAGGCTCGTTTCCCAGGCCAGGAGGCCGAACGCGCCCGCGGCGAGCAGCGCCGCCCCGGCGAGGCCGCCGACCACGCCGCGCCGGAGCCTCGCCCGCCGCGCGCGGTCGTCACCGATCTCCAGAACCCTGTCCGGCACGACGTCGCCGTCCGCGACCACGCGCACCCGTCTGGGCGCGCAGGCATCGAGCAGCGCGATCCAGGGGGCCAACCGCCTCCGCGGCACCGCCACCACCGCCACCGCGACCCGGCCCGGGTCGCTGGGCATCGGCCGCTGCACGGACCGGTAGTGGACGTCGCCGACCTTCCACGGCGTGACGCGCTCGATCTGGTGGCGCACGAAGGCGTCCAGGAAGGGCACGCTGCCGGCCGCCACCGGGTCCAGCTCGCGCCGCAGCATCCAGGCCGCGGGAACCACGAGGTCCACGACCGCGCCCTTCAGCCGCCGCCCGAGGTCCGCGGGCTCGAACCGCGCCGGTCCCCCGTCGGTCGGACCCGAGGCGCTGCCCGCCGCCGCGCCGTCCGGGGCGCGGAGCACGGCCGTCTCGGACCCGACGTCGAGGCGCCAAACCTTGGTCGCGGCCCCGCGGTCGAGGATCCAGACCAGCGCGTCGGTCAGCCCGTCCACGAACCAGGCCCAGGCCGCCCTGCCACGCGCGATCACGCGCCGCCCCTCACGTGGCGAGCCGACGCCAGGACACGGTGACGGGCGGGTGGCCCGCGCCGTTGGCACGCGCCACGATCATCTCGTAGCGGCGCGTCAGGCGGTGCGCGACCGTCACGCGCGCGACCGCCCGCACGGCCGCGACATCCGCGACATCCGCCCAGGCCTGGGCGGCAACGGGCAGCAGCGCCAGAGCCGCCTTGGCGTCCGCGAAGCCCTGGCCGCGCTTCGCCATGTAGTCGTCGACCCGGGCGTCGTCGGTGCCGACCAGCGCCCTGACGACGAGCCGGTCGGCGAGCGTGGGATCGACCTTGGCCGCGCCGCTGGCCGTGGTGAGCACGGGCACGACCTGCCGGGCAAGGTCGGCCGGCAGGCCCCAGGCGTCCGCGACGTCCTCGGGCACCTGCACGAGGTGGGCCGGGGCCTGCGCGGCCTGTCCCGGCGGGACCGCGGCCTGGGCGTCCGTCGCGGTCCCGGGCTGCGGGGCGGGCGGCGGGACGGGGCCGCCGCGGAACCACGCCACCCGCGCCAGGACCGTCGCGACCTCGCCGGGCTCGGCCCCCGCGGCCGCGAGCAGCCCGCCGAGCAGGGCCACCGGGGCCGCGTTGGCGTCGACCCTCGCGGACTCGGACAGGTAGTCGATGCGCAAATCCGCGTCGCCGAGCCTGACGGACAGCGCACCGCCGCGCTTGGCCGCGTCGCCGCCCGACACCAGGTGCGCGGCCAGCACGTCGCCCGCCGCGCGGCCGACCTCGTCGGCGCGCGCCGCGTCCGCGTAGGCGCTGGCGGCCCGCGCGCCGCTCAGGCTGTCCTGCACGGCGACGCCGGCCAGTTCGGCCAGCAGCGCCGCGAAGGTGAGAACGATGAACAGCGCCGCGCCGCGCCGGCTCCCGAGAGGGTCGCGCCGCGTCACCGCAGCAGCCCGAGCGTGTCGCGCAGAACGGGGCCGAACACGAAGGCGCCCCAGGCCGCGGGAGCCAGGAAGGCCCCGAACGGCACCGCGACCGACCGGACCGGGCCGGAGCGGCCCCGGATCAGCAGCAGCGCGAGGGCCGCGAGGGCCGCGACCTCCACGGCCAGCCCCGCCTGGCCCGCATCGAGCCAGATCGCGGACGCGCCCGCGAGCTTCACGTCGCCGAAGCCGAGCGCGTCGCGCCCGGTCAGGCGGCGGGCCGCGGCGCCGAGCAGCCAGAACAGGACGAAGCCCGCGCCCCCGAACGCGAGCGCCGCGCCCGCACCGCGCAGGGCGGGCGCGAGCCCGTCCCCGCCCGCCACCGCCGCGACCTGCCCCAGGCCGAGCCCCGCGATGGCGAGCGAGCACCAGTCGGGGATGATGAAGGCCTCGACGTCGGAGCGGATCACCCGCACCACGACGGCCCACCACAGGACCGCGGCCGCGAGCGGGACGACCGACCCGGACCGGTCCACGGCCTGGAGGGCCGCGAGCGCGCCCAGGAGGGTCGCGACCACGTCGCCCACCAGGGTCGAGCGCCGGACCGGCGCCGCCGCCGCGGCCGCCTCCCCGGCGCCGGGCCTCACTGG
>CAXTCO010000381.1:0-2307 GCA_964242255.1 uncultured Caulobacteraceae bacterium | reverse complement strand
GGCCCGAGCTCGGCCACGCCGCGTCGCGCCAGCCGCCAGGCGGCGAGGCAGGCGGCGACGTAGAGGCCGCAGGTCGCCAGCACGGACAGCACGGCCAGCTGCTCGAAGGCGCCCGTCAGCGCCAGCCCGGCCGCCACGGCTGCGTGGAGCGCGATGGCGGGCGCGGGCACGCCGCCGGCCGACACGCGCCCCAGCCATGCGGGCAGGCGGCCGTCGCGCGCGAAGGCGAACAGCACGCGCGGCGAGCCCAGCATGTCGCTGCCGATCCACGCCGCCATGGAGACCGCCGCGCCCAGGGCGACGAGCCGCCCGAGCCGCGGGTCGATCCGCGCCATCCCGTCGGCCAGCGGGGCGGAGGAGTCCGCCAGCGCCGGCCCCAGCAGTCCCTGCGCCGTCAGCTGGACGGCCACGTAGAGCGCCAGCACGAACAGCATGGCCGCCGTGAGCGCCAGGGGAAGGGTGCGGGCGGGGCGCGCCACCTCGCCGCTGGCGCCCAGGGTCGTCTCCATGCCCTGGAAGGCGAACAGGGCCAGCAGCGCCGCGCGCCCCACGCCGCCGAGGCCCGCCGGCGCGGCCGCCGCGCCCGGAGCCGGCGCGTGGAGCGCCCACCAGCCGCCCACGCCCACGACCAGCGCCAGCGGCAGGAGCTTCACCGCCGTCGCCGCCGAGATCACGCGCGAGGCCGCCCCGACGCCGAGCAGGTTCAGCCCCGCCGGCGCGGCGATCGCCACGGCGATCACGCCCGCGCGGGCGCCGGGTCCGGCCAGCGACGGCGACAGGCGGCCCACGGCGTCCGCCAGGGCCGAGGTGATGCCGCCGCACGCCAGCACGCAGCTCACCCACAGCAGCGCGCCCGCCACGAAGCCCGCCAGGGGCCCGAAGGCGGCGTTGACGTAGCCGTAGAGGCCGCCGGACGTGGGCACGCGGCTGCCCGCCTCCGCGCAGCACAGCACCACCGCGCCCATCACCACGGCGCACACGGCGTAGGCCGCCATCGCCCCGCCGCCCGCCGCCTTGGCCATCGAGGCCGGCAGCACGAACACGCCCGCCCCGACCACCACGTTGACGATGGCCGCCGCCAGCCCCACCGGCCCGATGGCGCGGCGCAGCCCGGCGTCGCGGGCGAGGTCGGCGGGGAGGGCGTCGGAGCTCACGCGCTCACCGTGGCTGCGCCCGCCCGCGCTTGGCAAGCGGCGAAGCGCGCCCCGTCGCCCTGGAGCGGAGCGGCCGGACACCGCGGACGCGACCGTCGCCTCCTCTCCGCCGCGGTCGACGCCTGACCCGCTCGTGCGCTTCGCGCCGGACATCGGCGCGTGGACCTGGACCGCCCGTCGCCCGGCGACCACCTTCACGGCGCCCATGGGCGCGCAGACCGGACAAGCCTACAACGTGTCCGCCATCCGCCCTCGGCGGGCCTTCTAGGGAGACCGACCCGTGCCCCTGCTCCGCCGGGCCTTCGCAGCCCTCGCCCTCCTGGCCCTCTGCGCCGGCGCGGCGCGCGCGGCGGAGGTGCCCGTCGCCGTCGCCGCCAACTTCACCGAGCCGGCCAAGGAGATCGCCGCCGCGTTCAAGCGCGCCACCGGCGAGACCGCCTCTCTGACCTTCGGCTCCTCCGGCGCCTTCTCCACCCAGATCACCCAGGGCGCGCCGTTCCAGGTGTTCCTGTCGGCCGACGTGGACCGGATCCGGAAGGCCGAGCAGGACGGCGTGGGCGTGCCTGGAAGCCGCTTCGTCTACGCCACGGGCGCCCTGGTGCTCTACTCGCGCACGCCGGGGCTGGTGGACGCGCGGGGCGACGTGCTGCGCCGCCCGGACGCCTTCCAGAAGATCGCCATCGCCGACCCGACGGCGGCGCCCTACGGCTCCGCGGCGATCCAGACCCTGACGGCCCTCGGTGTGTACAAGACGCTGCAGCCCAAGGTGGTGCAGGGCGCCTCCATCACCCAAGCCTACCAGTTCGCCGCCACGGGCGCGGCCGAGCTCGGCTTCGTGGCGCTGAGCCAGGTGGTGGACGTGCCCGGCGGCTCGCGGTGGATCGTGCCGGAGACGCTGCACAAGCCGATCGACCAGGGCGCGATCCTGCTGTCCACGGGCGACAAGAACCCGGCCGCCCGCAAGTTCATGGCCTTCCTCAAGGGGCCGGAGGCGAAGGCCATCATCCGCCGTTACGGCTACCGGGTGGATTGAGGTGGGGCGCGTCGCCTCCGCCGGCGTGGCGCTCGCCGCCGCCCTCGCCACGGCGGCGGCCGCGCCGCCGGCCCCTCCCGCCGGCGTGAGGGGGACGGCCGCTCCGGCGGCGACCTGCCC
>CAXTCO010000380.1:0-2311 GCA_964242255.1 uncultured Caulobacteraceae bacterium | reverse complement strand
GCTGGCCAACAAGGGCCGCTTCGACCGCATGAGCGCCTTCTTCGAGGGCGTGGGCGCAGGCGACACCGCCGGCGTGTGGTCCGACACGCCCGTCGCCCGGCCGGAGTTCAAGGCGCGCTACGCCAAGCAGGCCGCCGCGCTCCGCGCCGCCGAGGAGGCGGTGGGCACGTGACCCTGGTCATCGATCACGACCCCAGCGTCCTCGTCTCGCGCGATCGTGCGGGCGGGGTGTCCGCATGACCCTGGTCATCGATCACGACCGGGCGGGCGGCTACTGGGGCGCCGTCTACGCCTTCACGGCCGTCAAGGGCCTGCAGGTGATCATCGACGGGCCGGTGGGCTGCGAGAACCTGCCCGTCACCAGCGTGCTCCACTACACCGACGCCCTGCCGCCGCACGAGCTGCCCATCGTCGTGACGGGGCTGGGCGAGGAGGAGCTCGGCAAGACGGGCACCGAGCAGGCGATGAAGCGGGCCCGCGCGGTGCTCGACCCCGACCTGCCCGCCGTGGTGGTCACGGGGTCCATCGCCGAGATGATCGGCGGCGGGGTGACGCCCGAGGGCGCCAACATCGCCCGCTTCCTGCCGCGCACCATCGACGAGGACCAGTGGCAGTCGTGCGACCGCGCGCTCCTGTGGTTGTGGACGCAGTTCGGCCCGAAGAAGGGCGCGCCGAAGCTGCGCGCCGAGCGGGCGGCGGGCTCGAAGCCGAAGGTCAACATCGTCGGCGCCACCTACGGCATGTTCAACCTCGCCAGCGACTTGGCCGAGGTGCGCCGCTTGGTCGAGGGGATCGGCGCCGAGGTGAACATGGTCTTCCCGCTCGGGAGCCACCTCGCCGACGTGCGCAGGCTGGGCGAGGGCGAGGTCAACGTCTGCCTCTACCGCGAGTTCGGCCGCGCCCTGTGCGAGGCGCTGGACCGCCCGTACCTGCAGGCCCCCATCGGCGTGGAGTCCACCACCCTGTTCCTGCGCAAGCTGGGCGAGCTGACGGGCCTTGACCCCGAGCCGTTCATCGAACGCGAGAAGCACACCACGTTGAAGCCCGTGTGGGACCTGTGGCGCAGCGTGACGCAGGACTTCTTCGGCACCGCCAGCTTCGCGGTGGTCGCCAACGAGACCTACGCCCGGGGCCTGCGCCACTACCTGGAGGGCGACCTCGGCCTGCCCTGCACCTTCGCGATCTCGCGCAAGGCGGGCGCCAAGTCCGACAACGAGGCCGTGCGCAAGGCCGTGCGCGAGACGCCGCCGCTGGTGATGTTCGGCAGCTTCAACGAGCGCATGTACATGGCCGAGTGCGGCAGCCGCGCCACCTACGTGCCGGCGAGCTTCCCGGGCGCCGTCATCCGCCGCCACACGGGCACGCCCTTCATGGGCTACGCGGGCGCGACCTACCTGTTGCAGGAGGTGTGCAACGCGCTGTTCGACGCGCTCTTCCACATCCTGCCGCTGGCTTCCGCCATGGACGCCGCCGAGGCCACGCCCGCGCGCCGCCACGTGGAGCTGAGCTGGGACGACGACGCCAAGTCCGCCTTCGACGCGCTGGTCGAGGCGCAGCCCGTGCTGGTGCGCATCTCCGCCGCCAAGCGGCTGCGCGACGCCGCCGAGCGCAGCGCCCGCCTGGCCGGCGAGGCGCGCGTGTCGGCCGCGCGCATGAGCGCCGCGCACGCGGCCGTGGTTTCGGGGCGGGCGGCGTGAGCCCCGTTTCCTCCAAGTTCCGGGCCGGAGCCCCCGCTCCCGCCCCCCTGAGGTTCGGGTCCGTTTCGGCGGGGCCGGGCGCGTCGCGGCGGTGGTCGTCGCGGCGGATGGTGTCGTCGAGCCGCGCCCGGTCACGGGCGGGGGGCTGCGGCGCCGAACCATGGAGAAGGTAAGGTGGAAAGAGATATCGCCACCGGAAGCCTATCCGGACTGACGGAAGCCGAAGCGAAGGAGTTCCACAAGATCTTCTTGGGGAGCTTCATCGCCTTCACGCTCGTCGCGATCGTCGCGCACATCCTGGTGTGGAACTGGCGGCCTTGGCTGCCCGGACCCAACGGCTACGCGGAGCTCACGACCCACGTGAAGATGGCCCAGCAGTCGCTCATGTCGTTCCTGGCATAAGGAGATCATGACATGTGGAGGATGTGGCTTCTTTTCGATCCCCGTCGGGCCTTGATCGGGCTCTTCGTATTCCTGATGACCCTGGCGCTGCTGATCCATTTCATTCTTCTCAGCACGCCGCGGTTCAACTGGATCGAAGGGCCGACGATGAAGAAGCCGGCGGCCGCCGCCCAGCTGACCCCGGACGCACCGGCCAGGTTGGGATGACGGAC
>CAXTCO010000379.1:0-2332 GCA_964242255.1 uncultured Caulobacteraceae bacterium | reverse complement strand
GCTTAGCGCTTGGAGAACTGGAACGAACGGCGGGCCTTGGCGCGGCCGTACTTCTTGCGCTCCACCACGCGGGAGTCGCGGGTGAGGAAGCCGTGGGGCTTCAGCACGGCGCGCAGGCCGGGCTCGTAGTAGGTCAGCGCCTTGGAGATGCCGTGGCGGATGGCGCCGGCCTGGCCGGACAGGCCGGAGCCCTGCACCTGCACCTCGACGTCGAACTGCGTCAGGCGGTCGGACACCTGCAGCGGCTGGGCGATCATCATGCGCAGCACGGGGCGGGCGAAATACTCCGCCTGGTCGCGGGACCTGCCCTTGGGGCCGCCCTTGATGGTGATGCGGCCGCTGCCGGGCTTCAGCCACACCTTGGCGATGGCGTTCTTGCGCTTGCCGGTGGCGTAGGCGCGGCCGTGGGCGTCCAGCTTCTGCTCGTAGGTGCGCGCGATGTGCGTGCCGCCCTGCGCGCCGCCGGCGTCCGGCGTCCCCAGGCCGGCGAGGGCGTCGAAGCCCTGTCCGCGGTTGGACGGGTTCTGGTCGGGAGCGACGTCGGTCATGCTCAGGCGCTCCGGACGTTCTTGGTGTTCATCTCGGCGAAGCTGACCGGCTCGGGCGCTTGCGCCGCGTGCGTATGGTCGCCGCCAGCGAAGACGTGAAGGTGGGTCATCTGCGCGCGGGCGAGCGGGCTCTCCTTGGGGAGCATGCGCTCGACCGCCTTCTGCAGCACGCGCTCGGGGAAGCGGCCGTTCAGCTGCTTCTCGGCGGTGATGCTCTTGATGCCGCCGGGGTGGCCCGTGTGGCGGTGGTAGACCTGCTGCTGCAGCTTGCGGCCCGTGAAACGCACCTTGTCGGCGTTCACCACCACCACGTGGTCGCCGCAGTCGACGTGCGGGGTGTAGTCGGGGCGGTGCTTGCCGCGCAGGCGCAGGGCGAGGAAGGAGGCGAGCCGGCCGACGACCGCGTCCTGCGCGTCGACCACGATCCACTTCTTCTCCACGTCGGCCGGCTTCAGCGAAGCCGTCGTCTTGGTGTGCATGGATGATCCGTAGAGCTTCGGGCGGCCGGCGCGCACGGGCGCGCGCCAGCCGTGAGGAGGCGGCGGGATACGGGCCGCCGACGGCCGAGTCAAGTCTGCGGATGCGCTGCGGGCTTCGGAAACCGTTGTCCCGCAACGTTCCGCGTGATGCGGCAACAGGGTACCGCATCAGTTCCGGCGCGTCCTCCAGGCCAGGACGAGGCCGGCGGTGAGCACGCCCACGGCGCCCAGCTGGTGCAGCGACGCCAGCCAGACCGGGTCGCCCATGCGCACCGTCCCGATCCCCAGGGCCGCCTGGGCGCACAGGGCGGCCAGGAAGATCCACGCCAGCCGGCGCACCGGCGGCGCCATGAAGCGGTTCGCCTGGGTGATGACCGCGAACCCCAGCGCGGAGAGCAGCAGGCCGTAGGCGACCAGCCGGTGGTTGAACTGCACGGCGGGCGGGCTCTCCAGCAGCGAGCCGAGCCATCCCCGCCCCGGGTCCCAGTAGCCGCGGGGGAACAGGCGGCCGCCCATCAGCGGCCAGTCGCCGTCGACCAGCCCCGCGCGGCCGCCCGCCACCAGCGCGCCGAACAGGCACTGCACGTAGGCGGCGACCGCCAGGGCCGGCGCGCCCCAGCCCCACTTGCGGTCGGGCTCGTAGGCCACGCGGGCGCGGCCGAACCAAGCCTCCAGCCCCGTGAGCACGCAGGCGGCGTAGATGGCGAGCGCTATGCCCAGGTGGACGGCCAGCCGCTCGGGCGCGACGGCGGTGCGGTGGTCCAGCCCGCTGGCCACCATCCACCAGCCCACCAGGGGCTCCAGCGCGAACAGGCCGAAGATGACGCCCAGCCGCCACCACAGCCGGCGAGGGATGCGCCGGATGGCGACGAAGAAGACCAGCGGCCCGAGGAAGACCAAGCCCGTGACCCGCGCCAGCAGCCGGTGCGCCCACTCCCACCAGAACAGCGTCTGGAAGTCGCGCAGCAGCAGGCCGCGGTTCACCTGCACGTATTGCGGGATGCGCCTGTACTTGGCGAACTCCGCGGCCCAGCCCGCGGGGCCGAGAGGCGGCAGCACGCCCGTGACCGGCCGCCACTCGGTGATGGACAGGCCCGAGCCCGTCAGCCGGGTCGCCCCGCCCACGACCAGCAGCGCCACCACGAAGGCGGCGGTGACGAACAGCCAGGCGGCGATCCCGTAGGAGCGCTCGCTGTTGTAGCTCCACTTCATGCGCGCCCTGGGACGCGCGCCGGGTCCCCGCGTCAAGCCCCGCCCTCCCGCAGGGGCGCGGCGCGGCCCGCGGGCGCGGCCTGCGCTGGCGCC
>CAXTCO010000378.1:0-2337 GCA_964242255.1 uncultured Caulobacteraceae bacterium | reverse complement strand
GCGTCACCGTCACCACCGGCGGCGCGCTGCTGGCGCACTACCCCGCCGTGCACGCCGTGGGCCGCGCCGCCGCCCCGCACCGCGCGCCCCGCATGATCGAGATCGCCTGGGAGGGCGCCGCCGACGGGCCGAAGCTCGCGGTCGTCGGCAAGGGCGTGGCCTTCGACACCGGCGGGCTGGACCTGAAGCCGTCGGCCGGCATGCGGCTGATGAAGAAGGACATGGGCGGGGCCGCCCACGCCCTGGCGCTGGCCGGCCTTGTGATGGAGCGGCGCCTGCCCGTGCGCCTCACCGTGCTGGTCCCCGCCGTGGAGAACGCGGTCAGCGCCGACGCCATGCGCCCCGGGGACGTGCTCTCCACGCGCGCGGGCAAGTCGGTGGAGGTCGGCAACACGGACGCGGAGGGCCGGCTGATCCTGGCCGACGCCCTGACCCGCGCCGCCGAGCTCGAGCCCGACCTCACGGTCGACCTCGCCACCCTGACCGGGGCCGCGCGCGTGGCCCTCGGCCCGCAGGTGATCCCCTTCTACACGGGCGACGACGGCCTCGCCGCCGAGCTGGCCGCCGCCGCGGAGGCCGTGGCCGACCCCCTGTGGCGCATGCCCCTGTGGGACGGCTACGAGGACGCTCTCAAGTCGGACGTGGCGCAGCTCAAGAACGACGCGGACTCCTGGGCGCAGGCGGGCTCGGTCACCGCCGCCCTGTTCCTGCGCCGCTTCGCGCCGACGACGGGGGCGTGGGTCCACTTCGACGTGTTCGCCTGGAACCCGCGGGGCCGGCCCGGCTGGCCCGTGGGAGGGGAGGCGCAGGCGATACGCGCCCTCGACCGGGTGCTGACCGCCCGCTACGGCGCGGGCGCCGCGTGAGCCCCGATCCGCGCGAGACGCTGACGCTGGACGGCGCGGCCGACGCGCGGCTGGAGGGCGTCGTCGCCGCCGGGCGCTACGTCGAGACCGCACCGTTGCAGGCGTGCGCCCCCGCTGCGGCCGTGCGCCGACAGCCGGACGGCGCGGCGAGGCAGCTGACGCAGCTCCTGTTCGGCGAGCGGTTCGACGTGCTGGAGATTCGGGGCGGATGGGCGTTCGGCCAGTCCCGGCGTGACGGCTACGTCGGCTGGGTCGCAGCCGACGCTGTGGCGGGGCCGGCGCTCGCGCCGACGCACCGGGTGACGGCCCTGCGCGCCTACGCCTTCGCCGAGCCGGACATCAAGGCGGCGCCCACGGGCCTGTTCTCGCTCAACGCCCTGGCGACGGTGGAGGCGCGCGAGGGCCGCTTCGTCCGCGCCGCGCGCGCGGGCTGGTTCGTGGAGGCCCAGCTCGCCCCGGTGGGGACCGGCTTCGCGCGCGACCCCGTCGCCGTCGCCGCCCGTTTCGTCGGCTCGCCCTACCTGTGGGGCGGGCGCGAGAGCCTGGGGCTGGACTGCTCGGGCCTGGTGCAGGCGGCGCTTCACGCCTGCGGCCGCGCCTGCCCGCGCGACAGCGACCAGCAGCGCACCCTCGGCCGCCCGGTGGAGCCGGAGGCGGCGGAGCGCGGCGACCTCCTGTTCTGGCCGGGACACGTGGGATGGCTCTCGGCCCCCGGTCGGCTGCTGCACGCCAACGCGCACGGGATGGCGGTCGTCGACGAGCCGCTCGCCGACGGGGTGGCGCGGATGGGGCCGCCCGAGGTGGTGCGCCGGCTCTAGCCGCGCGGGCGTTTCGGCGCCGCCGTTTGCGCAGCCGCGAGCGCCTTGTCGATGTCCGCCGGCGTGATCGGCTTCTCCTCGAACTTCCTGCCGGCCATGAAGAAGGTCGGGGTGAAGCGGACGCCCGCCTTGCTGCTCTCCTCGCTGCGGGCGTCGGCGGCGGCGAACGCCTTGTCGTCGCTCATGCAGCCCTCGAACTGCTTGTCGGTCAGCCCTGCGCCGTGGGCCACGCCCAGGAGGCCGGTGCGCAGGTCGTCGGTCTTGAAGATGCGCTCCTGCGCGCGGAACACGCCCTCCAGCGTCGGCCAGTAGCGGTCGCGTCCCGTGCACCGGGCCAGCACGAAGCCGGCCGCCGCCAGCTGCACCGGGCCGGCCAGGAGTTCGCGCACCTCCCACCGCACCTTCCCGGTGTCGATGTAGCGCGCCTTGAAGGTCGGGAACTCCTTCGCGTCGAACTCGGCGCAATGGGTGCAGCCGGCGGACAGGTACTCCGTCACCGTGACGGGCGCCCTGGGCGAGCCGAGCACGTAGACCGGGTCGGTGAACGGCGCCGGCAGGCCGGAGGCCGCCGGCGCCCGGGCCGGCGCCGCAGCGGGCGCAGGCCGCGGCGGTGCAGCAGGACCTGCGGGCCGGACACTACAACCGCAGGGAAG
>CAXTCO010000377.1:0-2351 GCA_964242255.1 uncultured Caulobacteraceae bacterium | reverse complement strand
CGACGGTGGTGGCCGACGGCTCCATCCGCAACAACTACCTGTTCGAGCTGAAGAGCCCCGCCTCCACGGGGGCGGAGCTGGTGGCCCTGGCGCGCCCCCTGCCGTCGGCCACGGACGCGGTGATCACCGGCGCGCGCGACGGCAAGCCGTTCAGCCAGTACGCGTCCATCCCGGCGCTGGCGACCACGCCCCTGCGCGACCAGGACCGCGTGACCTTCGTGGGCGACCGCGCCGCGACCACCGTGCGCGTGCGCGTGGAGGGAAGCCGCATCGGCCCCTCCGTGCTGGTGCTGCCCACGGCCACGCCCCTGCCGGCCGCCTTGGCGCAGGTCCGCACGGACCCGGCGCTGGCCGACCTGAAGGACGTCTACGTCCTGCGCCGCTCCGTCGCCCAGCAGCAGACGCGCGTGATCGAGGAGGCGGCCGAGCGGCTGGAGCGCGCCCTGTTCCTGGCGCGCTCGCCCACCTCGGGCGTGGCCACCATCCGCGCTTCGGAGGCGCAGCTGATCTCCTCCTACATCCAGCGGGCGCGGCGCACGGCGCCGGACGGCCGCATCGTGGTGGCCGACGGCTCGGGACGCCTCGCCGACCTGCGGCTGGAGGAGGACGACGTGATCGTCATCCCGCGCCTCAGCCAGACCGTGCTGGTCTCCGGCGAGGTGCTGCAGCCGGAGGCGGTGCTGTGGAAGCCCGGCCTGAAGCGCGAGGACTACATCGCCCTGGCCGGCGGCTTCTCCGAGCGCGGCAAGCGCGGGCACTTCCTGATCCGCCGCGCCAACGGCTCCTTCATCCTCGACAAGGACGTGCCTCTGCAGCCCGGCGACGAGCTGGTGGCCCTGCCCTACATCGACGTGAAGTACTTCCAGATCGGGACGGACGTGCTGTCGCTCGTCTACCAGGTCGCCATCGCCGCCTCGATCGCGCGCAACAACTGAGCGCCCGCCCGCGCCCCGCCCGTCCTTGCGTGACGGGCGGTGGCTTTCCGGGCTAGATAGCGTTCTCCTAACCCCCCGCGCCTCCCCCCGGCGCGACCGTCGGAGGCCCTTTGACCGCACCGATCGCCATCGTCGGCGCCGCGGCCCGCCTGCCCGGCGCGCCGGACCTGGAGGCCTACTGGGACCTCCTGGCGAACGGCCGCGACGCGGTGACGGAGATCCCGGACGCGCGCTGGGCGAAGGCGGCCTACGGCCATCCCGACCCGGGCCACCCGGGGAAGAGCTACACCTGGGCCGCGGGCGTCCTGCCCGACCTGGGCGCCTTCGACGCCGCCTTCTTCGGCATCTCGCAGCGGGAGGCCGACCAGGTGGACCCCGGCCAGCGCCTGTTGCTGGAGCTGGTGTGGGAGGCGATGGAGGACGGCGGCCTGCGTCCCTCCAGCTGGGCGGGCTCCGGCGCGGGCGTGTTCATCGGCGCGTCGGGCACGGAATACGGCAACCTGGCCATGGGCGACCCGGCGGCGGGCAACGCCTACTTCATGCTGGGCACCACCACCGGGATCGCCGCCAACCGCATCTCCTACGTGTTCGACCTGCACGGCCCGTCGTTCATCATGGACACGGCCTGCTCGTCCTCCATCGTCGCCCTGCACCAGGCGTGCGAGGCGATCCGCTCGGGCGAGGTGCCCATGGCGGTGGCGGGCGGCGTCAACACGCTGATGACGCCCTTTCCGTTCACCGGCTTCTCGGCCGCGGGCATGCTGTCGCCCCGCGGCCGCTGCCACGCCTTCGACGCGCGGGCCGACGGCTACGTGCGCTCCGAGGGCGGCGGCGTGGTGCTGCTGAAGCCGCTGGACGCCGCCCTGGCCGACGGCGACGCGATCCGCGCGGTGGTGCGCGGCTCCGGGCTGAACAGCGACGGGCGCACCATGGGCATGTCGCTGCCCAGCGGCGACATGCAGGCGCGCCTGCTCCGCCGCGTCTACGACCGCTTCGAGGTCGACCCGCGCGAGCTCGGCTTCGTGGAGGCGCACGGCACGGGCACGGCGGCGGGCGACCCCATCGAGCTCGGCGCCCTCGGCCGCGAGCTGGGGGCGCGGCGCAGCAGGCGTCTGCGCGTCGGCTCGGCGAAGTCCAACGTGGGCCACCTCGAGGTCGCCTCCGGCATGGCGGGCCTGCTCAAGGCGGTGCTGGCGCTGGAGCGCCGCGTCGTGCCGCCGTCGATCCACTACGAGACGCCCAACCCGGACATCGCCTTCGACGAGCTGAACCTGGAGGTCGTCACCGCGCCGACGCCCCTGGCGGACGACGAGCTGACGGCGGGGGTGAACAGCTTCGGCTTCGGCGGCACCAACGCCCACGCGGTGCTCGCCGCCGCGCCGCGCCCGTCCGGCGCCGCGGCGCCCGGAGCCGCCG
>CAXTCO010000376.1:0-2353 GCA_964242255.1 uncultured Caulobacteraceae bacterium | reverse complement strand
GGCCGGTGTGGCGGAGCTGCGGATCGTCAACCGCACGCGCGGCGGGGCGGAGGCCCTGGCGGCGCGCTCCGGCGGCCGCGCCTACGCCTGGGAGGAGCTGCCCGCCGCGCTCGCGGGGGCGGCGCTGGTGGTCAACGCCACCTCCCGCGGCCTGGGCGGGGCCGACCCGCTCGACCTCGCCTGGCCCGCACCGCCGCCCGGCGCCGCGGCGTTGGACATGGTGTATGCGCCGCTCCGCACCGGCTTCCTGCGGGGGGCGGAGACGGCGGGCTGGGCTGTCGCGGACGGGCTGGCCATGCTGGTGGCTCAGGCGGCCCCCTCGTTCGCCGCCTTCTTCGGCCGGGATCCTCCGCCGGCGCCGGACGTGCGCGCGCTCTGCCTGGCCGAGCTGGCCGCCGCGGAGGCCGCCGCGTGATCGTGCTGGGCCTGACGGGCTCCATCGGCATGGGCAAGTCGACCACCGCAGCCATGTTCGAAGCCCTGGGCGCGCCCGTGTACGACGCCGACGCCGCGGTGCACGCCCTTTACGCGGCGGGCGGCGCCGCGACGGCCGCGGTGGAGGCGCTGTTCCCCGGCGTCACGGGCGCGGACGGCGCGATCGACCGTATGGCCCTGGCGGCGCGGGTGGTCGCCGATCCGGAGGCGCTGCGCCGGCTGGAGGCGGCCGTGCATCCCCTGGTCGGCGCGCACCGGGCCGCCTTCTTCGCGCAGGAGGCGGAGGCGGAGGTGGGGGTGGCCGACGTGCCGCTGCTGTTCGAGACGGGCGGCGAGCGCGCCGTGGCCGCCGTGGCCGTGGTCTCCGCCCCCCCCGCCGTGCAGCGCGCCCGCGTGCTGGCGCGGCCCGGCATGACGCAGGCCAAGCTCGACGCGATCCTCGCCCGCCAGCTGCCCGACGCCGAGAAGCGCGCCCGCGCCGACTTCGTGATCGACACCGGCCGCGGGCTCGACGTCGCGCGGGCGCAGGCGGCGGAGGTGCTGGCGGCCCTACGCGACCCGGGTTTCCGTCGCCGCCGATCCGAGGAGTGACGCTTCCGGAACCGCCTGCTTGAGCCGGCCGCCCACCCGGATCGGCTCGATGCGCAGCGCCAGGCCGGTGCGGTCGTCGGTCTCCACGAACACGCCGCACACCGTCGCGGGGCCGAGGGCGGGCGTGTTGCGGCCGCCCGGCAGGCGGGACGCGAAGCGGCGCACCGGCTCGGTCTTCTCCATGCCGATGACGCTGTCGTAGTCGCAGCAGCCGCCCGCGTCTGTCTGGTAGGCCGTGCCGCCCGGCAGCACCTGGGCGTCGGCCGTCGGCACGTGGGTGTGGGTGCCGACCACGAGCGAGGCGCGGCCGTCGCAGAAGGCGCCCATGGCCATCTTCTCGCTGGTGATCTCCGCGTGCATGTCGACCACCGCGGCGTCGGCGACCTGGCCCAGGGGCGCGGCCTCCAGCTCGCGGTCGACGGCGGCGAAGGGGTCGTCCAGGGCGTCCATGTGCACGCGGCCGAGCACGTTCATCACAAGCACCCGCCGGCCGCCCGGCGTGTCGTAGAGGTTCGCGCCGCGGCCGGGGGCCCGGGAGTGCGGCGGGTAGTTGACCGGGCGCAGGATGCGGGGCTCGCGCTCGATGTGGGTCAGCATCTCGCGCTGGTCCCAGCTGTGGTTGCCGAGGGTGAGCACGTCCGCGCCGGCCTCGAACAGCTCGTCGGCGATGCGGGCGGTCAGGCCGAAGCCGCCGGCGGCGTTCTCCGCGTTCACCACCACGAACTCCAGCCCGAGGCGGCGGCGCAGGCTTGGCAGGTGGCTGGCGATCCCCTCCCTCCCGCTGGAGCCGATCACGTCGCCGAAGAAAGCCAGCTTCATCGCACGGAGATGTAGGCGTTCTCGGTCAGGACCGCATCGAGGGCGTGGTCGTGCGGCTCGGCGGGCAGGCGCGACGGCGCCTCCTGCGCGGCGTAGGCCAAGCCGACGGCGCGGAAGCCGGGCCGCCCGGCGGCGAGGGCCGGCAGGGTGCGGTCGTAGTGGCCCGCGCCGTAGCCCAGACGCACGCCCGTGCGGTCGAAGGCGAGCAGGGGCACGAGCACGAGGTCGGGCGTGACCACCTCCGCATGCGCCGGCGGCTCGCGGACGCCGAACGGGGAGCGGACCAGGGCGTGCGCCGCGTGGAGGCGGCGGAACACGAGGCCCTCGGCCGAGCCGCGGGGCGGCGTGCACGGGAGCGCGAGGACGCAGCCGGCCGCCTGCAGCGCCGCCATGAGCGGCCGCGGGTCGATCTCCGTGCGGAACGGGTGATAGCCGGCGACGACCGCGCCGGCGGGCGGCGCGGTCCCGGGCGGCAGATGCAGGCGGTCGCCGGCGTGCGGGTCGGCGG
>CAXTCO010000375.1:0-2355 GCA_964242255.1 uncultured Caulobacteraceae bacterium | reverse complement strand
ATCAACATGGTCGGCCCGGTGATCTACACCTTCGGCACGCCCGAGCAGAAGGCCAGGTTCCTGCCGCCGACGCTCAGCGGCGACATCTGGTGGTGCCAGGGCTATTCCGAGCCGGGCGCCGGCAGCGACCTGGCGTCGCTGAAGACCCGGGCGGAGCGCATCACCGGAGACGACGGCGGGGAGTATTACCTCGTCAACGGCCAGAAGACCTGGACCACCCTGGCGCAGCACGCCGACTGGATCTTCTGCCTGGTCCGCACCGACCCCGCCGCCAAGCCGCAGGAGGGCATCAGCTTCCTCCTGATCGACATGAAGTCGCCGGGCGTCACCGTGCGCCCGATCATCACGCTGGGCGGCGAGCACGAGGTCAACGAGGTCTGGCTGGAGAACGTGAAGGTGCCGGTGGAGAACCGCATCTTCCAGGAGAACAAGGGCTGGACCTGCGCCAAGTTCCTGCTGGCGCACGAGCGCACGGGCATCGCCGGCGTGGCCCGCAGCAAGCGCAACCTCGCCCGCGTCAAGGAGATGGCCCGCGCCGAGAGCGAGGACGACACCCCGCTGATCAAGGACCCCCTGTTCGCCCGCAAGATCAGCGAGCTGGAGATCGACCTCCTGGCGCTGGAGTTCACCGAGCTGCGCACCCTGGCCGGCGAGGCCTCGGGCAAGGGGCCCGGCCCGGAGTCGAGCCTGCTCAAGATCAAGGGCACGGAGATCCAGCAGCGCCTGACGGAGCTGACGCTGGAGGCCAGCGGCCACTACGGCCAGGCCTACTTCCGCGGCTTCGGCGAGGCGGGCTCCAACGCCATGGAGATCGGGCCGGAGTACGCGCACCGCGCCGCGCCCACCTACTTCAACGGGCGCAAGACCTCGATCTACGGCGGATCCAACGAGATCCAGCGCAACATCATCGCCAAGATGGTGCTGGGTCTCTGACGCCCGTCACGGCGAGAGCGGGTTGAACGGCGCGGCGGCCGCCAGGTCGCTCGCCCGCACCACGGCGTCCGCGCCCGGCGCCCAGGCCAGGTGCAGGCGCACGCCGAGCCGCCATCCCTCGCGGTCGGGTCCGCCGAACGGGTTGCGGTAGGCGAACGCCCGGTCGGCGGAGAGCTCCAGCGCCCCCGCCGGGCCGACGCCCAGCCGCACCCCCACGCCCGCGGAGGCGAGGTCGCCCTCGCCGCCGCGCACGCCCGGCCGGTCGCGCACGCGCAGCGCGCCCCCGTCCACGTAGGCGAACACCTCGGACCCGGCGAACATCGCCGGCAGGCCGCGCCGCAGCCGCAAGGCCAGCTCGGCGGAGGCGGCGATCCCGTCGTCCCCCTGCAGCGACACGGCCTGGAAGCCGCGGCCGTAGTCGTCGCCGCCCAGGGTGAACTGCTCGGCCGAGGGCAGGCGCGAGCCCGCCGCCTGCCCCGCCGCGTGCAGCCGCACCGTCCACGGCCCGTAGGGCGTCGCCAGGCCGCCGTAGGCCGAGACCTTGGCGTAGCCCGTCGGCGCGTAGCCCGGGTGCGCCGCCCGCGCGCCCAGGACGGGGACGCCGCCCGTCAGCAGCACGCCGCCCACCGCCGTCCGCGAGCCCCACAGGCGCGCGCCGGTGAGCGCCAGGCGCAGGTTGCGCGTGCGCTCGTCGTCGGTGGTGAGGGCGCCCAGGACGTTCTGGCCGTCCTGCCCGTCCACCAGCGCCGTCGCGGTCACCTGCCGGTCCCAGCGCAGCAGCAGCGGCCAGGCGAGGGCGGCCTGCACGCTGGTTCCGCTGCTGGACATCCCGGAGCGGTAGGGGTCGGACTCCACGTGCGCCGCGGCCAGCGCCAGCGTCAGGCCGCCGTCGCCGAGCGGCGTCACGTACGCGCCGCCGATCAGGCGCAGGCGCCGCCCGTCCGGCGTCGCCCCCAGGCTCAGCGCGGCCTGGTCGCCGCCGCGCAGCACGGAGAAGCCGCGGGCGTCCGCCCGGCCCTGCCACGCGCCGAAGGTGACCGCGCCGCGGTCGGTCACGCGCAGGTCGAAGCGTGTGCGCACCGAATGCAGCTCCACCCGCAGCCGCAGCACCCCCGGCCGCGGCGTCACGTCGAAGGCGAAGCCCGCCCGCACCCCGGGCATGATCGCGATCAGCGCCGTCGCCCGCTCGTAGGACGAGCGCGTCAGCGGCGCCTCGCGCAGCAGCCGTCGGGCGAAGTGGTGGGCGGCGCGCCGCTCGCGCGCCGTGCCCCCCGTCACGTCCACGCCCTCCAGCCGTCCCTCCAGCACCGCCACGGTGAGCACGCCGTCGCCGCCCAGCGCCGGCCCGCCCACCTGCGCCAGCGCCACGTCCAGCGTCCAGCCGTCGCCGCTGCGGCGGGCGGTCGTCTGCAGGTCGGCGAG
>CAXTCO010000374.1:0-2369 GCA_964242255.1 uncultured Caulobacteraceae bacterium | reverse complement strand
TCCTCACCAGCAAGGACGAGGAGATCGACGAGATCCTGGGCTTCAACCTCGGCGCCGACGACTACATCCACAAGCCGTTCAGCCAGCGCCTGCTGCTGGAGCGTGTGAAGGCCGTGCTGCGCCGCGCGCGCACAGGGCCGGACGAGTACGAGGAGCAGGACGACGAGGCGCCCGGCGTCGTCGGGGCCGACCCGAACGCCAAGCCGCTGAAGCGCGGCAAGCTCACCCTCGACCCGGCGCGGCACGACTGCCTGTGGGAAGGCAAGCCGGTGAAGCTCACCGTCACCGAGTTCCTGCTGCTGCAGGCGCTGGCCCAGCGCCCCGGCTTCGTGAAGAGCCGCGACAACCTGATGGACGCCGCCTACGACGACCAGGTCTACGTCGACGACCGCACCATCGACAGCCACGTCAAGCGCATGCGCAAGAAGTTCCGCCAGGTGGACGGCGAGTTCGACGCCATCGAAACGCTGTATGGCGTCGGCTACCGCTACCGCGAGTAGCGCCGGGAGGGGCGTCCGTCCGGGCGCCTCTTCGACCGGCTGGCCCGACCGGCTGCGCCGCTGGGTGCGGCCCCGGCCGCGCTCGCGGCTGGGCGGGCTGATCCTCGGCCTCAACCTCCTGGGCCTCTTGGTGCTGGTGTTGGGCGCGCTCGTGCTGAACGAGAGCCGGCGGGGCCTGATCCTGGCGCAGATCGACGCGCTGACCACCCAGGACCAGCTGATCAGCTACGTGGTCGCCAAGGCGGCCAGCCGCGGCGAGCCGGAGCCGGTGCTCGACTCGGGCGCGGCCAGCGAGATCCTGCGCTTCATGGAGGTGCCGCGCACCGAGCGCGCGCGCCTGTTCGCGCCCGACGGCTCGGTGATCGCCGACACGGACGTGATCGCCGACAAGGTGATCGAGCGCCCCTTGCCGCCCGCGCGCCCGCGCTCGGGCCTGGGCGCTTGGTGGGGTGAGCGGCGGGAGCGCGCCGAGGCCCTGCGCTCCGCCCGCGCCCACAAGGCCGAGCAGGACGAGGTGGCCCTGGCGCTGACCGGGCGGGTCGTGTCCGGCGTGCGGTTGGCGGAGGGGCGGGGGCGGGTGGTCAGCGTCTCCCTGCCGATCCAGAACGTGGCGCAGGTTCTCGGCGTGCTGACCATAGAGCGCGGCGACGTGGACGCCACCCTGTGGGCGCAGCGGGTGGCGCTGCTGCCCTTCATCCTGATCGCGGTGGGGTCGACGCTGGCCTCGTCGCTGCTGCTCAACACGCTGGTGGCGCGGCCCATCCTGCGGCTGGCGCGGGCCGCCGACCGGGTGCGCCTGTCGCGCGCCCGCGCCATCTCCCTGCCCGACCTCGCCGAGCGCGAGGACGAGGTGGGCGGCCTCGCCCGCGCCCTGGAGAGCATGACGGACGCCCAGAGCGCGCGCATGGACGCCATCGAGCGCTTCGCCGCCGACGTGGCGCACGAGATCAGGAACCCGCTCACCTCCATCCGCTCGGCGCTGGAGACCCTGCAGCTGGTGGGCGACCGGCCCGAGAACGCCGCCGGGCGCGAGCGGCTCGTCGCCGTGGTGCAGAACGACGTCAAGCGGCTTGACCGCCTCGTCACCGACATCGCCAACGCCTCGCGCCTGGACGCCGAGCTGTCGCGCGAGGCGCCCCGGCCGGTGCAGCTGGCGCGCTTCCTCCGAGACATCGTCGAACTCTATGCGGGCGACGGCCGCGGCGCCCGCGTGCGCCTGGAGACGGAGGGCGAGCCCGTGGTGCTGGGGCGCGAGGGGCCGCTCGGCCAGGTGTTCCGCAACCTGATCGAGAACGCCCGCTCCTTCAGCGCGCCGGACGGCGAGGTGCGGGTGCGCGCCGCCGTGGAGGACGGCCGCGCCCGCGTCGCGGTGGACGACGACGGCCCCGGCGTGCCTCCTGAGAACCTGGAGTCGGTGTTCGAGCGCTTCTACACCAGCCGTCCCAAGGGCGCCGTGCCCGGCGGCTCGGCGTTCGGCGGGCACTCGGGCCTGGGCCTCTCCATCGCGCGCCAGATCGTGGAGGCGCACGGCGGCGCCATCTCCGCCGTCAACCGCCCGGAGGGCGGCGCGCGCTTCGCCGTGGACCTGCCGGAGGCCGCGGGCTGAGCGCGCCGGCCCTCGTGCTGCACGCCTCGCTGGCGGCGCTGCGCACGGGCGGCGGCTGGAGGGGCGCGCTGCTGCTCGGCCCCTCCGGCGCGGGCAAGAGCGACCTCCTGCTGCGCCTCCTGCACGACGGCTGGCGGCTGGTGGCGGACGACCGGGTGGTCGCCTGGCCGTCCGGCGGCCGCGTGTGGGGCCGCGCGCCGGAGCCGCTCGCCGGCCTCGTCGAGCTCCGCGGCCAGGGGATGGCGCAGGCGGCCGCCCTGCCG
>CAXTCO010000373.1:0-2378 GCA_964242255.1 uncultured Caulobacteraceae bacterium | reverse complement strand
CGCGGTCACTCACCGCCGTCGGTCCCATCGAGGTTCACCTTCCCGTTGAGCACCGTCTGCGCGGTGACGGAGCCCGTGTTGGTCTGCGTGGAGTTCACGATCACCGTGTTGTTGGAGCCCTGGACGCTGACCACCAGGTTGTTGCCGACGGCCGTGGCCGTGCCCTGCCCGCCCACGCCGCCGTAGCTGTCGCCCGCGCCGCCCGTGCGCCGGGCGTAGAAGACGCTCTGGTCGTCGCCCGTCTTGGTGACGCCGTCGATCACCACCGTGTTGCCCGACCCGTCGGCCTTGCGGCTGACGTTGATCGGCTGGCTGAACTCGCCCGAAGCGTTGTTGTAGCCGGCGTTGAACCCGGAGCCGCCCGTCGAGCCGAACGCCTGCGCCTCGGCGGCGCCCGCGAACGCGAGGCCGGCCCCCGCGGCGGGCAGACAGGACAGGAGGGCGCGCAGGCGCATGGGAGTTCGGCGTTCCGGCGTCCGGCGGCAGAGCCCGAGCCTTCCCCGCCCTTGTGGCCCGCCACCTCTTAACCAAGCCAAAACGGGCGGGCGGGCGGCGGCGGCGCGGGTCGGCGCCGCTCCGGGCGTGCGGCGCGGGCCGGACGCCCGCGCGTCCGCAGGGGGAGGCCGGGCCGAGGTCCCGTTCAGCCCGGACGCGCCGACCCTCTCCCGCACGCTGCGAGAGTGGACGGCGCCGCTTTCGCCGAGCTATGCCGCCGGCCCGGCGCAGGCGGCGTAGCGGAGCTTCGGCATGACACTTCGGGGAGAAGGCGGGCCGTCGACCTTGGTGGCGGGAGCCGGCGTGGCCGGCCTGGCCGTCCTGCGGGCGCTGCACCGCCGCGGGCTGCCGGCGACAGGGCTGGAGAGGCGCGCGGAGGCCGCGGACGGCGGCCTGGCGATCAACTTGCCGGGCAACGCGGTGGCGGCGCTCGGGGCGCTGGGACTTGAGGAGGCGCTGCAGGGCTTCGGCCGCCCGGTGCGGCGGCGCGAGTACCGCACCCATCGCGACCGGCTGCTGTTCGCCGTCGACGAGCAGGCCTTCTGGGGCGCGCGGGTCGCGCCGAGATGCCTCCGTCGATCCGACCTCCTGGCCCTCCTCGGCCGCGACCTGCCGACGGGCGCCGTGCGGCGCGACGCGGCGGTCGCCGCCGTGCGCCGGGAGGGCGACGGGGTGACCGTCGTGCTGGCCGGCGGAGGCGAGGTGTCCGCAAGCCTTCTGGTGGGCGCCGACGGGGTCCGCTCCACCGTGCGTCAGGCGGCCCTGGGCGGCCAAGCTCCCGACGCCGCACGCCTGGCGTCGGCCAGCTGGCGGTTCATGGCTCCCGATCCCGGCGTCGAGGCCTGGACGCTGTGGGCCGGCCCGGACGCCATGCTGCTGCTCATCCCGGCCGGCGGCGGCGAGGTCTACGGTTGGGCCGCGCGCACCCGCGGCGACGGGCCGGCCGGCGCCGAGCCCCATGCCCTGCCCGCGCTCTTCGCCACCTTCCCCGACCGCGTCCGGGCCGTGGTGGAGGACGTGTCCAAGCGCCCCGGCGCCTTGCACCACTCGCCGCTGGAGGAGGTCCGCCCGGCGACCTGGGGCCGCGACCGGGTCGTGCTCCTCGGCGACGCGGCCCACGCCACCGCCCCCGTGTGGGCGCAGGGCGCGGCGCTGGCCATGGAGGACGCTCTGGCCCTCGCCGACATCCTGGCCGAGGGCGCCGGCGCGGGCGGCGTGGCCGAAGCGCTGGGGCGCCGTCGCGACGCCCGGGTCGCCCACGTGCAGGCTGCGACCGACCGCATGTCGAAGGCGGCCGCCCTGCCGCCGGCGGTCCGGACGTTGCTGCTGCCCCTGATGGGGCCGCGCGCCTACCGCGCCGCCTACGGCCCGCTCAGGCCGGTCGCGGGCGCTTGATCCGCCTTCCCGTCCGGGGCTGAGGCCCGTCCTCATCTTCCCCGTCGCAGACGGGGGAGTGCGGACGGGGGAGTGCGCCCGCAGGCCGGCGGGGGCCGGACGGAGGCGTGGGCGGAGGCTTCTTCCGCGCTCGCCCGGCCCTTCGTCGGGTTCGCCGCCACCTCCCCGTCCGTGACGGGGGGGACGGGGCCGCACCTGGAACCGGCGGCGCGCTGCAGCTCGGCCCTGTCGGCCAGGTCGCGCCACGACCGTTCGCCTCGGAGACGGCTGGGCTGGACGCAGCCCGCTCCGGGCGCGGCCCGGTGGCGAGGGATGACGCGCCCGCCCCCGGCCCTCTGCACCCCGCCGCCCGGGCGTCCTATCTTCCTCCGCGATGCTTTTGGCCGCCCCCGTCCACCGCGAAGCCGATCCCCGCGACGGCCCCGACCCGTGGCGCGCGCCCGGCGGCGGCCCCGCGTCGGGGCGCCGGCCGCCTCACGAGCCCGCGG
>CAXTCO010000372.1:0-2382 GCA_964242255.1 uncultured Caulobacteraceae bacterium | reverse complement strand
CGGCGCCTATGCCTATGCGCGGCTCTATCGAGCAGTGATTGTGGATCAGTTTTACGCGGTTGGGCCGCCCTGGGCGCATACAGGAATTTACAAATCCTAAGGTCGGATTTCCACCCTCAGCTGACGTACAATAGGTCCGCCTACCGGAAAGGCGGCTCGTCGAACGCCCGCAGCTTGCGGCTGTGCAGGCGCGGGCCCTCCTCGCGCAGCAGCGCCACCGCCTCCAACCCGATGTGCAGGTGCTGGCTGACCGCCTGCTCGTAGAAGCGGTTGGCCTGGCCGGGGAGCTTGATCTCGCCGTGCAGCGGCTTGTCGCTCACGCACAGCAGCGTGCCGTAGGGCACGCGGAAGCGGTAGCCCTGGGCGGCGATGGTGGCGCTCTCCATGTCGATGGCCACCGCGCGGCTCTGGTTGAAGCGCAGGGCGGACGAGGTGTAGCGCAGCTCCCAGTTGCGGTCGTCGGTGGTCACCACCGTGCCGGTGCGGAGGCGCCGCTTGAGGCTGTCGCCGTCCTCGCCGGAGACGCGCTTGGCGGCGTCGTAGAGGGCGCGCTGCACCTCGGCGATGGCGGGGATGGGGATCTCCACGGGCAGCACGTCGTCGAGCACGTGGTCGTCGCGCAGGTAGGCGTGGGCCAGGACGTAGTCGCCGATCGTCTGGCTGGGGCGCAGGCCGCCGCAGTGGCCGATCATCAGCCAGGCGTGGGGGCGCAGCACGGCCAGGTGGTCGCAGATGGTCTTGGCGTTGGAGGGGCCGACGCCGATGTTCACCAGCGTCACGCCCGGGAGGCCGTCGCGGCCGACGAGATGGTAGGCGGGCATCTGGTGCCGCCGCCAGCCGCCGGCCGCGATCTCGGCCGGGCCGTCGGGCGTGTCCGCCGTGACGACCACGCCGCCCGCGGCCGACAGGCGGGCGTAGGGGCCGTCCGGCCGCTTCAGCTCGGCGAAGCCCCAGCGGACGAACTCGTCCACGTAGCGGTTGTAGTTGGTGAACAGGATGTAGGGCTGCACGTCCTCGGCGGGCGCGCCCGTGTAGTGCTTCAGCCGCGCCAGGCTGAAGTCGGTGCGCAGGCCGTCGAACAGGCCGAGGGGGCGGGCGGCCTCCAGCTGCGGCGCCCAGACGCCGTCGGCCACCTCGTCGCCGATCAGGGCGAGCTGGGTGGAGGGGAACCCGCGCGCCAGCTCCGCCGTCTGCGCGCCGTCGAGCTGGAGGTCGTCCGCCCCGTCGAGCACGTAGGGGTAGGGGATCTCCTGCTGGGAGACGCCGACGGAGACCTGCACGCCGTAGTCGGCGATCAGAAGGCTCAGCTGCTCGCGCAGGTAGGGCCGGAACAGGCGCGGCCGGGTGACGGTGACGGCGTAGGTCCCGGCCTGTGACAGGCGGGCGTAGGCGCGCGACAGGCGCGGCGCCGGCCCGTCGGGCGCGTAGGCGATGCGCAGCTCGGGGTAGGCGAAGGCTCCGGCGAGCCGCGCGTCGGCGTCGGGGCGCCCGCCGCCGCGCAGGTAGGCGGCCAGGGCGCGCCGCAGGGTGGAGGCCGCGCGGTCGTAGAGCGCCTCCAGTTCGTCGAGCAGGGCGGGAAGGTCCGTTCCGGTCGTCATGCGGAACCGTAGCCGCCCCGCGTGACGGAGGCGAGACGGACGGCGCGTCAGCCCTTCTTGAGCTCGGCGGGCTTGTGGATGGCCTCCTTGCCCGACTTGTCGCTCTTCACGCGGAACTCGGGATCGTCCTTGGTGGCCTTGGCGGTGTGGCCCTTCACGTGGGCCGTGCCGGTCTCCTTCTTGACCACCTTGCCGGTGCTGTGGCCGCCCGAGCTGTCCCAGGAGACCTTGTCGCCCGCCTTGAGGGTGTCCTTGTTCGCCATGTCGCGGCTCCGTGTTGGTCCTGGACGGAGAAGAACAGGCGTCTGCGGGCGGCGTTCCCGTGCGGACCCGTCAGCTCGCCCGCTCGGCTCCAGGGTTGGAATCGCCCGCAACGCCTGCGACCCTCGTCATCAGTGCTCGCTCGGAGCCCGACAGGAAGGATCCCCCCGTGAAGCTGCTCTCCCTCGCGCTGGCCGCCGTCCTGGCCGCCACGGCCATGCCCGCCGCGGCCCAGATGTTCCACCGCCACCACCACCACCACATGCGGGTGTGCCACATGGAGTATCACCGCCACCATCGCGTGCAGGTCTGCCGCTGAGGCGGCGGAGGGGCGGCCGCCCCTCCTCGGCGCCTACTCGGCGGGGAGGGCTACCTCAGCGCGCTTGGCGAGCATGGCGTCGAAGTTCGCCCACACGCCCTGGCCGCCTTCCCAGCGCCCCTGCGTGGCCGCCTTGGAGTATTCTGTGGCGCGCGCCTCGAAGAAGTTGGCGTGCTCCACGCCCGAGAGCAGGCTCTGCAGCCA
>CAXTCO010000371.1:0-2386 GCA_964242255.1 uncultured Caulobacteraceae bacterium | reverse complement strand
GCCGGGGATGCCGTAGGTGAGCAGCCCGCCCGCCCGGTCGTGCCGGTCGTAGACGGTGACGGCGTAGCCTTCCGCCCGGAGCCGGTCGGCTGCGGAGAGGCCCGCCGGCCCGGCGCCGACGATCCCGACGCCGTGCGCCCGCTCGCAGGCGGCGGCGAGCGGGGCGACCCATCCTTGCGCCCAGGCGAGATCGGAGAGGTGCGCCTCCACCGCGCCGATGGTCACCGTGCCGAAGCCCGCCTGCTCCACGACGCAGGCGCCCTCGCACAGGCGGTCCTGCGGGCAGATGCGGCCGCACACCTCCGGCAGCGTGCTGGTGGCCTCGCTCAACTCGTAGGCTTCGCGCCAGCGGCCCTCGGCGGCCAGGCGCAGCCAGTCGGGGATGTCGTTCCCGAGCGGGCACTTCGACTGGCAGAAGGGCACGCCGCACTGGCTGCACCGCGACGACTGCGCGCCCGCTTCAGGCGGGCTGAAGCCCGCGTAGATCTCGCCGAAGTCGTGCGTCCGTTCTTCCACGGCCCGTTTGCGCGGCGTCGCGCGCGGCGTGACGGCGAACCTGAGCAGCGCTTCGGCCATGACGGTCCGACCCTCCCGCCCGCCGGGCCGTCCGCCTCATAGCGGCAGGTTCAACCCCTGTCGAAGGTGTCGTCCACCTGGAAGACCTCCTGCGGGACCGACTCGCCGTCCGGCCGGTGTCCGCCGATCATTCGGGAGAGTAAGGTCCACCGTGTGGATCGTCGGCGTTGCGACCTTCCGGCTGAGCGAACTGGCCGCCGGATCGAAACCGCCACAGGTAGGTCGGCAGCACCGCATCGAGGGCGGTCGCCTCCACGCCGAGGTCGGCGAGGCCTGGCGTCGACGGGTCGGCGACGTTGTCCCGGCCGAGGAGCTTCACCTGGTCGGTCGTGAGCGGCGGCGGCAGGGGCAGGATCTTGCCCTGCAGGTCGCCCAGCACGCCGATCAGCCCCGCCATCGGCAGGGGGATCGGCAGCAAGGTGCGGCGTCGGCGGATCTCGTGGAGCATGATCTCCATCAGCTCGCGGAAGGTGTGGACGCCGGGGCCGCCCAACTCGTAGGTGCGCCCGGCCGCTTCGCGCGCGGGCTTCATGGCTTCCGCCACGGCGGCCCCCACGTCGCCGGCGTAGACGGGCTGGAAGCGCGTGTCGGCCCCCACCATGGGCACCACGGGAGAGAGAGCGGCGATGGCGGCGAAGCGGTTGAAGAACCCGTCCTCCGGCCCGAACACGATGGAGGGGCGCAGGATCACGGCGGTCGGGACCGCCTCGCGCACGGCCGCCTCGCCCTCCGCCTTGGTGCGGGCGTAGGCGGAGGGGCTGCGCGCGTCCGCCCCGATGGCGGACACCTGGATGAAGCGGGTGATCCCGCGGGCGGCGGCGGCCTGGGCGATCGCGCGCGCGCCCTGCGCCTGCAGGCCGTCGAAGGTCTGGCGGCCGGTCTCGGCCAGCACGCCGACGAGGTTCACCACCGCCTCCGCGCCCTCCAGCGCGAGGTCGACGCTGTCGGGCGAGCGCAGGTCGGCGCGGGCGAACTCGATCTGCCCCACCTCGCCCATCACCTTGAGCTGCGGCGCGCGCAGCGGATTGCGCGCCGCCACGCGGATGCGCCAGCCGTTCCGCGCCAGCGCGCGCACGACGTACTTGCCGACGAACCCCGTGCCGCCGAAGACGGTGACCAGCGAATGCATGGGCGGCGAGACTCCGGAAGGGCGGCGGGTGCGGCTTAGAGGAGACCGCCGCCGCCTTCAACGCGACCGCCGGAGGCGACGCGTCGACGCGCGGCGGCGCCCGGCGCGGCGGGGCCGCCCGGGGTGCGCGTAGCGCCGGGCGTGCGCCCGGGACCGGAGTGTGTCTGTGTGGGTTTCGGCGTCCCCGCCGACGCTCCGCGCGACCGCTCCACAGGGGACGCCGAAGAGGGCATTGTCCGCCCAGTACGGCTCGTCCGGACAGGGGCTCTGACCTCCCTGCACTGGCGCTGTGACACGCCACCCGGCGGGCGGGAGGCATCCGGGCCTCCCGGGCGCTGCGGTTTGACACCCCGCAGCCACTGATCCCCTCCGGCCGGACGGACCGACGCTCGGAGGGGGCCCGGCTCCGAAGGTCCGGGTCCCGCACGATCACCGCCCCGCGGCCGCCTCAGGCGCGGATCCGAAGCGCCCTCCCCCGCCGCGGGGTCGAGGGGCAGAGTGCGCCCGCCGCGAGGTGGCGGGGATAAGTCCGGGTTTGTCCCCGGTGCATGAAGCGGCGTTACGCGTGCGAGGCGGCGCCCGCTCGCCGGAAGGGCTCGATTTCGGCTTGCGGCCCATAGGCGACGGTGGCGAGGTCCGTTAGACGACAGCTAAGCCGGTCGGGAGCGCCGCGATGTGGAA
>CAXTCO010000370.1:0-2387 GCA_964242255.1 uncultured Caulobacteraceae bacterium | reverse complement strand
GCGCGGCGGCGAGGCCGTGGCGCTCACCGTGCGCGCCGGGCGGGGCGGGGAGGCCGCCCTGCCCTCCGGCGCCTTCGACCCCGGCGGCGACCGCACCTTCGAGCTGGCGGTGCGCCGCTTCGTGGCGCAGCAGACCGGTTTCGAGCTGGGCTACGTCGAGCAGCTCTACACCTTCGGCGACGCCGGCCGCGACACGCCCACCGCCGACGTGGGGGCCGGCGCCGGGCGCGTGATCTCCGTGGGCTACCTGGCGCTGACGGCGGCGGCCGACGACGCGGCGGCCGCCCGCTGGACGCCCTTCACCCACGCCTTCCCCTGGGAGGACCACCGGCGCGGCCGCCCCGCCGCCCTGGCTCAGCTCGAGCCCGCGCTGCGCGCCTGGGCCGGTGCGGAGGGCGCCCGCCTCGACCGCGTCCGCGCCCTCTGGGGCCTGGACGGCCGTCGCTGGAACGAGGAGCGCGTGCTGGAGCGCTACGAGCTGCTGTACGAGGCGGGCCTCGCCGCCGAGGCCGCGCGGGACCGGGGTGCGGCTGCGCTCACGGCCTCGGCGGCGGGGCCGCCCATGGCGTCGGACCACCGGCGCATCCTGGCCACGGGGCTGGGGCGGCTGCGCGGCAAGCTGAAGTACCGCCCCGTCGCCTTCGACCTCCTCGGCCGCGAGTTCACCCTCTCCGCCCTGCAGCGCGTGGTGGAGGCGGTGTCCGGCGTCTGCGTGCACAAGCAGAACTTCCGCCGCGTCGTCGAGCGCACGGGCCTGGTGGAGGGGCTCGGCCGGATGGACGCCGGCACGGGCGGCCGCCCCGCCGAGCTGCACCGTTTCCGACGCGACCTCGCCGCGGCGGCCCCCGCGCTGGGCCTGCCCCTGCCGCCCCTGCGCGAAGCGGAGGGCGCGGCGGGAGGGCGCGAGGGCTGACGCCTGCGCCGGCGCGGCGCTACAAAAGCCGGATGCACGACGCCGTCATCGCCGCGACCGGCCTCTACACCCCGCCGCACAGCCTCTCGAACGCCGAGCTGGTGGGAGCCTTCAACGCCTACGTCGAGGCCCATAACCGCGAGCGCGCGGCGGAGATCGAGTCCGGCGCGGTCGAGCCGCTGCAGCCCTCCTCGCCCGAGTTCATCGAGAAGGCCTCGGGGATCCGGAGCCGCTTCGTCATGGACAAGGCGGGCGTGCTCGACCCCGCCGTGATGACGCCCCGCCTCGCCGAGCGGCCGGACGGGGAGCTGTCGCTCATGGCCGAGATGGCGGTCGCCGCCGCGCGCGAGGCGATCGCCGCCTGGGGCAAGCCGGCCTCGCGCCTCGACGCGGTGCTCTGCGCCGCCAGCAACATGCAGCGCGCCTACCCGGCCATGGCCGTCGAGGTGCAGCAGGCGCTGGGGATCTCGGGCTTCGGCTTCGACATGAACGTGGCCTGCTCCTCGGCCACCTTCGGGATCAAGACGGCGGCGGACTATGTGGCGACCGGCTCTGCGCGCGCCGTGCTGATGGTCAACCCGGAGATCTGCTCGGGCCACCTCAACTTCCGCGATCGCGACAGCCACTTCATCTTCGGCGACGTGGCCACCGCCGTGATCGTCGAGCGCGCCGAGGACGCGGCGGACCATGCGGGCTGGGACGTGCTGGGGACGCGGCTGAAGACCGTCTTCAGCAACAACATCCGCAACAACTTCGGCTTCCTGAACCGCACCGCGCCGGAAGGCGTCGGCGCGCCGGACAAGCTGTTCGTCCAGCAGGGCCGCAAGGTCTTCAAGGAGGTGGTGCCGATGGTCAGCGACATGATCGTCGCGCACGCCCGCGACCTCGGCCTCGACCCGCACGGCCTGAAGCGCCTGTGGCTGCACCAGGCCAACATCAACATGAACGACTTCATCGCCCGCAAGGTGCTGGGCCGCGAGCCCGGCCCTGAGGAGAACGTCATCATCCTCGACCGCTACGCCAACACCTCCTCGGCGGGCTCGATCATCGCCTTCCACCTGCACCCCGACGGTTTCGCACCGGGCGAAGAGGGGCTGATCTGCTCGTTCGGCGCCGGCTACTCCGCCGGCACGGTGTTCGTGCGCAAGCGCTGAGGGGTGTGGTGCGGACGGTGGGACTCGAACCCACACGACCTGGGGCCAGCGGATTTTAAATCCGATGCGTCTACCGTTCCGCCACGTCCGCCACGGGGATCAGCCTAGCGGGCGGGGGCGCGTGTTGTCGACGACCAGGCGCGGGCCCGTCGCCGCGGCGGGGTCGGCGAGGCGCAGCACGGACAAGGCGGCGCCCTCCAGGCGGGCCAGCGGCGACAGGGGCTGGTAGAGGCCGAGGCAGCGGTCGGGCCTGTCGGTGGGGCCGGTCGCGGGCGCCACCGTCACCTCCAGAAGCACGCCGCGGCCGCGGGCCGTCTCGC
>CAXTCO010000369.1:0-2392 GCA_964242255.1 uncultured Caulobacteraceae bacterium | reverse complement strand
GCGCCGCGATCCTCGCGGCGCCCTGGGCGGCGGCCTTGCTGCCCGCCTCGGCCCCGGCGGGGGCGGGCGGGAGCGCTTCGGCCGTGCAGGTGGCGGGCGGGGTGGCCAAGGCGAGCTGGGGCGCGCGGCTGGCGATCTGGCGCTTCGTCGGCGCGCGCATCCGCGAGCGGCCGCTCGGCTGGGGGCTCGACGGCAGCCGCGTGTTCCCCGACGCGGTGCCGCTGCACCCGCACGACATCGCGTTGCAGGTCTGGCTGGAGCTGGGCGTCGTCGGCGCCGTCCTGGCGGCGGCGTTCTGGATGCTGGTGTTCGCCGGCTGCGCGCGGCTGGCGCGCGCCGACCGCACCCTGGGCGCGGCCGCCGCGGCGAGCGCGACCGCCTACCTGGTGATCGGCGGCCTCTCCTT
Organism: uncultured Caulobacteraceae bacterium; assembly: GCA_964242255.1. Classification (GTDB taxonomy): domain Bacteria; phylum Pseudomonadota; class Alphaproteobacteria; order Caulobacterales; family Caulobacteraceae; genus JASLDZ01. Next base: position 1,986 of record CAXTCO010000369.1, on the reverse strand, counting down.
CGGCGCGTGGCAGGAGTGGTGGCTGGCGCTGGGCGCCCTGGCCGCCGCCGTCGTGACCTGGTCCGCGACCGCGCGGCGCGTTTCCCCTTCGGGCGGAGCGGGACTATATCGCGCCGCACCATGAGCCCGCGCTGGTCCCCCTCGAGCTGGCGGTCGCGTCCCGCCCGCCACACGCCCTCCGACTATCCCGACGCCGCGGCCCTGGCGCGTGCGGAAGGCGAGCTCTCCGCCATGCCGCCCCTGGTGTTCGCCGGCGAGGCGCGCCGGCTGACGCACCACCTGGGCGAGGTCGCCGAGGGCCGCGCCTTCCTGCTGCAGGGCGGCGACTGCGCGGAGAGCTTCAAGGAGTTCCACGCCGACAACATCCGCGACTTCTTCCGGCTGGTGCTGCAGATGGCCGTGGTGCTCACCTTCGCGGGGGCGAAGCCGGTGGTGAAGGTGGGCCGCATCGCCGGCCAGTTCGCCAAGCCCCGCAGCGACGACGTGGAGACGATCGGCGGCGTGACCCTGCCCGCCTATCGCGGCGACATCATCAACGGCGCCGAGTTCGAGCCCGAGACCCGCGCCCCCGACCCGCAGCGCCTGCTGCGCGCCTACGCCCAGAGCTCCTCGACGCTGAACCTGATCCGCGCCTACGCCCAGGGCGGGTTCGCCGACCTCCACAACATCCACGAGTGGACGCTGGGCTTCGTCGCCGGCAGCCCCAACGCCGAGCGCTACCGCGAGATGAGCGGCAAGATCGGCGAAGCGCTCGACTTCATGGCGGCCGTGGGCGTCACCCCCGCCACGCACCCCGACCTCGCGCGCGTGGAGATGTTCACCAGCCACGAGGCCCTGCTGCTCGGCTACGAGCAGGCGCTGACGCGGCTGGACGGCCACACGGGCGAGTGGTTCGACACCAGCGCCCACATGCTCTGGATCGGCGAGCGCACCCGCCAGCCCGACGGCGCCCACGTGGAGTTCTGCCGCGGCGTTCGGAACCCCCTCGGCCTGAAGTGCGGCCCCACGATGGAGCCGGACGACCTCCTGCGCCTGATCGACCTGCTCAACCCGCTGGACACGCCCGGCCGCCTGACGCTGATCGGCCGCTTCGGCGCGGACAAGGTGGCGGCTCGCCTGCCGCGGCTGATGGGCGCGGTGAAGCGGGCGGGGCGCAAGGTGGTGTGGTCGTGCGACCCCATGCACGGCAACACGCTGAAGGCGGCCAACGGCTACAAGACCCGCCCCTTCGACCGCATCCTGACGGAGCTGCGCGGCTTCTTCGACGTGGCGGCGGCCGAGGGCGTCCACCCCGGCGGCGTCCACCTGGAGATGACCGGCCAGAACGTCACCGAGTGCCTCGGCGGCGCCCGCGCCCTAGGCGAGGACGAGCTCAGCCGCCGCTACCACACGCACTGCGACCCGCGCCTGAACGCCGACCAGGCGCTGGAGCTGGCGTTCCTGGTGGCGGAGCGCCTGCGCTCGGCGCGCGAGGGGAGCCCGTTGCGCGCGACGGCCTAGTGACGGAGCCGCCCGGCTCGCGCTAACCCGTCCGCATGGCGTCCAAGCTCCGCCCCACGCCGTTCGCGCTGGGCCCCGTCCACTTCATCGGCATCGGCGGCATCGGCATGAGCGGCATCGCCGAGATCATGCTGCGCATCGGCTACCAGGTGCAGGGCAGCGACGCGAAGGCGAGCGCCAACACCGACCGCTTGGCGGCGCTGGGCGCGCGCATCTTCACCGGCCACGACGCCGCCCACCTGGACGGGGCCAGCGCGGTGGTCTTCTCCACCGCCATCAAGCCCGACAACCCGGAGTTCGCCGCCGCCCGCGAGCGCCGCCTGCCGCTCGTGCGCCGCGCGGAGATGCTGGCCGAGCTCATGCGCCTGCAGTTCTCGGTGGCTGTGGGCGGCACGCACGGCAAGACCACCACCACCAGCATGATCGCCGCCCTGCTCGACGCGGGCGGGCTCGACCCCACGGTGGTCAACGGCGGCATCATCAACG
>CAXTCO010000368.1:0-2395 GCA_964242255.1 uncultured Caulobacteraceae bacterium | reverse complement strand
AGATGACGGGGGTGCAGCAGCAGCTGCTCTCCAACGAGCTCCTGCAGACGCTGGTGAACCAGAGCGGCGGCGCGGGCGGCGTCAGCCAGGCGGTGGGGCTGATCGGCAAGTCGGTGCGCGCCACCGGCGACACGACCACCCTCAGCGGCGGCCAGGCGTCCTGGAACTACGACCTGCCCTCCACCGCCGCCTCGGCCACGGCGACGATCACCAACTCTGCCGGGCGGACCGTCTGGAGCGGGTCCGCGCCCGACCTCGGCCAGGGCGACCACGCCTTCACCTGGAACGGCAAGGACTCCAGCGGCAACCAGCTCGCCGACGGCGACTCCTACAAGCTTTCGATCGCCGCCAAGGACGCCAACGGCGCGGCCGTCACGGCCACCACCGAACTGACCGGCGTGGTCAAGTCCGTCGCCACAGTGAACGGCGCGGCCGTGCTGAACGTCGGCAAGACGCAGATCCCCTTCACCAACGTCACGGAGGTGGAGAACGCGTCGAGCTGACGCCCTCCGCCTCTCCCAACCTCAGCCAGGAGCCCAGTCCATGAGCATCTCCAGCGCCCTCATCGCCGGCATCGCCGGCCTGACGGCCAACTCCTCAGCCCTCGCGTCCATCTCCAACAACATCGCCAACGAGAACACCGTCGGCTACAAGCGGGAGGACACCGAGTTCCAGGACCTCGTGACCTCGCAGAGCGGGTTGCGCGGCACCTACGCGGCCGGCGGCGTCACCACCGTCACCAGCCAGCTGATCGACCAGCAGGGCGAGACCCACGCCACGGGCTCGCCCACCGACCTGGCGATCTCGGGCCAGGGCTTCTTCGTCGCCACCACCGACCCGACCAACACCTCGTCCACCGCGCAGCGCGAGTTCACCCGCGCGGGCTCCTTCACGCCGGACGCGAACGGCAACCTTGTGAACACCGCCGGCTACTACCTGCAGGGCTGGGTGGCCGACAAGGACGGCAACATCGCCACCGACCCGTCCGACATCAGCAAGCTGCAGACCATCAACGTGAAGAGCCAGGCGGGCGCGGCGGGGGCGACCACCGCCATCAGCGTCAACGCCAACCTGAACGCGGGCCAGACCGTGTCCACCGCGGAGGCGACCTACGACCCCACCAGCACCACCGACTCCATGGCCAACTACAACCCCGCGACCGGCGCCGGCGTGAAGTCGGACTTCGACATCCCCCTGACGGTGGTCGACAGCCAGGGCGGCCGCCACGCGATGGACATGCGCTTCCTGAAGTCGTCCACCGCCAACCAGTGGCACTACGAGCTGGTGTCCACCGACGGCGCCGTCACCTCCAGCGCGCCGCTGCACGACGGCCAGATCGCCACGGGCGTCCTGGCCTTCACGCCCACCGGCCAGCTGGACCCGGCCAACACGACGGGCTTCGCCGACCCCAACTCGCCCGTGCTGACCATCGGCGGGTCGGACACCACGCCCGCCGGCGGACAGGTGGCGTGGAAGGACACGCTGGGCATCGCCGGGCAGAAGATCTCCCTGAACCTGGGCGTCGCGCCGGGCGGCATGACGCAGTTCGCCTCCACCTCGACGATCACCTCCACCGACCAGAACGGCGTGGTGTTCGGCAACCTGAAGGCGGTCAACGTCGACGCCTCCGGCTTCGTCACGGCCCAGTACGACAACGGCGTGGTCCGCAAGATCGCGCAGGTGGCGTTGGCGACCTTCCCCAACCCGGACGGGCTGAGCGCCATGTCCGGCGACGCCTGGCAGGTCTCGCGCGCCAGCGGCAGCTACAACCTGAAGGCGCCCGGCACGGGCGGGGCCGGGGCGATCTCTCCCTCCGAGCTGGAGAACTCCACCGTCGACCTGTCGACCGAGTTCACCGGCCTCATCACGACGCAGCGCGCCTACTCCGCTTCGTCGAAGATCATCACCACTGCAGACCAGATGTTGCAAGAGTTGATCAACATCAAGCAGTGATGAACTCGGAGTCGACCGAAGGTGCGATTCAACTCCGTTAACGTGACGCCCAGGATGTCTCAGAATGAGACACTTTGGATGAACTTCGCTTTACTTTCGCGCTTAAACCGTCGTTGAGGGACCTGCACTAGGGTGAGGCTCGTAGGGACAAGAGGCGTCAAAACGATGCAGCTGCAACGGGTGAACAGCCGGGGCGAACGGTACGTGATCGGGCCGACGGGCGCGCCCCTGACGATCGACGACCTGCCGCCGCCGAAGACGGAGCGCTGGGTGATCCGCCGCAAGGCGGAGGTGGTGGCCGCCGTGCGCGGCGGCCTGCTCAGCCTGGACGACGCCTGCAGCCGCTACCGCCTCACCAACGAGGAGTTCGGGGCCTGGCAGGCGGCCATCGACAAGCACGGCATGCAGGGCCTGCGCACCACGCGCATCCAGCAGTACCGCG
>CAXTCO010000367.1:0-2419 GCA_964242255.1 uncultured Caulobacteraceae bacterium | reverse complement strand
ACGCGGCGGCCGTTCTCGATGATGTCGCGGCGCAGGACGTGGGCCTCGGCCTCCTTGAAGGCGGAGGCGAGCTGGATGGCGTCGTGGCCGTCGGGGCGGGCGTCATTCTTCGCCAGCGCTTCCATCACCTTGGTCTTGGCGGCGCCGACGGCGCGCTGGCGCACCATCTTGTCCTTCTGGGAGAAGGCGGCGCGGATGTCGGCGCCGGCGAGGTCGTTGATGGCCTTGATCATGGCCTCGTCGTCGACGGCCTTGAAGTCCACCGGCTCCTTGGCGGCGTGCTCGGCCAGCTCGATGATGGCCTGGATCACCGGCTGGAAGGCCTGGGCGGCGAAGGTGACGCCGCCGAGCACGGTGGCCTCGTCGAGCTCCTGGATCTCGGACTCGACCATCATCACGGCGTCCTCGGTGCCGGCGACGATCAGGTCCATCCTGTTCTCGCCGTCCTTCACCTGGTCCAGGGTCGGGTTCAGCACGTACTCGCCGCCGATGTAGCCCACGCGCGCGGCGCCGATGGGGCCCATGAAGGGCGCGCCGGAGAGCGTCAGGGCGGCGCTGGCGGCCACCATGGCGACGATGTCGGGGTCGTTCTCCAGGTCGTGGCTGAGCACGGTGCAGATCACCTGCACCTCGTTCTTGAAGCCCTTGACGAAGAGCGGGCGGACGGGGCGGTCGATCAGGCGGGAGACGAGCGTCTCCTTCTCCGTCGGGCGGCCCTCGCGCTTGAAGAAGCCGCCGGGGATCTTGCCGGCGGCGAAGGTCTTCTCCTGGTAGTCCACGGTAAGCGGGAAGAAGTCGATCCCCGCCTTGGGCTGCTTGGCGACCACGGCGGTGGCCAGCACGGTGGTCTCGCCGTAGGTGGCGAGCACGGCGCCGTCGGCCTGGCGGGCGATGCGGCCGGTCTCGAGGGTGAGCTTGCGCCCGCCCCAGTCGACGGTCTTGCGCTTGATGTCGAACATGTTCGGTTCTTTCTCTCGTTCCCGCGGCCGGATTGCCTGCGGGGCGGACAGGACGGGCGTCTCTCGGACGGGTCCGGGGTTCCTCTCCAACGGCCGCATCCCGCCCATGCGGGGCGCGGCGATGAGGACCTCTCGCGGCCCTCGCCTACATCCGCTCATTCCCGCGGAAGCGGGGACCCGATGTGAGCGGCTCTGCTACGCTTCAGTCCTGACCGCATACGCGCGGCTAGAACTGGGTCCCCGCTTCCGCGGGGATGAGCGGAGGGTGGGCGCCCTCCGCGCTCGGCATATAGGGCGCTCGCCTTAGCGGCGCAGGCCCAGCGTGCCGATGATCGCCGTGTAGCGGTCCTCGTGCGTGCTCTTCAGGTGGTCCAGCAACCGGCGGCGCTGCGACACCATCTTGAGAAGGCCGCGGCGCGAGTGGTTGTCCTTCTTGTGCGTCTTGAAGTGCTCGGTGAGGTTGGCGATCCGCTCGGAGAGGATCGCCACCTGCACCTCGGCTGAGCCCGTGTCGTTCTCCGTACGGGCGTGGGTGGTCATGAGCTCGTGCTTGCGCTCGGCCGTGATCGACATCGTGTCTCCTTGCTGAGCTAGAGGTTGAAGACGCGGACGGGTTCGACCCGGCCGGCCTTGAGCTCCCCCAGGGCCACGATCCTCTTCCCCTCCATGGCGGAGACGACGCGGGAGGCGCCGGCGTCGGTCGAAAGACCGAGTTCGGAGCGCAGCGCTTCGACCTGCCGGGGAAGGAGGACGATGGATCGTCCCTGCGACAGCCGGAAGGCGTCTTCGGCGGTCACGGCCAGCGCCGGGATGTCGTCCAGCGCGGTCTCGACCGGAAGCAGTCCTTCCGAGGCGGCGCGCTCATACCCCAGATCGAGCAGGGACTCCAGCGGGATCGCATCGGCGGCCGTGAACGGGCCCACGCGGGTGCGGCGCAGCTCGGCCACGTGGGCGTGGGCGTCCAGCGCCGCGGCGAGGTCGCGGGCCAGGGCGCGGACGTAGACGCCCTTGCCGCACTCGGCCTCCAGCACGACGTGGTCGGCGTCGGGCGCGTCGGCGACGCGCAGGGCGTGAATGTGGACGGTGCGCGCCTCCAGCTCCACCGCCTCGCCGGCGCGGGCGAGGTCGTAGGCGCGCTCGCCGTCGACGCGCACGGCGGAGAAGGCGGGCGGGACCTGGCTGATGTGGCCGGTGAGGGCCGGGAGCGCGGCCTCCACCTCGGCCACGGACGGGCGCCGGTCGGAGGTGGAGACCACCGCGCCCTCGCGGTCGAGCGTGGTCGTTGCGGCGCCCCAGGCGACGGTGAAGCGGTAGGTCTTCGACCCGTCCTGCACGAAGGGCACGGTCTTGGTGGCTTCGCCCAGGGCGATGGGCAGCACGCCGGTGGCGAGCGGGTCGAGCGTGCCGGCGTGGCCCGCCTTCTGCGCGTTGAACAGGCGGCGCACGCGGGTGACCGCGTC
>CAXTCO010000366.1:0-2430 GCA_964242255.1 uncultured Caulobacteraceae bacterium | reverse complement strand
TCGACGACCGCACCGCCATGGTGGGCGCCATCAGCCACGACCTGCGCACGCCGCTGGCCCGCATGCGCTTCCGCCTGGAGCGCGCCTCGCCCGAGGTGCGCGGCCCCGTGCTGGCCGACATCGCGCAGATGGAGGAGATGATCTCCTCCGTCCTGGTCTTCATCCGCGACGCCAGCGAGCCGGCGGTGCGCGAGCGGGTGGACCTGCGCTCCATCCTGGAGTGCGTGGTCGACGGCGCGGCCGAGACGGGCGCCCCCGCCGAGCTCGACCCCGGCGAGCCCATGCCGGTGGACGTGGACAGCCTGTCCGTCCAGCGGGTGGTCTCCAACCTCGTCGAGAACGCCCTCAAGTACGGCGAGCACGCCCGGGTGCGCATGTACGCGGAGGGCGCGGAGGCGGTGGCGGAGGTCGAGGACGACGGCCCCGGCCTGCCGGAGGAGGAGATGGAGCGCGTCTTCCTGCCCTTCTACCGCTCCGAGCGCGCCCGCACCCTGGACACGGGGGGTGTCGGCCTGGGCCTGGCCGTGTCGCGCTCCATCGCCCGCGCGCACGGCGGCGACGTGCGCCTGCTCAGCCGCGGGCGGGGGCTGGTGGCCCAGCTGCGCCTGCCCATCGCGGAGAAGGCGGCGGCCTGACGCCAGCGGCGGGCGAAGGCCCGCCCTCCGTCGCCGGAAGGCGGGCTCCCCGGCCGAGCGCGCCGGACTTGGGGCGGGCTGAAGCGCCCGGCGCCCTCGCCGGACCCGCACCCTGCCCGCCCGCCGCGGCCTGCTGAAGGCGCGCCTGCGTCGCCGCCGTGCGCGATCCGTGTCGCCGCCGAAACGGAGCGCCTCACGCCCGCAGCCGGTCCTCCACGATGCGGTCCAGCACCGCCAGCGGGACGGAGCCGGGCCGCAGCACCGCGTCGTGGAAGGGCCGCAGGTCGGCGCCCCGCGCCGCGCGCCAGCGGTCGCGCAGGCGCAGGAACGCGAGCTTGCCCAGCATGTAGCCGCAGGCCTGGCCCGGCCAGACGCAGTAGCGCTCCACCTCGCTGACGGCCGCGCTGTCCGGGTCGCCCAGCTGCTCGACGAAGTAGGCGACGGCCCGCTCGCGGGTCCACCGCTGCTGGTGGAGCCCCGTGTCGATCACCAGCCGCACGGCGCGCAGCAGGGCGTCGTGGAGGTAGCCGAGGCGGCCGAACGGGTCGTCGTCGTAGAGCCCCATCTCCCCGAACAGCTGCTCGGCGTAGAGGGCCCACCCCTCCGTGTAGGCGTTGTTGTCCAGCGTCAGCCGGTAGAAGGGCAGCTGCGCCTCCTGCTGTATGGAGAGCTGCAGGTGGTGGCCGGGGATGGCCTCGTGCGCGCACAGGGTCGGCAGCATCCAGCGCGGCAGCTCGGCCGTGTCCTTCAGGTCGATGTAGTAGGTTCCCGGCCGCGACCCGTCCAAGGCCCCGTTGACGTAGTTGGACGAGGCGCCGAGCTCGATGGCCGGCGGCACGCGCCTGATCTGCACGTCCGCCTTGGGCAGCACGCCGAAGGACTGCGGCAGCCGGGCGCGGACCTTGTTCACGATGACGTTGGCGTCGGCGATCAGCTTCGCCTTGCCGTCGTCGGTGTTCGCGTAGAGGAACCGCGGGTCGGCGAACAGGGCGCGCAGCCGCTCGCCCGGGGTCCCCTGCGTCAGGCCCTGGGCGCGCAAGCCGCGGTCGATCTCGTCGGACAGGCGCGCCACCTGCTCCAGGCCGATGCGGTGCACCTCCGCCGAGGCGAGCGCGGTCGAGGTCTTCGTCTTCAGGGACAGGGCGTAGAAGCCCTCCCCGTCCCTCAGCTTCCACACGCCCGCGTCGTGGGTGGCCCGCGTGCGCAGCGAGGTCAGGAGCGCGATCTGCCGGTCGAGCGCCGGCCGCACCTGCGCCTCGTAGATCGCCGTCGCCGGCCGCTCCCAGTCGCCCGCGACGTGCGCCTCGCGCGCCCGGCGGACCAGCGACTGCACGAGCCCCGCCGAGGCGGCGGGCGGGTCGCGCAGGGCCTTGAGCTGCTGCAGGGTGCGGTCCAGGGCGAAGTCGGGCGGCAGAACGCCCGCGCCCGCATCGTGGCGCACGCCCTCGACCTCCTGGTCGAGCACCTGGGCGAAGGCGTTCAGGCGCGCGAGGTAGGCGTCGGCGTCCTCCCGCGTGGAGACCGGGTGGCGGCTGTCCAGCAGGTCGGGGACGCTCTGGTAGGCCCCGTCGAGCTGGGAGATCAGGTAGGGGCGCCCCGGACCGTTCCCGTCCGGGAAGCGGGTGTCGCCGTCGACCCGCACGTCCAGCACGAAGTGCGCCGCGTCCCAGTTCACCGCGTCCGCGCCGGAGAGCCGGTCGCGGGGGATCGCCCGCAGCGCCGCCAGCTGCGCGCGCCGCCCGTCCGCGTCGTCGCTGCGCGCGGCCAGGGAGCGCCCGTCCAGCTGGCGGCGCTG
>CAXTCO010000365.1:0-2433 GCA_964242255.1 uncultured Caulobacteraceae bacterium | reverse complement strand
GGTAGCGCAGCATGTCCACCAGCGGGCTCTCCACCACCACCGCGTTGAACAGCTCCGGATGCTGGGTCATCGAGACGGTGGTCAGCACGCCGCCGTTGCTGCGGCCGTAGATGCCCAGGCGCCGCGGCTTGGCGATCCCGCGCCGGTCGAGGTCGCGGGCGATGGCGGCGAAGTCGTCGAAGGCGCGCTGCCGGTGCTCGCGCAGGGCCGCCTCGTGCCACTTCGGGCCGTACTCGCCGCCGCCGCGCAGGTTGGCCAGGACGTAGGCGCCGCCGCGCTCCAGCCACAGCTTGCCGAGCTCCGGCTTGTAGACGGGCGTCTCGCTGACCTCGAAGCCGCCATAGCCGAACATCTGCGTGGGCGTGGAGCCGTCGGGGGTCATGTCCTTCGGGCGGACCAGCCAATAGGGCACGCGGGTCCCGTCGGCGGAGGTGGCGAACAGCTGCTCCACCACGTCCTTGGAGCCGTCGAAGCGGTCCGGCAGCCGGCGGAGCTCCTCCACGCCGAGCGAGGCGGCGTCGGCCAGCCACAGGGTCGGCGGGGTGAGGAAACCTTCCGACATGGCGAACAGCCGGTCGTCGGCCTCCGAGGTGGCGCGCACCGTCACGGCTTGGTCGACGGGCAGCGGCAGGCGCGCGCGCGTCCAGCCGCCGGGGCCGTGGCTCCAGCTGTCCACGGCGCCGTGCACATCGTCGAGCAGGGTGACGAGCAGCCGCGTGCGCGTGCGCGTGACGAACTGGATCGTCTGGGTGGGGCCGGGCTGGAAGATCAGCTCCGGCCGGGCGGAGGCCGGGTCGCGCTCCAGTGCGGCGAGGTCGTAGGCGAACAGGGCGCCCGCGTCGTGGCCCGCGAAGGGCTCGCGGGCGGTGAAGACCAGCCGGCCGTCCACCAGCCCGTTCAGCTGCACCTTGGACGGCAGCGGCAGCGCCTTGGGGCCGGACGGCGTCAGCAGGAAGTGCTTGCTGGTGAAGATGGTGAGGCCTTGCTCCAGCACGATCGCCCGCACGCGCCCGTTCTCCCGGAGCACGCGGCCGTCGGCGCGCACGTCGGCCTTATCGCCTCGGAACACCTCGCGCGCCGAAGACGGCGGCTGGCCGCGCTTCAGCTCCTTGACGACGTAGGGATAGTTCGAGCGCGTGAGGTCGGCGCCCACGCCGCTCCAGTCGCGGGAGATCAGCAGCGTGTCCGCGTCCATCCAGGCCACGCCCGACCTGCCCTCCGGGATGCGGAAGCCGTCGGGGACGAAGCTGCGGGTCCGCATGTCGAACTCGCGGAACTCCACCGCGTCCTTGCCGCCGTCGGACAGGCGCACGAGGCACAGGCGCTCCTCCGGCGGCAGGCACTCGGCGCCCTTCCAGATCCAGTCCTTGCCCTCCGCCTTGGCCAAGGCGTCGAGGTCGACCAGCGTCTCCCAGGCGGGCTGCGGGGTGCGGTAGCCGGCGACGGTGGTCCGCCGCCAGACGCCGCGCGGGTGCGCCTTGTCCTGCCAGAAGTTGGTCAGGCCGCCGGCCAGGAACTCGGGCTCTGGGATGCGATCGGGGGCGCTGAAGATGTCGAGCGCCTGGCGGCGGAAGGTCTCGTAGCGCCCGTCCGTCTCCAGCACGGCCGCCGTGCGGGCGTTCTGCGCCTTCACCCAGGCCAGCGAGCGGGGCGCCTTGATGTCTTCCAGCCACTGGAACGGGTCGGCGCCGGAGGCGGTGGAGGTCACGGTCCGGGCCAGGGCGACCCCGGCGACGAGGGAAGCGGCGAGGCCGGCGAGGAAGAGGGCGCGCATAGCTGAGCCATAGCGCGCAATCCCCTTCTTTAGAATGTCATTTCTGCACAATGGGCGAGCCGACCGACCAGGTGTGGTCGAAGGGATCGCGAAGCCGGCCGTAGCGGTCGCCCCAGAACTGGTCGGCCACCGGCATGAGGACGACCGCACCGGCGGCCTGGGCGCGCTCGGCCCAGCGGTCCGCGTCGTCGACGGCCAGGTGAAGGGTGACGCCGGCCGCAGGCGGCTTGGGTCCGCCGGTGAACTCCGGAAAGTCGTCGGAAAGCATGAAGGCGCCGCCGTTGACCCTCAGCTCGGCCTGCATGACCCGCTCGCCGTCTTCGGCGAGGTTCGTCTCCACCACCTCGGCCCCGAAGGCGCGGGTGTAGAAGTCCATCGCCTCCCGCCCGCGCTCCTCGCGGATGACCAGGAAGGGCGTCACGCCGGGGAAGCTGCGGGTGTGGTGGTCGGTCATGGGGTCCTCCTGCGCGGGGCAGGAGAACCCCGGACGGCGGCGAGGCTCAAGCCCCGGCCGTCAGATCAGCGCACGGGCGGCTGGTTGCCCGCCTCGCGGCTCTCTTCGGGCAGGAGGCGCGTGGAGGCCAGATGCTCGGCCAGGAACCACACCTGCGGCTCGTGGGTGCGGATCAGGTCGGACACGATCAGGTCGTTGGTGCCGT
>CAXTCO010000364.1:0-2460 GCA_964242255.1 uncultured Caulobacteraceae bacterium | reverse complement strand
CTTCGCGGCCGCGTCGCGCCGGCCGACGCCCCCGCCGTGGCGCGGCTGCGCGCGGCCGGCGTGGTGCTGCTGGGCCTCACCAACATGCACGAGGGCGCGTTCGGCGCGGTGACGGACAACCCGCACTTCGGCCGCACGCACAACCCGTGGAACTTCGACCTGACGGCGGGGGGCTCCTCCGGCGGCTCGGGCGCGGCCACGGCGGCGGGCCTGTGCGCCGCGGCCCTGGGCACGGACACCCTGGGCTCCGTGCGCATCCCGGCGGCCTTCTGCGGCGTGTGGGGCCACAAGCCGACGCCGGGACTGATCCCGACGGAGGGCGTCACGCCCATGGGCTGGGGGCTGGACACCGTGGGCGTCCACGCCCGCTCGGCGGAGGACGCGGGGCGCCTGTTCGGCGCCCTCTGCACCGCGGATGAGGAGGTGGCGGCCGACCTGGGCGCCCCCGCCACGCCCGAGGCCCTGCGCGACGCCTTCTCCGAGGCGCCGCTGGGCCTCTTGGAGATCGAAGGCGTGGAGCTCTCCCCCGCCGCGCGCGACGGGCTGGAGCGGGCCGTCGCCCGCGCCCGCGCCGCCGGCCTGGCCGTGGAGCGCACGCGGCCGCCCGCGCTGGACCTGCCCGCCCTGCGCCGCACCGCCCTGTTCGTCTGCGCCGCGGAGGCCGCGGTGGAGCACGCCGACGCCCTGGAGCGCGAGCCGGAGGGCTTCTCGCCTTCCTTCCGCGCCCGCCTGGAGGACGCCGCCCGCCGCCCGGCGGTCGAGCTGGCGGGCGCCCAGCGCGACCTGCGCGAAGCCGGCGAGGCGATCCGCGACGGCTTCGCCGCCTACGGCGCGGTGCTGCTGCCGACCACGCCGGTCGCCGCCTTCCCGTTCGCGCGGCCGCAGCCGGCCTCCACCTCCGAGCTGACGACCCTGGCCAGCCTCGCCGGCCTGCCGGCGACGGCCTTTCCCGTCGGCCTCGACGACGAGGGCCTGCCGCGCTCGGTGCAGGCGGCGGGGTGGGACGACGAGACCACCCTCGGGCTGGCGGCGCTGCTGGCCGCCGACCCGGGCGCGCCGCCCGCCTACCGCGGCTGACGGGGTGGCCCCGCCGGACGGCGGAGCGCCGCCGCCCGCGCTGTCCGAGCGCCTGCGCCGCGACACCGCCCACGCCCACGCCGCGCTGGAGGCCGAGCTTGACCTCCTGCGCGACCTGTCGCGGCCGCGGCTGGTGCGCGTGCTGCGGGGGTTCGCGGGTTTCCACGCGGGCTGGGAGCCCGCCGTCGGCCGCCTGCTCGACGACCCCGGCCTGTGGGAGCCCCGCCGACGCCTCCCGGCGCTGCACGCCGACCTCGCGCGCCTGGGCGCCGCCCGTCCCGAGGCGGCCTGGCCGGCGCCGGGGTGGCTCAACGGGCGCGCGGCGGCGTGGGGCTCGCTCTACGTGATGGAGGGATCGACTCTCGGCGGCCAGCTGATCGGCCGCGCCGTGCGTGCGGCGGGGGTCGACGGCCTGCGCTACTTCGACGGCCGCGGCGGCGAGGCCGGCCCCCTGTGGCGCGAGCTGCGCCGCCGGCTCGACGCCGAGCCGGACGCGGACGCCGTCTCCGCCGCCGCCGTCGCCACCTTCGACGCCCTGCGCGAGTGGATGCGCCCCCGGGCCTGACGGGAACGCCGCACCGACACCGCCCGGACGGGCTTCCAGGGCGTCGCCCCTCCGTGCGAGAAGGCCGCCGCGCGCGGCCCGGCGCGCCGGAGGCGAGGTCTCCCCCCATGCCCGCAAGCTGGAGCCATCGGCTGGTGCGCCCGCTGGTGCCCGCCCTGATCCGCCTCAAGGTGACGCCGAACCAGGTCACCGCCGTGCGCCTGCTGGCGGGGCTGTGCGGGATCGCCGCCGTGGCCTGGGGGTCGGACGCCGCCCGGCTGTGGGGCGGGGTCCTGTGGCTCCTGTGCTGCCTGGGCGACCGGCTCGACGGCGAGCTCGCACGCCTCGGCGACATGTGCTCGCCGCAGGGCGAGGCGTTCGACATGGCGGTGGACCGCTGGAACAGCGCCCTGTTCTTCCTGGGCCTGGGCGTCAGCGTCCGCGGGGGAGGGCACCCGTGGCTGGGCGCCGCCTGCGGGGTCGCCGCCTTCCTGGCGCAGCAGGCCGTCTGCCACACGGCGGACCGCTACGACGAGCTGTCGCCCAGCGGTGACAAGGTGATCCCCAGCCGATGGGGCTTCGACGCGGACGACGCCCTTTACATCCTGGGGCCGCTGGCGTGGCTGCCGGCCGACCTGCGCCTGGGCGCGACCGTGCTGGCCGCCGTCGGCACCAGTGCGTTCCTGCTGGTGTTCACCGTCCGCCTCGCACGCCTGCGCCGCCGCCTGTCGCGCCGGCCCGACGCCTTGACGCCCGCCTAGGCCGGAGCTTGGCGCCGCGCCGGCGCGGCCGGGGACGGGGCGGGCGGCGGAGCGCGGCAGGCGAGGTCGGGGTCGGCG
>CAXTCO010000363.1:0-2467 GCA_964242255.1 uncultured Caulobacteraceae bacterium | reverse complement strand
CTCGACGGCCTGGACCGCGTGCAGCTGGCGCTGCTGGACGGCGGCGATCCCGGCCAGGCGCTCGGCGACCTCGCCCGCACGGCCGCGGAGGCGCGCGAGCGGGGCGACGACCCGGGCCTGGACGGCGTGCTCGACCAGATCGACCTGCGCGCCGCCGTGGAGCTCGCCAAAGCCGAAACGCGGCGCGCGGCGTGAGCGCCCGCGGCGCAATCCCTTGCCCCGCCAGGGACGATCGGTCGCAGCGCCGCAGCCGTTTCCGCACGCCCGCCGCGTTGAACGGCGAAAAGCGGCTGGTATAAGGCGGCTCGCTCCCCTTCCGGGGCGTGTCAAAGTGAGCGTGAGGGCGTCGACATGCAGGCGGCCGCTGTTTTGCTCAAGGCCCGCGATCCCGTCGTGGTCCTGGATCATCGCCCTCGAGAGGGCGAGCCTTTCATGTGTGAGGCTCATCTCGACTTCTTCAAGCGCAAGCTCTGCGCCTGGAAGGAGGACATCCTTCGGGAGTCGCGAGAGACCCTCGGGCATCTTCAGGCCGAGACTGAAAACCATCCCGACATCGCCGACCGCGCCACCTCGGAGACCGACCGCGCGCTGGAGCTTCGCACCCGCGACCGTCAGCGCAAGCTGATCGCCAAGATCGACGCCGCCCTGCGCCGCATCGACGACGGCTCCTACGGCTGGTGCGAGGAGACGGGGGAGCCCATCGGCCTGGCCCGGCTGGAGGCGCGCCCGATCGCCACGCTCTGCCTCGAGGCGCAGGAACGCCACGAGCGCCGCGAGCGTGTCCACCGCGACGACTGACGCCCCGGGGGACACGACGTGTCCACACGGTGTCCACAGGCCGCCCACATGATTCAGGGCGGTAATGCAGAAGTGGACAGATCGCCGCACTTCCGCCTCCGACGTGGTGAATCTTCTGTTCACCAAGCGGGAACCCTCACGGTCCCCTCCCGGTTGGTGAGCCGGACCGCGCGGAAGCCGCGGTCGCCACAGCCGATGCGGACGCGAGAAGGCGGCCCGTTCAGGCGCTCTCCTAGGCCCGGGAGGCGCGTCATGTTCCATCCCTCGTTCACAAGCTTCTTCACCCCCGTGCGCAGTCCGATCGCCGCGGCCCTGCCGGGTGATCTGGTCATGGCCGAACCCGGCGCGCGCGCCAGCCACGCCCAGGCCCTCGCCTACGCCGCCCGTCGCCGCCGCGCGGCGCTTGAGGCGCGGGAGCGCGCCAACGGGGTGGACGGCGCCTACTGGAAGGCCGGCGTGCCCGCCGCCATCGCCCGCGCCGCCGCGCTCCGCGCCGAACCGCGGTTCGCGCGCCTGCCGTAAGGGCGGCCGCGCCGCCGGCGCGGCGGCCCCCGGTTCACACCCTCGCGGAGATCGTCGGCGCCGCGGCCGAAGCGGCCTCCGGCTGCGGATGGCCGAAGAAGCCGGGGCCGTGCGGGGCTTCCGCGATCATGCGCCGCACGGTGGGCAGCACCTCGGCCGTGCGCTCCACCGCGCCCCAGGTGTCGGGCAGCCATGGCGGCGTGACGCGCGCCTCCACGCCCGCGCGGATCATCTGGAAGAACGGCTCCCAGAAGCCGTTCATGTTCAAGAACACGATGGGCTTCCTGTGCAGGTCGAGGCGCCGCCAGCTCATGAGCTCCGTCACCTCCTCCAGCGTGCCGATGCCGCCCGGGAAGATGGCGAAGGCGTCCGCCTGTTCGAACATGAGGCGCTTGCGGTCGTGCATGTTGGACACGATGACGGTGGGCACGTCGTCGTAGACGACCTCCATGCGGCGCAGGAAGTCCGGCATCACGCCCAGCACGGCGCCGCCGGCCGCATGGCAAGCCTTGGACGCCGCACCCATCAGCCCGATCCCGCCGCCGCCGTAGACCAGCCGCACGCCTTCCGCGGCCAGGGTGCGCCCGAACTCGGCGGCCGCCTCCAGGAAGCGTGGGTCGGCCGCGTTCGACGAGCCGCAGTAGAGGCAGACGGAGAACCCGCGGGGCGCGTCGGGCGCCGGGGCCGGGAGGAGGGGCATGGGGAAGGCGGGCCTTGTCTGCCGCCCGGCTTGTTCGGGCGCCGGTTCCGGCCGATCTAGCAGGGATGGGGCGCAGGGGTCGAGACGCGGGGATCGGGCGAGGGATCGGTGGGGCGGCGGCCGGGGCCGCCCTCGCGCTCGCCGCCTGCGGGCGTTCGCCCGCCACGCCGCCGCCGGTCGCCTCCGCCGCCCCGGGCCTCACGGACGCGGGCTTCCTCGCGCCCCCCACGCTGACGGAGGCCGCGTGGACGGCGGGCGGCGGCGTGCGAGTCGCAGGCCGCGCGCCCCCCGACGCGACGGTGCGCCTGCAGGCGCCCGACGGACGCGCCGTGGGCGCGGCCGCCGACGCCTCCGGCGGCTGGAGCGTGGAGCTGCCCGCCTCCGCCGCGCCCGAGCTCTACGCCCTGTCCGCCGACCTGGGCGACCGCACCGTGCGCGGCGAGGGCG
>CAXTCO010000362.1:0-2474 GCA_964242255.1 uncultured Caulobacteraceae bacterium | reverse complement strand
GGCCCGCGACGCGCGCGTCCTTCCCCCGCTCCCGCCGGAGGCGGAGGCGGCGAGGCCCGCGCCCGCGCCGCCTCCGGCCACGTCCGCCGCCGAGCGGGTGGTGGAGCGCGTGGTCGAGCGCGACCGGGTGCGCCGCAAGCTGCCCGACCGGCGCAAGGGCTACATCCAGAAGGCGGCGGTCGGCGGCCACAAGGTCTACCTGCACACGGGCGAGTACGACGACGGCGCCCTCGGCGAGATCTTCATCGACATGCACAAGGAGGGCGCCGCCTTCCGCAGCCTGATGAACAACTTCGCCATCTCCGTCAGCCTGGGGCTGCAGTACGGCGTGCCGCTGGACGAGTTCGTCGACGCCTTCGTCTACACGCGGTTCGAGCCGGCGGGCGCGGTGACGGGGAACGACCGGGTGCGCTCGGCCACCTCCATCCTCGACTACCTGTTCCGCGAGCTGGGCGTCAGCTACCTCGGCCGCGACGACCTCGCGAGCGGGGCCGACCGGCTGCACGCCGACGGCCTAGGCGGCGGCGCGGCCGAGGGCGCGGGCGAGGCCGAAGCCGTGCCCGCCAGCCGCTTCATCTCCCGCGGCTTCGCCCGCACGGCTCCCGACAACCTCCTCGTGCTTCCCTTCCCCCGCCCGGTCGCGACGCGGGACGAGGACGACTGAGGCCGCGCCCGCGTCCGCCCTCCCATCCGGGGCGGCGACGGCCTAGATAACCCGCCATGAACGCGCCCGCCCCGCCCGCCGCCTTCGCCCCCGCCGCGGAGCCGCAGGCCGCCGAGACCTGGACGGTCGCCGGCCGCACCTTCCGCTCGCGCCTGATCGTCGGCACGGGCAAGTACAGGGACTACGCCCAGAACGCGGCCGCCGCCGAGGCCGCGGGCGCCGAGATCGTCACCGTGGCCGTGCGCCGCGTGAACCTGTCCGACCCGTCGCAGCCCATGCTGGTGGACCACGTGAAGCCCGACCGCTTCACCTTCCTGCCCAACACCGCCGGCTGCTTCACGGGCGAGGACGCCGTGCGCACCCTGCGCCTGGCCCGCGAGGCGGGCGGCTGGGACCTCGTGAAGCTGGAGGTGCTGAGCGACCCCAAGCACCTCTACCCCGACATGGAGGAGACGCTGCGCGCCCTGAAGCTGCTGATCTCCGACGGCTTCCAGGTGATGGTCTACTGCTCCGACGACCCCGTCTATGCGCGCAAGCTGGAGGAGGCGGGCGCTGCGGCGATCATGCCGCTGGGCGCGCCGATCGGCTCGGGCCTGGGCATCCAGAACCGCGTCAACATCCGCCTGATCGTGGAGCAGACCCGCGTGCCCGTGCTGGTGGACGCGGGCGTCGGCACCGCGTCCGACGCGGCCGTGGCCATGGAGCTCGGCTGTGACGGCGTGCTGATGAACACCGCCATCGCCGAGGCGAAGGACCCCGTGCGCATGGCCGTGGCGATGAAGCATGCGGTGGTCGCCGGCCGCGAGGCCTACCTCGCCGGCCGCATGCCGATGAAGCGCTACGCCGACCCGTCCAGCCCGCTGGCCGGGCTGATCTAACGCTTCGCCGCCGCCTTGATGTCGGCGTCCAGCTCGTCAGGGGTCCAGCCGTTGGAGATCTTGTCGCCGACGATGAAGGTGGGCGTGGCGTCGACGCCCGCCGCGCGCGCCAGGGCGGCCGTCTCCTCCACCTGCTTGACGACGGCGGGAGAGGCGGCGTCGGCCTTGGCGCGCGCCACGTCCACGCCCGCGGCGCGCAGCAGCGCGTCGCGGGACGCCTCGTCCAAGGTCTGAGCCTTCATGAAGGCCTGGTGCACCGCCTCGTATTTCCCCTGCAGCTTGGCGGCGAGCGCCAGCTTGGCCGAGTCCTGCGACACTTGCGACAGGATGGGGAACTCCTTGTAGACCAGCCGCACGTCTGGGTGCGCCTTGAGGAAGGCGGGAAGCTGGGGCGCGGCCACCTTGCAGAAGGGGCAGCGGTAGTCGAAGAACTCCGTCATCGTGACGCGCCCGGCCGGGTTCCCGCCCACGGGGTCGCGCCCGTCGTGCTCGATGGCGGCGCGGTGGTCCGCGACGGCCTGGCGCGCCGTGGCCGCCGCGTCGGCGTCCTCCTTGGCCTGCAGCCGCGTCAGCGCCTCCTTCAGCACCTCCGGATGGGTCAGCAGGTAGGCGCGCACGCGCTCGCCGAACGCCTTGTCGGCCGGCGTCTGCGCCGAGCATCCGGCGGCGGGCAGCGCCGCCAGCAGCAGGGCGGCGGCGAGGAGGGGAAGGGCGCGCATGCGGGAGCTCGGACCGGAGAGGGCGGGCGGGTGAGGGCGGACGGCGGGGGAGCCGCCCGCCCGGCGGTCAGCCGCCGCGCAACCGGCTCCACCAGCCGCGCTTGGGCGTGGCGGGCGGGGCGGTGATCTCGTTCGGATCCGGCTCGGCCGACGGCGGCGGTGCGGTCGCCGGCTCGGCCGCGGGCTCCGCCTCGGCGGCCGGCGGCTCGGGGG
>CAXTCO010000361.1:0-2508 GCA_964242255.1 uncultured Caulobacteraceae bacterium | reverse complement strand
GTGCGCAGCCGCGGCGCGGGCCTGTTCCGCGCCGCCGCGGCGAGGCCGGCGTGAGCGCCTCCGTGACCGACAACGCGCGCTGGAGCGGCGCCGCGCCGCGCCTGTCGGTGCTGACCCCCTTCTTCCGCGACGACCCGCGCCCCCTCGCCGCCGCCCTCGCCCGGGAGGCGGGCGCCCTCGACGGCGCGGTGGAGCTGGTGCTGCTGGACGACGCGGGCGGCGACGCGGCCCTGTCGGGCGCCGTGGCCGCCGCGGTGCGGGCGCTCCCGCTCCCCGCCCGCCTGGTCCGCCTTTCCGCGAACGAGGGCCGCGCCAGGGGCCGCAACCGCCTGGCCGCCGCCGCCCGCGGCCGCCACCTGCTGTTCGTGGACAGCGACATGCTGCCCGACGGCGCGGACTTCCTGCAGGCGTGGCTGGCCCTGGCCGACGCGGAGGACCCGCCCGCGGCCTTCGGCGGCTTCAGCCTGGTTCAGACACGCCCCGGCCGCGAGCACCGCCTGCACCACGCCGTCCAGGCCGCCGGCGAGACGCCGGGCGCCGCCGAGCGGGCCCGCGCGCCGGGCAAGTGGGTCTGCACCTCCAACCTCCTGGTGCGCCGCGACGTGCTGGAGGCCGAGCCCTTCGACGAGGGGTTCCAGGGCTGGGGCTGGGAGGACACGGAGTGGGGCGCGCGCGTGCACGCGCGCTTCGGCATGCGCCACGTGGAGAACGCCGCCAGCCACCTGGGCCTCGACACCGCCGCCGCCCTGGTCGCCAAGTACGAGCAGTCGCCCGCCAACTTCGCGCGCCTGCACAGCCGCCATCCGGCGCTGGTGGAGGGCTTCGCCACCTGGCGCTACGCCCGGCTGATCCGCCGCCTGCCCGGCCGCCGCCCCCTGCGCGGCGCGCTGAAGGCCTTGGCGCTGAGCGAGCACGCGCCCCTGGCCGCCCGGGCGGCGGCGCTGCGCCTCTTCCGGGCGGCGCTCTACGCGGAGGTGGCGGCGTGAACGCACCCTACCGGCCCGACCTGCGCCTTTCAGGCAAGCTGCGGCGACGGCTGACGCGGCTGCACGCGCGCCGACCCGCGCGTTCCGCCCCGCCCCGCCCGATGGTCACCTTCGGCTTCGACGACGCCCCCGTCAGTTCGCTCCGCGCCGGTGCGCCCGTGCTGGAGGCGCGGGGGCTGAAGGGCGTCTGGTACATCGCCATGGGCCTGTGCGGCGCCACGGCGCACCTCGGCCGCTACATGGACGCGGCTGAGGTGGCGGAGGCGCACGCCCGCGGCCACGAGATCGGCTGCCACACCTTCAGCCACGACGACTGCGCGCTGCAGACGTCGCACGTCTTCGCCGAAGACGTCGACCGCAACAGGGATGCCCTGCACGCCCTGGGCTGCGCCACGGACACCTTCGCCTATCCCTACGGCGAGGTGGCGCCCGGCCCCAAGCGCGAGGCGGGCCGCCGCTTCACCGTGGCGCGCACCGCGCAGGCGGGGCTGATCCGCCGCGGCGCCGACCTGGCGCAGGCGCCGGGCGTCGGCCTCATGGGCCCCGACGGCGAGGCCGTCGCCCTGCACTGGCTGTCGCGCGCCGCGGCCGAGGGCGCGTGGCTGATGCTGTTCACCCACGACGTCCAGGCGCAGCCCACCGCCTGGGGCTGCACGCCGGGGGCCCTGGCCCGGGTCGCCGACGCCGCCCTGCGCCTCGGCGTGGACGTGGTCACCGCCGCCGAGGGCGCGCGTCGCATGGGAGCCGCCGCGTGAAGCCCGTCGCCATCCTCACCCCCACCCTGCGCCGGCCGGACAGCCTTGAAGCGGCCCTGCGCAGCGCCTTCGTCCTCCACCGGCTGGAGGAGCTGGTCGAGGGCTTCGTGGTGGTCGACAACGACCCCGAGGGCTCGGCCGCCTCCACGGTGGAGCGCCTGCGCCCGCTCTGCCCCGCGCCGATCACCTATGTGCACGCCCGCAAGCCGGGCGTGGCGACCGCGCGCAACGCGGGGCTGGCCGTCGTCGAGGCGCCGCACGTGGCCTTCCTCGACGACGACGAGATCGCCGCCCCCGAGTGGCTGGACCGGCTGTACGAGGGGCACCTGCGCTTCGGCGCGGACGTGACCTTCGGCGCCACCCGCGGCGTGGCCCTGGGCGCCGCCCCCTCCGAGCGGCCCTACCTGGACGCCTTCTTCTCCCGCACGCGCCCGGAGCCGAGCGGCCCGATCCCCGACACCCACGGCCTGGGCTGCGGCAACTCCCTCATGCGCCGGGCCACCGCCCTGGGCGGGCCCGGCCCGTTCGAGACCGCCGCCGACGACGCGGGCGGCGAGGACGACCGTCTGTTCGCGCGCATCCGCGCCCAGGGCGGCGGCTTCGCCTACGTCGCCGACGCCTGGCTGGACGAGATGGCGCCGCCCCACCGCGCCCGCGCCGGATACGTGCTGGGCCGCGCCTTCGCCTTCGGCCAGGGACCCACGCGCGCCTGCCTGCGCCGCGTTCCGCCCGACCGGCTGGGCGCGGCGGGCTGGATGGCCGTGGGC
>CAXTCO010000360.1:0-2508 GCA_964242255.1 uncultured Caulobacteraceae bacterium | reverse complement strand
GGGCGGAGACGCCGGGGGCGGAGGCGGCGCTCGCCGCCCTGGCCGCCCAGGGCGTGGACGCCCGGGCCTACGCCTGCGACGTGGCGGACGCCGAGGCGCTCGGCGCCGCGCTGGCGCGCGTGCGCGAGGACCAGGCGCAGCTTGGCGGCTGGGTGCACGCCGCCGCCGCCATCGACGACGGCCTCCTGCGGGACATGGACGCCGCGCGGCTGGCGGCGACCTTCGCCCCCAAGCTGGGCGGCGCCCTGAACCTGGACCGGCTCACGGCGGACGACGCGCTGGACTGGGCGCTGCTGTTCTCCTCGGCCACAACCGTGCTCGGCGCGCCGGGGCAGGGCGCCTACGTGGCCGCCAACCTCGCGCTGGAGGCCTTGGCGGCCCGGCGCACGGCGGGGGGGCGGCCCACCCTGGCGGTCGGCTGGGGACCGATCGCCGACGCCGGCTTCCTGCACCGGGAAGGTGCGGCCCTGGAGGCGCTGGAGCGCCGGCTCTCCGCCGCGCCGCTGTCGGCCGCGGAGGCGCTGGACGCCTTGCCGTCGCTGTGGGCGTCCGGCCGCCCGGCGCTCACCTACGCCGCCGTGAACTGGGACGCGGCGAAGAAGCGGCTGCCGATCCTCTCCCGCCCCCTGTTCGCCGACATCGCCGCCGGCGACGCGGCGGAGGAGACCGACCTAGCCGAACGCCTCGCCGGCCTCTCGCCCGCCGAGGCGAAGGCGGTCGTCACCGACCTCCTGCTGGAGGAGGTGGCGCGCATCCTGGCCTCGACGGAGAAGGTGGACGCGCACCGCCCGCTGGCCGAATTGGGCATGGACTCGCTCATGGCCGTGGAACTGCGGATGACGTTGGAGAGTAAGCTCAAGGTGAACCTGCCGCTGCTCTCGCTCTCCGACACCGCCACGGTGGGGTCGCTCGCCGGCCGCATCACGGCCTCCGTCCTGGAGACGCAGGTCGGGGCGGCGACTCCGTCCGGCCTCGCCGAGGCCGCCCTTCTGCACGAGATGGACACGCCCGTGCCGCGCGCCGCCCTGCGGCCCGAAACCACCGCGGCCGGGTGAAGGGCGCCCGCCTGTCGCCCGGGGAGCGCGCGCGCCTCCTCGGCAAGGTCGCCGCCCGCGGCGAGGCGCCCGTGCGCGAGCCGGCGCTTGCGCCTGCGCGCCGCTCGCCCGACGACTTGAGCGACCTCGCCGCCTGGGACCAGATGCAGGTGATGCGCTCCGCCGGGGCCTTCCTCGGCATCGACGACCCGTTCCTGCAGCCGCACGACGGGCTGGCCGGCGCCGTCACCGCCCTCGGCGGCCGCGAGTTCATCAACTATTCGTCCTACAACTACCTCGGCCTGAACGGGCATCCGGCGGTCGCCGCGGCCGCCAAGGCGGCCATCGACCGCTACGGCGTGACCGTCTCCGCCAGCCGCGTGGTGGCGGGCGAGCGGCCGATCCACCGCGAGCTGGAGCGTCGCCTCGCCGCCCTGCACGGGGCGGAGGACGCCGTGGTGCTCGTCAGCGGCCACGCCACCAACACCAGCGTGATCGGCCACCTGCTCGGTCCCGACGACCTGATCCTGCACGACGCCCTGATCCACAACAGCGTCACCCAGGGCGCCAAGCTCTCCGGGGCCAAGCGGCTGGCCTTCCCGCACAACGACGCGGCGGCCTGCGCGCGCCTGCTGGAGGAGCACGCGCCGCGCGCCGGCCGCACGCTGATCGTGATCGAGGGCCTCTACAGCATGGACGGCGACGCGCCGGACGGGCGGGCCTTCTCCGCCCTGGCGCGCCGGGCGGGCGCGTGGCTGATGGTGGACGAGGCGCACTCGCTGGGCGTCCTGGGCGCGCACGGCCGCGGCCTGGGCGAGCGCTGCGGGCTGGCCGGCGGCGACGTCGACCTGTGGATGGGAACCCTGTCCAAGACGCTGGCGGGCTGCGGCGGCTACATCGCCGCCCGCGCCGACCTCGTGCAGTACCTGAAGCTGACCGCGCCGGGCTTCGTCTACTCCGTGGGCCTGTCGCCGCCGATCGCAGGCGCGGCCCTCGCCGCGCTGGACGTCATGGCCGCCGAGCCGGAGCGGGTGGCGCGGCTGAACCGCAACGGCCGCCGCTTCCTGGAGCGGGCGCAGGCGGCGGGGCTCGACACGGGGCCGTCCATCGGGGCTGCGGTGGTGCCGGTGATCACCGGCTCGTCCATCAAGGCGGCGCGCCTGTCGCAGGCCCTGGCCGGGCGCGGGATCAACGTGCAGCCGATCCTGCACCCCGCCGTGGCCGAGCGGGCGGCGCGCCTGCGCTTCTTCCTGTCCAGCGACCACACCGACGCGCAGATCGACCACACGGTCGCGGTGCTGGCGGAGGAGGCGTCGCGGCCCGGGCTGGGCGCCTTCGACGCCGAGGCGCTGATCGCGCGGCTGGGCGGCTGACGCCTTCCGCCCCGCCCTCAGGCGTCGCGCAGGTAGGGCTCCACGCGGGCGAAGTGCGCCGCCCACGTCGGCGGCCGCCACCCGGCGAGGCGGGCCAGCTG
>CAXTCO010000359.1:0-2542 GCA_964242255.1 uncultured Caulobacteraceae bacterium | reverse complement strand
CCACCAGGGCGACCGGGTTGGCGCCGTTGGCCGCCCCCACCGCACGCACGGCGGCCGGGCGGCCCAGGACGCGGGCGACGTCGCCGTAGCTGGCGGTGCGGCCCGGCGCGATCCGCCGCAGCGCCGCCCACACCTCGCGCTGGAAGGCCGTGCCGCCCGTGGCCGTCTCGATCCTGTCCAGAGCGGCGAGGTCGCCGGCGAAGTAGGCCGTCAGGGCGCCGTGCGCCGGACTTGGGGGGCCGGAGCGGTCGGCGAGCGCCCAGCCGCCGGGGCCGTAGTGGCGGTCGAGCAGGCGGCGCATGCGGGTGTCGAAGTCGGCGAAGTCCAGCGCGCGGACGCGGCCCTCCGCGTCGCACAGCAGCACGACGTCGCCGACAGGTGTGGCGAGGGTCTCGCGGAGGAGGGGCAGGGGCGGGCTCATGGCGTGATCCTAGCGGACGCGGGGCGACCGGCCGGCGGAGAACGGACCCGGTCGCCTTGCATGTCCGTTTCCCGCGCATACGCGCCACGGCGCGCGGCTACGTTGGCCGCCATGCTCGATCCCGACACCTGCTACGCCGCCGTCCGGGGCCGCGACCCGCGGGCGGACGGCCTGTTCTTCACGGCCGTGAAGACCACGCGCATCTACTGCTGCCCGATCTGCCCGGCCAAGACGCCGCTGCGCCGCAACGTGACGTTCCACGCCACGGCGGCGCAGGCGCAGGCGGCCGGCTACCGCCCCTGCCTGCGCTGCCGCCCGGAGTCGGCGCCCGACAGCCCCGCCTGGAGCGGCTCGCTGGCGTCGGTGAACCGCGCCCTTCGCCGGATCGAGGAGGGCACCCTCGCAGAGGGCGGCGTCGAGGCGCTGGCCGAGACCCTGGGCGTCACCGGCCGCCACCTGCGCCGCCTGTTCGTGCGCCACCTGGGCGCGGGGCCGCTGGAGGTGGAATCCGCCCGCCGGCTGCACCTGGCCAAGGCGCTGCTGCAGGACACGGCGCTGCCCGTGGGCGAGGTCGCCTTCGCGGCGGGCTACGGCAGCCTGCGCCGCTTCAACGAGGCGTTCCTGGCCGCCTTCGGCCGCCCTCCGACTGCGCTCCGCCGCGAGGGGGCGGCGGACGGCCCCGGCCGCGTGCGCTTGAGCCTCGGCTACCGTCCGCCGTTCAGTTGGCCGGAGCGCCTGGCCGCGCACGCGCCGGCGCCCGGCGAACGGCGGGAGGGCGAGGCGCTCCACGGCGTGCTGGAGGAGGGCGGATTCGTCCTGCGCCAGGGCGCCGGCCGCAGCCTGCGCCTGGAGTTGGACGGCGTGCCGGTGCGGCGGTTCGCGCGTGTGGTCGCCCGGGTGAAGCGCGACTTCCTGTGGGACGCGCCGGCCGCCGCGGCGGAGATCGATCCCTAGGCGCCCTCGCGCGCGCCCTGCGCGCGGCAGCGGTCGGAGCAGAAGCGCACCTGCTCCCAGTCGCGCTCCCACTTCTTGCGCCAGGTGAAGGGGCGGGCGCAGGCGGCGCAGGTCTTGGACGGCAGGTCGGCCTTGGCCACCGTCTTGCCGCCGCGCTTCACGCCGCCCCCTCCGCCGCGGCGGGTGCGTCGGCCCTCCGGGACAGCAGGAAGCGGCCGTAGAGCAGGGCGACGGGCTTGGCGCGGTCGTCCTGCCACGCCTCCACGGCCACGTTGGCGATGCGGCGGCCCAGGCGCTTGACCTCGGCGCGGGCGTAGGTGTCGCGCGCCCGGCCGGAGCGCAGGTACTCCACCGTCACCCCGATGGTGCGCGGCAGGGAGCCGCCGGCCTCGCCGCGGCGCGCCAGCTCGGCGACGGCCGTGAGCTCCAGGAAGGCGCCCAGCGCCCCGCCGTGCAGGGCCGGCACGGTCGGGTCGCCGACCAGGTGCTCGGAGAAGGGCATCACGCCCAGCAGCTCGCCGCCTGCCGCCTCCGAGCGCAGGCCCAGGAAGCCGGCGTAGGGCAGGGCGGCGAAGAGGTCGGGCGCGGTCACGCGTCGCCGCTCCCGCGGGCCGAGGACGGGCGGGTCAGGGCGAAGGCGGCCTGGGCGGTGGCGATCGGGTCGTCCGGGTCGCGGTCATAGGCGGTGGCGCGCACGAAGCCGACGTGGCGCGTCAACCTGTAGCAGTGGGCGCGGGCGAATATGTCGAGCCCAGGCTCGGCGGCGCGCATGCAGTCGATGCGCAGGTCCAGCGTGGCCACCGGCGTGAAAGCGCCGAGCGCCGCCCAAACGGCCTGCCCGCAGGTGTGGTCCAAGAGCGTGATCACCGCGCCGCCTGCGATCACGCCGGTGACGGGGTCGCCGACCAGGCGCGCGTCGTAGGGCAGGCGCATGACGGAGATGGCCGGGTCCACGGACTCCAGGCGCAGGTTCAGCGCCTTGGCCTGCGGGCTGGTGCGCGCGACGGCGATCCCGAGCGTGCGCAGCCTTTCCAGAGACGTGGGGTCGGACACTCTCGCCCTCCTCAGGCCGCCGCGCGCAGGAAGGCGTCGGCCGCCGCGCCCGCGCGCTTGGGGCCGAGCACGGC
This sequence comes from uncultured Caulobacteraceae bacterium, assembly GCA_964242255.1. Lineage (GTDB taxonomy): Bacteria > Pseudomonadota > Alphaproteobacteria > Caulobacterales > Caulobacteraceae > JASLDZ01. The sequence continues at coordinate 40 of CAXTCO010000359.1, read as the reverse complement.
GGCGGCGGCCCCGGCGCCCAGGACGCGCTCGCCGTAGGCG
>CAXTCO010000358.1:0-2544 GCA_964242255.1 uncultured Caulobacteraceae bacterium | reverse complement strand
ACCGCCCGCGCATGGCGATCCGCGAGGTGGGCAAGGTGTTCGGCGTGACGGAGGATGTCACGGGCGCCCTGGCCTCCACGATTTGGGGCTCCTGGGGCGACGCCCTGCCGCCCGAGTACGTGCGCCAGGCCGGGCTCGACCCGGAGCACGAGGGGCTGCGGCGCATGCTGGAGCTGGCCAACGAGCTGATCGGCTTCCCGCGCCACCTGTCGCAGCACGTGGGCGGCTTCGTGCTGACGCAGGACCTCCTGAGCGAGACCTGCCCCGTGGTGAACGGGGCGATGGAGGACCGCACCTTCATCGAGTGGGACAAGGACGACATCGACGCGCTGGGCCTGATGAAGGTCGACATCCTGGCGCTCGGCATGCTCACCGCCCTGAAGAAGGGTTTCGACATGCTGGAGGCGCAAGGCGTCCTGAAGCCCGGCGACGACCACTTGGCGAAGACGCCGCCCGACCAGGTCGACGTGTTCGACATGTGCGCCGACGCGGACACCATCGGCGTGTTCCAGATCGAGAGCCGGGCGCAGATGAACATGCTGCCCAGGCTGAAGCCGCGCGCGTTCTACGACCTGGTGATCGAGGTGGCCATCGTGCGTCCCGGGCCGATCCAGGGCGACATGGTCCACCCCTACCTGCGCCGCAAGGCCGGGCTGGAGCCTGTGGACTATCCCCGGCCGGAGCCGCCGCACCCGCAGGACGAGCTGGAGGAGGTGCTGTCCAAGACGCTGGGCGTGCCGCTGTTCCAGGAGCAGGTGATGAAGGTCGCCATGGTCGCCGCCGAGTTCACCGGTGCGCAGGCGGACGGCCTCAGGCGCGCCATGGCCACCTTCAAGCGCGTCGGCGGCATGGGCAAGTACGAGGCCGACCTCCTGGCGGGCATGGCCAGGCGCGGCTACTCGCCCGACTTCGCCAAGGCGATCTTCAAGCAGATCGAGGGCTTCGGCTCCTACGGCTTCCCTGAGAGCCACGCGGCGAGCTTCGCCATCCTGGTCTACGCCTCGGCCTGGATGAAGTGCCGGTTCCCCGCGGTGTTCTGCGCGGCGATCCTGAACAGCCAGCCCATGGGCTTCTACGCGCCCGCCCAGCTGGTGCGCGACGCCGTGGAGCACGGGGTGGAGGTGCGGCCGCCGGACGTGGAGCACTCGGCCTACGACTGCACGATCGAGACGGCCGACGACGGGAGCATGGCCCTGCGGCTGGGCCTGCGCGTGATCGACGGGGTGCCGGAGACGGGCTGGTCGGAGGCGATCTGGAAGAACCGCGGCGCCGGCTACGGCGACTACGACGGCTTCATCCGGCGCACGGGGCTGACGCGGGCGCAGGCGCGCCGCTTGGCCGAGGCCGACGCGTTCCGCGCGTTCGGCATGGGACGGCGCGGCGCGGTGTGGGCGTCGCTGCAGACGGCGCGCAAGGCGCCGGCGCCGTTGATCGATCCCCTGCCGCGCATCGGGCGGCCGCCGGACCTGCCGCTCCTCTCCGCGGCGGAGGAGGTGACGGCCGACTACCGCACCACGCGCCTGTCGCTGAAGGGCCATCCCATGGGCTTCCTGCGCGGCCTGTTCGCCGCCGAGCGCGCCACGCCGTGCGGCGAGGTGGTGCGCCTGCGCGACGGGGACGGCCTGATCGTGGCGGGCGTGGTGCTGGTGCGCCAGCGTCCGGGGAACGGCAAGGTGTGCTTCGTCACGGTGGAGGACGAGACGGGCGTGGCCAACCTGGTGGTGGTCACCGACGTGTTCGAGCGCCATCGCGGCGAGATCATGCGCGCGCGCCTGCTGGTGGCGCACGGCCGCGTGCAGAAAAGTCCGGAGGGCGTGACGCACGTGTTCGTGCACCGGCTGGAGGACCGCTCGGCCGAGCTCGGCCGCCTGAGCGACCCCGACGACGACGCGGCGCCCTTCGAGACGGCCCTGGCGCGGGCCGACCACGTGGTCACCAACGGGCCGACGGGAAGCGCGGGGGCGAAGTTCGCCTCCCTGGCCGTCCCGCTGAAGGAGCCGGACCGGAGAGGCCAGGGCGGGGCGGCCGCCGCGGGCGGGCGCGCCAGGACGGGGGCCGACCCGGGCGCCTGGCCCACGCCGGAGCCCAGGGAGGTGCGCGACACCGCTCCCAAGCCGCGCGGCCCGGGCGCGCCCGCCCCGCACCGCCACCCGCGCGACGTGCGGATCATCAGCCGCGACTTCCATTGATCCGCAGGCTGCGCGCCGGCCGGCGAGACGAGGTGGACGGGCTCGACGACCTCGCCGGCCCGGCGCCTCAGCGCGGGAAGCGGCCCCGCGGCGGGCCCCGGCGCCAGGCGGGCGCGGGCTCGTAGGCGCGCGGCACGTGGTCGAGCACCAGGCCCGTGGAGCGCTGCGTCAGGTAGGCGTCGCGCCCGTCGCCCACCCAGCCGTAGCCCGGCGGCGCGGCGCGCAGGTGGTAGCGGCCGGGATCGGCCACGTAGGCGCCCCGGTAGGCCGGCGGCAGCACCTGGCCGCGCCGCCAGTTCCCGCCGCCGTAGCCGACGCCGGACGCCGGCCCGGGAGGCGGCGTGTAGGCGCGGGG
>CAXTCO010000357.1:0-2548 GCA_964242255.1 uncultured Caulobacteraceae bacterium | reverse complement strand
TGATGTTCACCTCGTGGTCGGAGGTGTCCACGCCCGCGGAGTTGTCGATGGCGTCGGTGTTGATGCGGCCGCCGCCGCGGGCGAAGGCGATGCGGCCCGCCTGGGTGAAGCCGAGGTTGGCGCCCTCGCCCACCACGCGGGCGCGCAGGTCGGCGGCCTCGATCCGCACGGCGTCGTTGGCCTTGTCGCCCACCTCGCCGTCGGTCTCGCCGGGCGCGCGGACATAGGTGCCGATGCCGCCGAGGTAGAGCAGCTCCACCTCCATCTTCAGGATGGCGCGGATCAGCTCGGCGGGCGTCAGCTCCCCCGCGTCCACGCCCAGGAGGCGGCGCCCCTCGGGCGAGAGCGGGATGGTCTTCAGCGCCCGCGCCCACACGCCGCCGCCGGGGGAGATCAGCGCCCGGTCGTAGTCGTCCCACGAGGAGCGGGGCAGGGCGAACAGGCGTTCGCGCTCCGCATAGCTGGCGGCCGGGTCGGGGGACGGGTCGAGGAAGACGTGGCGGTGGTCGAAGGCGGCCACCAGCCGGGTCGCCCGCGACAGCAGCGCGCCGTTGCCGAACACGTCGCCGCTCATGTCCCCGACGCCGGCCATGGTGAAGGGTTCGGACTGGATGTCCTTGCCGGCCTCGCGGAAGTGGCGGCGCACCGCCTCCCAGGCGCCGCGGGCGGTGATGCCCATGGCCTTGTGGTCGTAGCCCTGGCTGCCGCCCGAGGCGAAGGCGTCGTCCAGCCAGAAGCCGAAAGTGTGGGCCACGCCGTTGGCGATGTCGCTGAAGGTGGCCGTGCCCTTGTCGGCGGCCACCACGAGGTAGGGATCGTCTCCCTCGCCGGAGATCACCACGCCCGCCGGGTGCGCCACGCCGCCCGCCGCGTCGAGGTTGTCGGTGACGTCCAGGAGGCCGGAGAGGAAGGTGCGGTAGGCCTCCACGCCCTGCGCGCGCACCTGGTCGGCGGAGAGGCCGCGTGTCGGCTTCTTCGGGAAGAACCCGCCCTTGGAGCCGACGGGCACGATCACCGCGTTCTTCACCTGCTGCGCCTTGACCAGTCCCAGCACCTCCGTGCGGAAGTCGTCGCGCCGGTCGCTCCAGCGCAGGCCGCCCCGCGCCACGGGGCCGAAGCGCAGGTGCACGCCCTCCACGACCGGCGAGGAGACGAAGATCTCGCGGAACGGCTTGGGCAGGGGCAGGTCCTCCAGCTCGCGGCTGGCGACCTTGAACGAGATGTGCGGCTTGGGGCCGCCGTCGGGGCCGAGCTGGTAGTAGTTCGTGCGGCGCAGGGCGGCGACCAGGAGCGCGATGCGGCGCAGGGAGCGGTCGGCGTCCAGGCTGGCGACGCCCTGAAGCGCCTCGGCGATCCGGCCGGAGATGTCCGCCGCCTGCGCCTCGCGCTCGACCCCGGTGGCGCGCACGGCGGGATCGAACTTGGTGCGGAACAGCTCCAGGATCAGCCGGGTCACCTCGCCGTGGTCGGCGAGGGCCTGCGCCTGCACGGCGGGGCTGGGGTCCAGGCCGGACTGCTGGCGGTAGCGGGCCAGCGCACGCACGAGCGCCGCTTCGCGCCAACCGGCGCCCAGCTCCATGACGATGCGGTTGTAGGCGTCGTCCTCGGCGCGGCCCGTCCAGACCGCGGCGAAGGCCTCCTCGAACGGACGCTGGATGTCGGAGAAGGCGAGGCGCTCGCCGTGCTCGTCCTCCACCAGGAAGTCCTGCACCCAGACGGGCTGGTCGGCCCCGGCGGGGCGGACGGCGTGCGCCTCCTCCTCGATCGCCTTCAGGCCCATGTTCTCCAGCACAGGCACGAGGTCGGCCAGCGGGGCGGGGTGCTCGCCGGCGCGGTAGATCTTGAAGCGGAACCGGCGCGGGTTGCGCGCCGGGTCGCGGTGGGCGCGCACGGTCAGGCCGGGGGCGGTCTGCGGCCCGGTCATGGCGGCCACGTCGGCCAGGGTCTCGGCGGCGTCGAAGCGGTCGCGGTAGCCGGCGGGGAAGGCGTCGGCCCAGCGTGCGAGGAGTTCGCCGGCCCCGCCCTCGAAACCCTCGCGCACGGCGGCCTCGAACCGGTCGCGCCAGGTGCGCACCGCCTCCTCGATCCCGGCCTCGAGGGCGCGCAGGTCCGGCTCGGGGTGCTCCCCCGGCGACACGCCGATGATGAAGTGCACCCGCGCCAGGGGCTCCTCGCCGAAGGCGGGATAGTAGGCGGAGACGCGCCCGTCCCAGGCCCGGGCCAGCATCTTGCCGACGCGGGCGCGCACGGTGCTGCTGTAGCGCTCGCGCGGCGTGTAGAGCAGCACGGAGACGAAGCGGTCGAACGGGTCGCGCCGGGCGAACAGGCGCACGCGCGGGCGGTTGTAGAGGTGCAGCACGCCCATGGCGGTGTCGAACAGCTCGTCCGCGCTCATCTGGAACAGCTCGTCGCGCGGAAAGGTCTCGACGATGTGGCGCAGGCGCTTGCCGGTGTGGGCGCTGGGGTTGGCCCCGGCGCGGGCCAGCACGGCGCCCAGCTTGCGGCGGATCAGCGGGATGTCGCGCGCCGGCTCCTCGTAGGCCTCGGC
>CAXTCO010000356.1:0-2553 GCA_964242255.1 uncultured Caulobacteraceae bacterium | reverse complement strand
TGCACCATCCCGCAGCCCAGGATCTCCAGCCAGCTGTCGCCCTGGCCGATGCGGATCTCGCCGCCTTCTCCCGGCTTGGGGCGGTCGCACCGCACGTCCATCTCGGCCGAGGGTTCGGTGAAGGGAAAGTGGTGAGGGCGGAAGCGCGTCTCCACCACGTCCGTCTCGAAGAAGCGGCGCATGAATTCCCCCAGCGTCCACTTCAGGTGGCCCATGTGGATCCCGCGGTCGATCACCAGCCCCTCGATCTGGTGAAACATGGGCGTGTGCGTCGCGTCCGAATCCTTGCGGTAGGTGCGGCCGGGAGCCACCAAGCGGAACGGCGGCGCCCCCGCCGTCATGGCGCGCACCTGCACGGGGCTGGTGTGGGTGCGCAGCACCTTGCGCTCACCGGTCTCGGGGTCGGGGCGCAGGAAGAAGGTGTCGTGCGTCTCGCGCGCCGGGTGCTTGGGCGGGAAGTTCAGGGCGGTGAAGTTGTGGAAGTCGTCCTCGATGTCCGGCCCCTCCGCTACGGCGAAGCCCATGTCGGCGAACACGGCGACCATCTCGTCCATCACCTGCAGCGTGGGGTGGACGGAGCCTCGGCGACGCGGCGGCGGCGGCAGCGACAGGTCCACCCGCTCGGCCGCGAGTCGCGCCTCCAGCGCCTCGCCTTCCAGCGCCTCACGCCGGGCGGCGACGACTGAGGTGAGCCGGTCGCGCAGGCCGTTGAGCAGGGGGCCCTGCACGCGCCGTTCGTCTGGGGAGAGGGCGCCCATGCCCTTGAGCAGGCCGGAGACGGAGCCCGCCTTGCCAAGGGCGGCGACGCGCACGGCCTCCAGCGCGGGCAGGTCGGGCGCGGCGGAGACCGCGGCGAGGGTGTCGTGCTCCAAGGCGGAAAGGTCGGTCATGGCGGACCGGGGTCTAGCCGCGCGGGACGGACGGGGGAAGACGGTCGGGTGGCGGGTGCGGACCGGGGGCCGCCGTGCTCGGCTGCGTCAAGGCGCGCTGCGGCTTGGGTCGGAGTGCGGCGGCGATGTCGAGGGCCGCTTCCGACACGCTCCTGACCTCCGGACGCCGAGCACAGAAGGATGCGGGACCCGCAGTTTGCTGCGCAGCTTCGTGCTCACTAAGGACTGAGATTGCGCCTGCGGGAGGGTTCCCGTGTTCAGAGACGGCTTCGGCATGCGACAGATTGAACCGACGCGGAAGAACGCGCGCATCGAGACGCTCGATGTGATTCGAGGAATCGCGATCTGCGGCATCCTTCCGTTCAACATCCCGATCGTCGGGGACTTCAGCCTCAACGAGCAGCCCGCCTTCCTCGCCGCTTGGAACCTGGATTAGATACTCTGGAGCGTCCTCCATATCACGTTTGAGGGCTCCATGCGGGGCCTGTTTACGCTGCTGTTCGGGGCGGGCATGCTCCTGATGCTGCGCCGGGCGGAGGGCGAACAGCCGCAGGTGGCGCCTATCGACGTGTGGACGCGGCGGTGTCTGGGGCTCGGTTTCCTGGGCTTCTTCTGCTGGCTGGTGCTGCTCTGGCCCGGTGAGATCCTCTGGAACTACGGCCTGACCGGCCTCGTGCTGCTCGCCTTCCGCACGGCCCGGCCGCGCCATCTGATCGTCGCCTCCCTGGCCTGTCTGATCGCGATGGCGTCGATCGACGTCGTCAGGATCACGCAGCACGTACGCACGCTGCAGGACGGCGCCGCGGCGCTCAGCGCCCAGGCCGCCCGCAAGCCGCTCTCCGCCGAACAGGACAAGGCGAGGAAGGCCGTCGTGCAGTTGCGCGAGTCCATGCATCCGGCCGCCAAGGCCGTGGCCGAACAGCGCGCGGAGCGCACGCACTGGCTCTCCGCCGTCAACTGGAGCTGGAGCCTGTGGTCCACGTTCTGGCTGAGCAAGAGCAGTTGGTACCAACTGCTGGAGAGCCTCGGCTTCATGCTGATGGGCTTGGCGCTTTTCCGCCTGGGCGTCGTGACGGGCAGGGCTTCGTCGAAGGTCTACGCAGGCCTGATCGGCTTCGGTTACGCCGGCGGGCTGGCCCTGCGCGCCCTGGGCCTGTGGACGGACGGCCACGTCGGCTTCGATCCGTCGGTGCTCGGCGGCCCGCCTTGGCTCGTGACCCTCAATTGGGTCGACTTCCAGGCCGCCCGCATGCTGATGACCCTTGGCCACCTCGGCGTGATCGTCCTGCTGTTCCGTCACGGCTTGCTGGGGCGCGCGACGATCCTGCGCGCGCTCGGACGCATGGCGCTGACGACCTATCTGGCGCAGGCGCTGATCACCTCAGTCTTGTTCTACGGCTTCCGACTGATCGGCCGCCTCGGCTATGCAGAGCTGATGGGCGTGACCGTCTGCATCTGGATCGCCACGGGCGTCTTCTGCCGGGCTTGGCTGCGCCGCTTCGACCAGGGTCCGGCCGAGGCGCTGCTGCGGCTCGCCGCGTATGACACCTTCCAACCGGGCCGGGCGCGCCGGCAAGCCGCCGAGGCTTTGGCCCTGACACCTTCCGTCTAGGGTGTGGACTCAACAAGGTAGCTGGCGCGCAGGGCGGTGAGCTGGACGGTG
>CAXTCO010000355.1:0-2564 GCA_964242255.1 uncultured Caulobacteraceae bacterium | reverse complement strand
TCTCCACCGGCTGGCGCAGCTGGGCCTCGCGGAAGCCGAAGTCCTTGGCGTAGCCCGCCACGTGCATCGAGCGGCCCTGAACGACGATGGCGTCGCCGCCCTCGGGCGCCAGCACGTCCTTCAGCGTGTCGCCGGGCTTGAGCTCGGCGCGCGCCTGGTCGAGGTAGGCCACCTCCAGGGCGGAGCCGAGGCGCACCTCGCCCGCGTCCGGCGCGACCTGGCCGAGGAGGAGCTTGACCAGGGTGGTCTTGCCCGCGCCGTTCGGCCCGACGATCGCCACCCGGTCGCCGCGGAGCACGCGGGTGGAGAAGCGGTCCACCACGGGCCTGTCGCCCCAATGCTTGGTGACGGCCTTGGCCTCGGCGACCAGCCGCCCGCCCGCGGCGCCGGACTCGACGGCGAGGTCGAGGGTGCGCGTCGAGTCCTTCAGCATGGCGGAGCGGCGGCCGCGCATCTCGTCCAGGCGGGCGGCGCGGCCCTCGTTGCGGGTGCGGCGGGCGGTGATGGAGCTGTAGAAGGTGGCCGTCTCGCGCTGGATGGTCTTCTCGAGGCGCCGCGCGGCCTCCGCCTCCTCGGCCTCCACCGCCTCGGACCAGGCGTCGAAGGCGGCGAAGCCGTCGTCCAGGGTGCGGACGCGGCGGTGCGCCAGCCAGAAGCAGCGGCCGGTGACGCGGGACAGGAAGGCGCGGTCATGGCTGACGATCAGGGCCGCCGCGCGGCTGGCGGAGAGGCGCGCCTCCAGCGTCTCGATGGCGGCGATGTCCAGGTGGTTGGTGGGCTCGTCCATCAGCAGCAGGTCGGGCTCCTCGGCGAAGGCGCGGGCCAGGGCGGCGCGGCGCGCCTCGCCGCCGGAGAGGCCGGTCGTCGGCTTGGCGGGGTCGAGGCCGAAGGCGGAGAGTTCGGCCTCCGCACGCCAGGCGGAGGCGCCGCCGGCCGTGGCGTGGTCCAGCACGGTGTCGCCGACCACGGGCGGCTCCTGCTCGACGAACACGGTGCGCAGGCCGGGCTGGACGAAGCGCTCGCCCCCGTCCGGCTCCACGCGCCCGGCGATCAGGCGCAGCAGGGTGGACTTGCCGGCGCCGTTGCGGCCCACCAGCGTGGCGCGCACGCGGGGCTCCAGGGCGAGGTCCACACCGTCGAACAGCATCACGGGCCCGTCGCGCAGCCGCACCTCCTTGAGGGCGACCACGGGCGGACGGGCGGGGGCGGGAGCGCGGGCCATGGGCGGACTATGTAGGTCCGACCGCGCTCAGCGAGGAGGTCGGCTCAGTGCGGCAGGCCGAGCAGGCGGGGCAGGAACGGCGACAAGGCCGTGATCGCGCTGAGAACCGCGCCCGTGCCGACCACGACCACCACGACGAAGCTCCTGGTCGCCATGGTGGCCTTGAGCACGGCCACGCCGACCTTCAGCTCGCCGACGTCGGACTTGAGGATGCGGACGTCGGCGCGCAGGTCGGCGAGGTCGGTCTTGATGTGGCCGACGTCGGACTCCAGCGATGCGACCCTGGCCTCCATGCCTCCCCATGTGCCGTCTCCGCCACCGGCCTGCAAGGGCGCGGGCGGCGGCGGCGCGGCGTCGGAGGCCGGAGGAACGGCGCGGATCGGCTGTCTCGCCATGGAACGAAGCCTAGCGGGCCTGCGGGGGCGGCGACAGGTCTCCGGCCTCGAGCTCCTGCGCCAACCCCTCGTAGAACGCCGCCCTTGCGTCCCCGTCCGCCGGCGCGTCGAAGCCGCGGACGGGCAGCCCCTCCTCCGCCGCGCGCATGAAGCGGGCCCAGGTGCGGGCGGGGGCCTCGCCGCCGGTGACGCCGGCCATGGGGCGGCCGCGGTCGTCGCCGATCCACACGCCCGCGACGTAGTCGGGGGTGAAGCCGACGAACCAAGCGTCGCGGTGGTTCTGGGTGGTGCCCGTCTTGCCCGCGGCGGGGCGGCCGATGTCGGCGGCGCGGCCGGTGCCGTGCTCCACCACGCCCTGCATCATGCGCACGAGGTCGGCGGCGTGCGCCGCCTCGTAGACGCGCCAGCCCTGCGGGGCGCGGCGCCACAGGACCGAGCCGCGGGCGTCGGCCACGCTCTCCACGAGCCAGGGGTCCTGCCGCAGCCCGCCCGAGCGGATCACGCCGTAGGCCCCCGTGAGCTCCAGGAGGCGCACCTCGTAGGCGCCGAGCGCGATGGAGGCGCCAGGATGCGCCGGCAGAGTGGTGATCCCGAAGCTTGCGGCCAGGCGGGCGACGCGCTCGGGGCCGACCTCCTGCGTCAGCCGCACGGCCACCGTGTTGATCGAGCGCGCCAGGGCGTCGGCCACCGTCACCGCGCCCGCGTACCCGCCGCCGAAGTTCTGTGGGCGCCAGCCGCCCACGTCGACGGGCGCGTCCTGGCGCACGTCCTCCGGCCTGACGCCCTGCGCGAGGGCGGCGGCGTAGACGAACGGCTTGAAGGCGCTGCCCGGCTGGCGGAGCGCCTGCACGGCGCGGTCGTAGCCGCCGGCCCGCGCCTCCACCCCGCCCTGCAGCGCCAGCACCGCGCCGTCGGGTGCGAGGGCGGCGAGGGCGCCCTGCGTCGCC
>CAXTCO010000354.1:0-2577 GCA_964242255.1 uncultured Caulobacteraceae bacterium | reverse complement strand
CCGCCGACATCGCCGCGGGGCTGGACGCGGGCGAGCTGCACCTGGGCGTCACCGGGGAGGACCTGCTGCGCGAGCGCGGCGAGGGGCTGGACCGCCGCGTGCTGCTGCTGCGCGCCCTTCCGTTCGGCCGCGCTGACCTTGTGACGGCCGCGCCGCGGAGCTGGATCGACGTGGCGGACATGGCCGACCTCGCCGACGTGGCGCACCTGCACCTGATGCGCAGCGGCCGGCGCATGCGCGTCGCGACCAAGTACGCGGTGCAGACGCGCGCCTTCCTCGCCCGCCACGGCGTGGGCGAGTACCGCATCGTGGAGAGCCTCGGCGCCACGGAGGGCGCGCCCGCCGCGGGGCAGGCCGAGATCGTCGTCGACATCACCACCACGGGCGCGACGCTGGCCGCCAACAACCTCAAGGTGGTCGGCGGCGGCGTGATGCTGCGCAGCCGCGCCCAGCTGGCGGCGGGTCTCGGCGCCGCGTGGGACGTCGACGGCCTGCGCCTGGCGCGTCGGCTGGTGACGGCGGCGGAGGCGCGCGCGCGCGCGCGCGAACTCTCCGCCCTGCGCTGGCCGCCGGAGCAGGGCGACGCGGCGGAGCGGGCGGTCGCCCCCTTCCTCGCCCGCGGCGCCCAGGCGCGGGCGGACGGGCTGTTCACGCCCGAGGCGCTGGTCGTGGAGGTCGCCGAGGCCCTGGCGCAGGCGGGCGTCGGCCCCGTCAGCGTGATCCGCCCCGACTACGTGTGGGAGGCCGCCTCGCCCGCCTGCGACGCCCTGGCCGCCCGGCTTGCAACCCGCGCGGCGGCGAAGGACGGCCACAGCGCCCCCTCGCGCTGAGCCAGGCGCAGGGCCAGGCCCGTCAGCACGACGGGGGCGAGCGGCAGGTGGACCTGCCCCAGCTCCAGCATGGCGGCCGGCAGCGCCCACGCCCCGAGCGCGAGCAGCAGGTCGAGCCCCGCCACCGCCCAGCGGAGCCGCCGGCTCCGTGCGGCCTGCGCGCCGGGCCGCAGCAGCACCAGCACGGCGAAGCCGGCGGGGATCAGGTCGTAGTTGAAGGCCTGCGGGGTCGCCAGGAAGGTGGCGGCGCAGAGCAGGGCGGCGCGCTCGGCCGGGCCGCCCACCGCGTCGCGAAAGGCGCGCCAGGCGATCCACACGCCCAGCACGGTGAAGGGCAGCTGCGCCGCCAGCGCCTCGCGCCAGGCGACGTGCAGCTCGCGAGCGGCCATGAAGGCCGACGGCATCATGGCGATGAACGGCCCGCGGCCCTCCCGCAGCATGTCGGACTGCATCGGCATGGAGCCGTGCAGGAACGCGCTCCAGCTTGCGACGCCGAACACCGCCGTGGAGAGGAGCAGCACCGCCCCGGCCGAGGCCGCCGCGCCGCCCATCACGCGCCAGCGCCCGCCCGCCAGCACCATCACCGGCAGGAGCAGCGCCAGCTGCGGCTTGAACACCAGCAGGCCCAGCAGCGCGCCCGCCGCCCACGGCCGCGCGTCCAGGAGCGCCAGCCCGCCCAGCAGCAGGGCGGCGGACAGGGCGCCGTTCTGGCCGAGGCCCATGTCGGTCGCCACCGCCGGGCAGAGCACCAGCAGCGCCGCCTCCGCCCAGCGCCGGCGCGGCGACGCGGCCGGGCGCGCCAGCCCGGGCGCGACGATCGCCCAGGCGGCCGGCAGCAGCAGGAGCCATGTCACGACCGTCCACGCCGCCAGGGCGGCGAAATAGCCGGGGGTCAGGGCGAAGGGCGCCGCCAGCAGCAGGGCCGGCGGCGGATAGCTCCAGAAGTGGAACGGCAGGCGGGGGGAGAACAGCCGGTGGTGCGCCGCCATGAAGCGGGCCGGGTCGAACACGTCGAGCGTGCGGCCCTCGCCGATCAGCCGGCCGGCGGTCCACAGGTTCACGAAGTCGCGGCCTCGCGCGTGGTCCGCGAAATCCAGGCGGCCGTGGCCCCGGCTGAAGTACCAGGCGAGCAGGCCGAAGGCCGTCAGGCTCAGCACCGCCAGCAGGGCGAGCGCCGTCGGGCGCAGGCGGCCCCTCACCGCGGAGGAGGGGCCGCCGGGGCGGGGGGCGCGGCGCGGTAGATCTCCAGGGGCGCGCCGGGGCGGCTCAGGCGCTGAAGCCAGGGCGGCGGCGCGCCGGCGTCCAGGCGCGCCTGCAGGCTGTCGCGGCGCAGGCCTTCGCGGTCGATATGGCGGGCGTGGCGGCGGCACTCCAGCACGTACACGGGGCCGAGCCTGCCGCCGGGGCTGACCGCCGCCGCCAGGGCCCGGGCGCCGCCGGGGCCGGCCGGGTCGACCGGCGCAGTGAGCACGTGGCGCGCGCGCATGATGCCGGCGCTCATGCGGTGATATGGCGCGCTCATCGAGGAGGAGGGCGTCAGGGCCAGCACGAAGGGGCCGAGGTCGATCTCGCTCACCGTGACGCCCCGGGGCAGGCGCGCCAGTTCGGCGTAGGTGCGGGTGTCGAAGCAGAAGTCGGGCGGGTCGCCGCCGCGCTTGGCCGGGCGGGCCTGCGCCAGCCGGTCGGCGTAGAGCAGCAGCCCCGCGCCGGCCGCCAGCGGCGCGAGCACGGCGGCGAGCACCAGCGC
>CAXTCO010000353.1:0-2582 GCA_964242255.1 uncultured Caulobacteraceae bacterium | reverse complement strand
TGCCGGATCCAGATCACATCCCGACCGCAACCGCGAGGTTCTTGGAGGTGTCCAAATGGGCGCACCTTGGTCAGGCCAGGGTCGCCGGCTTCGTCGATGTAGGCTATGAAGTAAGGGCGCGGTAGGACGGTATTCGAGGCCATGGACGAACAAGACAAAAGACCACAAACAGAGTCAACGCGATTGGTTATTCCAGGCCACTCGCGGATTTGCGAGCGTGCGAAGCAGTGGTGACCTTATGACCGCCGTCACCTACCACGTCGTCGTCCCCTTCGACCGCAACGAGGACGGCGAGCTCGTGCCGGGCGAGGCCGCCGAAGCCCCCAGCGCCGACGCGGCCCGCCGCCGGGCGCAGGCGCTCGTGGGCAAGCATGCCGGGGCCGTGGCGTTCTCCCGCACGGGCGATCCGGGGACGGGGGTGTTCGAGGAGGGTGAGGTGATCGCGGAGTTCGGGGAGGTGGACCGCGGGGCGCTGCAGGGATGAGGCGTCACGAGCGCCGACCGTGCGAGCCGGGCGTGGCGCAAACGGCGCCCCTCGGCTCACGACAGGAAGAGGCCGACCCTTGGGACGCCTGCTGCCTGTAACCGGTCTCGGATGAAGTCCCCGGCGCCCGGCGGCAGAACGCCTTTCGGCACGAACTGGTAGACCTGGTGCGAGTGGTAGAGCAGGATCACGCGCGAGTTCTCGCGCCACCGCACAAAATGGTTCCAAGGCACGTCGGACGATACCGTCTCACCGCGGACCGCGTAGCCGTGGTCGGACCAGACCAGGGTCGCGCCGTTCTGCAGCGCGCGCTCCTCCTTGAGCCGCCGCCTGACCGCAAGGCGCGGTTGCAGGACATGGCGCAGCGTCAACAAAACAACGGCGACCGCGGCGGCTGACGCGGCGGCGATCAACCCAACAGTCAGGGCCAGAGCCGACCCTTCTGGGCGTGCCAGGAGGTACAAGGAGTGCGCCGGAGGCAACCACGTAGGCGCAGATGAGCGCCACAGAGCGCCGGCCACATATGACACTCAGGCTGTGCAGTCGCGTCGCGGCCAGCAAGTCGGCGCGCGTCGGCCGATAGCTCACGTCCCTCATGCGCGGCTTGTACCATTGCGAGTGGCGACCTTCCACCGATCGCAGAAAAACGCTCTGCTCCTCACGCGACCGTGAACCTCATCGCGCGTTCAGCCGGTTCGGGATATGTTCCCCGCTGTGGACCAGCGGGGAACGAGCGGGCTTTGGACGGCGGAGCGGGTTGAAGCCCGGCTCGTCGACGCGTACCGCAAGGTGCCCTGCGCCCCGGTGCTTCGTGCCTGTCGAGCGCGAGCGGCTGATGCTGACCACGTGGGCGGCCTGCCAGGCCAACCACCGTCGCGACTACCAGGGCCGGTGCGACGAACTCGGATGGCCCAGGGCGACCGCGGACAGGGGTCGACGGCGCGCCGCGGAGCAGATTGCCGCTTGCCTGAATTTCGAGCAGCAGGGGCTTGACAGTGAGGAAAACCGCGTCGGACCAACGCTGAACGACGCCGAGGCCGACCCGGTCCTCGCCGAGCCCTGAGGGGCCGCCATGCCGAAGTTCAGTGCCGCGGAAGTCGAGCCCGTCAACAACTACTACGCCGGCGGCTCCCGCCGCGCCCGCCAGCTCGCGGCCAGCGTGCCGTCGCTGAAGGGCAGGGCCCAGGACGCCCAAGCCCCGACTTCGCCGCCCGCGACGGGCAAGGGCAGCCTCCGCCAGTTCCTGGCCGAGCGCCAGCCGGCCTCCGCCACCGTGGTCGCGCTGCGGCCCGTCAAGCCCACCAAGCAGCGCCTGGCCAAGGACGACAAACCCGCCGAGACCCGAGCCGGCTTCTACCGCGCCCCGGCCCCCATCGAGCGGATGCGCGACCGCAAGCAGCTCGACATGCAGAGCCCGGCCATCAACGCGGCCATGTACGAAGCGGCCCAGAAGCTCGGCCAGCACTTCTACGAGGCCGGCCTGAACGGCCTCCAGGCGCAGAACCTCGCATCCTGCGTGCACGGCTCCGGCGACGGCGCGGCCTGCTCGTTCCCGAAGACCGAAAGGGCCATGCATCACCGGCAGAAGTTCCGGGAGGCCTGCACGATCATGGGGTGGTTCGAGGCCCATCCCTACAAGGGCGCGGGCCGCCTCGTGGTGGACGTGATTTGCTACGAGATGACGTCACCGACGCGGCCAAGATCCACATCCCGCCCGGTGGCTCCAACGAGGCCCGGCTCGGCGCCGCCCTCGACCGCCTGCGGACCGGGCTGTTCATCCTGGCGTCGCACTGGAGGCTGATCTGATGGCGCGGAGCAAGAAAACCGCCGAAGCCGAGACGATCACGATCCCCGAAATCGAGCTCGCCAGCGTGCTGGTCAGCATCGTGGGGACGACGCCGCTGCTCACCAACCGCTTCAGCGACCGGGCGCGACAGGCGATCGAGGGCAAGCAGCAGCACCAGGCCAAGGGTCCCAAGGAGGCGCGGGACCCCGAGGCCGAGTTCCGCGACGCGCTGCACCTGCTGCCGGGCGGCGTCTACGGCTGGACACCTCCAAGAACCGCTGATCTGCGGCGTTTGGGAGCCGGACAGGGGTG
>CAXTCO010000352.1:0-2597 GCA_964242255.1 uncultured Caulobacteraceae bacterium | reverse complement strand
GACTTGGAGACGGCGGCCATCGGGCTCCGGTTCGGCTGGCGCGGCGGCGGCGGGCTCCGCGCGGCGCGGCGATACCATGGGGCTCCGCGGCCCACCAACCGCGCCGCCTTCCGCCGCGGCGCGGCGCCGTGTAGGCGTCGGCCCCGATGACGCCCGACGGACAGAGCCGGCGCGGCCCCGGCGGCCGCGTCTTCGTCGACGGGCACAACCTGGCCCTGCCCCAGGGCACGGGCGTCGCCACCTACGCGCGCAACCTCGTCGCCGCCCTCGGCCGGCTGGGGCTGGAGACGGAGGGCGTCTACGGCCTGGGCGTGCCCGACAGGGCCGACCCGCTGTTGCGCGAGATCGCCCTGACCGACCCTCCCGCGCCGCGGCGGGTGCGCTTCAACTACGCCCGCAACGCCGTGCGCGTGGCCGCGGCGGCGGCGGCGGGCGTGCGGGCGCGCGAGGCGCCGATGACCGGGCGGGTGCAGGCCGACCCGGCGCGCCGGCCGCCGTTCGGGCGGGTGCACGCCGTGTTCAAGCTGTGGGGCCTCGCCCAGGACGTGTTCGACGTCACCGGCCGGCGGCTGCGCGTGCGCGTGGCCGACCCGCCGGCGGTGATGCACTGGACCTACCCGCTGCCCGTGGAGCTGGTGGGCGCGCGCAACATCTACACCCTGCACGACCTCGTGCCCCTGCGCCTGCCGCAGACGACGCTGGACCGGAAGGACCGCTACCTGCGGCTGATGCGGCTCCTGGCGAGGGAGGCCGACCACCTCGTCACCGTGTCGGAAGCTTCGCGCGCGGACATCCTGGACCTGCTGGGCGTCGCGCCGGAGCGGGTCACCAACACCCACCAGAGCATCTCGGCGGCCGACGCCCCGACGCCGCGGGAAGCGCGTGCGCTCGTGGGCGGCGCCCTGGGGCTGGAGCCGGGCGGCTATCACCTGTTCTTCGGCGCGGTGGAGCCGAAGAAGAACGTGGGCCGCCTGCTGGAGGCCTTCCTCCTGTCGGAGGTGGAGCGCCCGCTGGTGCTGGTGGGCAAGGCCGCCTGGAAGTCGGAGGAGGAGCTGCGCCTCCTCCCCGGAGCCGTGCAGGCCGGGCGCGTGATCCGGCTGGACCACGCGCCTTCGAGCCTGCTCAAGGCGCTGGTGCTCGGCGCGCGCGCGGTGCTGTTCCCGTCCCTGTCCGAGGGCTTCGGCCTGCCGGTGCTGGAGGCGATGGCGATGGGCGCGCCCGTGGTCACCTCCACCGCGGCGGCGCTGCCGGAGGTGGCGGGCGACGCGGCCGTGCTGGTCGATCCCTACGACGTGCGCGCCCTGGCCGCCGCGATCCGCGCCCTCGACGGCGACGACGCCCTCCGCGCCGACTTGGCCGCACGAGGCCCGGCGCGGGCCGCCCGCTTCTCGGAGGCGGCCTACGACGCGCGCCTGCGCGAGCTCCACGGCGGGCTGGGGACCTTCCCGTGAGCGGGCGCGTGGTGCTGGACATCTCGCGCCTGCTGTCGCGCGCGGACCGCTCCACGCCCACGGGCATCGACCGGGTGGAGCACGCCTACGCCCGCCACCTGATCGACGCGGAAGGCGACCGGCTGCTGTTCGCGGTGCTGGACGGCCGGGGCCGCGTCGCCCTGGCCCCTTCCCGCGCCTGCGTGCGCTTCATCGCGCATATGGAGCGGGTGTGGGACACGGCGGGCGGGGCGGCGGACGCCCGGCTGCGCCGCATGGCCCTGGCGATCGGGGCCGCCGCGCTGGCGGGCGACGGCGGGCGGTCGCTGCGGGCCGGACCGGGCGCCCCGCGGGCCAGCTACCTCCTGCTGTCGCACCACCACCTCGACCGGCCGGAGGCGGTGCGCCGCTTTCTCGCGCGGTCGGGCGCGCGCTTCGTCACGCTGGTGCACGACCTGATCCCGATCGAATGGCCGGAGTACAACCGGCCGGGCCACGACCTGAAGCACGCCCTGCGCATGACCACCGTGGCCGAGCTGTCCGACGCGGTGATCGTCAACAGCGACGGCACCCGCGCCGCGCTTGCGTCCTTCGTCGCGCGCGCGGGGCGCGCGCCGCCGGTGGTGACCGCGCACCTGGGGACGCCCGCCGCGCCCGCCGTCCCGCCCGCGCCCACCGCGCCCGGCGACCACTTCGTGTGCGTCTCGACGCTGGAGCCGCGCAAGAACCACCTGCTGCTGTTCAACGTCTGGCGGCGGCTGGCGGCGGAGCTCGGGACGGCGACGCCGCACCTGCACGTGGTGGGGCACCGCGGCTGGCACAACGAGGCCGTGTTCGACGTGCTGGACCGTTCCCGCGCCCTCAAGCCCCACGTGACGGAGCACGGCCCCCTGAGCGACGCGGCCGTGACGGCGCTGACGCGGGGCGCACGCGCGGTGCTGATGCCCTCCTTCGCGGAAGGCTACGGCCTGCCGGTCGCCGAGGCGTTGGCCGTCGGCGCGCCCGTGATCTGCAGCGACCTTCCGACGCTGCGCGACGTGGGCGGCGACGCGCCCGACTACCTCGACCCGATCGACGGCCCCGCCTGGCTCGCCGCCGTGCGCGACTACGCCGCCGAAGGCTCGCCCCGCCGCCGCGCGCAGCTGGCCCGCCTCGCCGGGTGGCGGC
>CAXTCO010000351.1:0-2615 GCA_964242255.1 uncultured Caulobacteraceae bacterium | reverse complement strand
CCGCGCGAGGGCGACCGCGCGGCGGGGGTCGCGGGCGAACCGGTCGGAGTGGCCCAGGGCGCGCAGGGCGCGGCCCATGGCCGGCCGCTTCCACCACGCCATGCCGAGGCTGACGGCGATCCGCGGGGCGGGGCCGCCCTCCCGGAGGGAAAGGGTCGGGGCGTGACCCGCAAGCGTGCTCAGAACCGCCACTCGACCCCTCGCCGCACACACGCCGACCCGCCGAACCGGGTCGTTGCGCCGGACGAGCCCCGCCGCCCCTGGGGCTGTACAGCGAACCTCTGACCGGCTAGGGCGCGGAGGTCAAGCCGTCGCGCACGCCTCCGGCGACGAGGTTGTGCGCCGCAGCGAAAGACGGCTAAACCACGGGCGGGGCGGTGGACGCAGGGACTTCCAGCATTTGATCGACTCGCCCTTCTTCGCCCGCCCGGCCGTCTTCGCGGCCGCCTGACGCCATGGCGGTGCATCATCCCTCCGTCGCCGGCTCCGGCCTGGGCGTCTCCGGCGTGAACCCGTCGGCGCTCGTCTCGCGCCTGCGGGCCTGGGCGGACCGTCGGCGCTGGCTGATCGGCATCGTCGGCGTGCCGACGCTGCTGGTCGCCCTCTACATGTACGTCTTCGCGGCCGACCAGTACGTGGCGGAGAGCCGGTTCATGGTGCGCAGCCAGGCGCCCGTGACCGCCTCCGTGCTCGGGCAGATCTTCGGCGCGGCGGGCACGGCCAACGGCGAGGACGCGGCGGGCGTCACCAGCTTCCTGGAGAGCCAGGAGGCGGTGAAGGACCTCGGGCGCAACATCGACCTCGTGGCCGTGTGGCGGCGCAACGGGCTGGACTTCGTCAACGGGCTGAAGTCCGACCCCACGCCGGAGGAGCTGACCAAGCTCTACATGAAACGCGTCAAGGCGGGAGCGGACAGCAACTCGCAGGGCGTGATCAAGCTGACGGTGCGCACCTTCCGGCCGGAGGACAGCCGCCGCATCAACGAGCTCCTGCTCGAGCAGTCCGAGGCGCTGGTGAACCGCTTCAGCCAGCGGGCCGAGGCCGACGCGCTGCGCGTCAGCCAGGCCGAGGTGCAGCGCACGGCGGCGACCGTGGCCGGCCTCACCGACAGGGCCACCGCCTTCCGCGACCAGCGCCAGTCCCTCGACCCCGCCAAGTCGGCCGCCGTGGTCACCGAGGTGATCGGCGGGCTGGAGGCGCAGCTCGCGCGCGCCGACGCCGAGCTGGCGGCCCAGCGCACGTACCTCAAGCCGGAGAGCCCCCGCCTCAAGGAGCAGGAGACGCGCATCGCCGCGATCCAGGGGCAGCTGGCCGTGCAGCGGGGGCGCCTGACCGGAGGCGACGGCTCGCTGGCGCCCAGCGTGGCCGGTTACGAGCGCCTGCAGGTGGACCGCGACCTGGCGAACCGCGCCTACGGCTCCGCCCTGCAGTCGCTGGAGACGGCGCGGCTGGATGCGCAGAAGCAGCACGTCTACCTGGTGCGCGTCGTCGAGCCGAACCTGCCGCAGAAGTCGACCTACCCCCTGCGGGCGGTGACGATCCTGGGCGTGTTCGGGGCGCTGCTGCTGGCCTACGGCATCGGTTGGCTGATCGTTGTGGGGGTGCGCGAGCATGCCGCTTGAGGGATTCCGCCGCGGTGCGGCGGGCGTGGCGGTGGCGGCGGCGGCCCTGGCGGACGCCGGGGCGGGCCGGGCGCAGGTCAACACCAACCCGCTGAACGTCGTCCAGTACGGCAGCCAGTCGGCCAACCAGCAGGCGCTGCAGGCCAACGCCCAGCGCGCCTCTGCCCTGCAGGACGCCCTGGACCGCGCCAACGCCACGGGCCGCGGCGTCAGCCGCGAGGGCTCGTCGGTGGAGGCGGAGGGCGGCCCCGGCCTGCAGACCGCCGCCGGCCGCGACGTGCGGCGCGACTCCAACGGAGAGCCCGAGCCCTTCGGCGCCTCCCTGTTCGAGAACACCGGCCCGCTGCCGCCCAGCGACGCCGTGAACCCCGACTACCAGATCCAGCCGGGCGACAAGATCGGCCTGAACGTGCTCGGCGGCTCCACCGCGCCCGTGACGGCGGACGCGGCGACCGGCGGCGCGGCGGCGGTGCCCAGCACCAGCGGCGCCACGGTGGCGGCCTCCGCCTCCCAGCAGCAGACCCTCCAGACGGTCGATCCCCAGGGGAACATCTTCCTGCCGGAGGTGGGGGCGGTGCATGTGGCCGGCGTGCGCGCCACGGCGCTGCAGTCGGTGATCCAGGCCGCGGCCGGTCGGTCGTACACCGCCAACGTGCGCTTCTACGCCGTGCTGCTGACCACCCACAGGGTGGGCGTGTTCGTGGGCGGCTTCGTGCAGCGGCCCGGCCGCTACGCGGGGCAGGCGGCGGACTCGGTGCTCGACTACCTGATCCGCGCGGGCGGCGTGGACCCCTCGCGCGGCAGCTACCGCGACATCACCATCCGGCACGGCGGGGCGGACATCGCCCACGTGGACCTGTACGACTTCCTGCTCACCGGCCGCCTGCCCACGCCCAACCTGCGCGAAGGCGACACGGTGTTCGTGGCCAAGCAGGGCGCGACGGTGGTGGCCGACGGCTCCATCCGCAACAACTACCTGTTCGAGCTGAAGAG
>CAXTCO010000350.1:0-2632 GCA_964242255.1 uncultured Caulobacteraceae bacterium | reverse complement strand
GCGTGCATGAAGCGGTTCTCGAAGATGGTCTCGCGCACCACGCTCTCGCCGTCGGCCAGGGTCATCAACGCCATGAACTGCGCCTGCAGGTCGGTGGCGAAGCCCGGGTAGGGGTCGGTGGAGAGGTCCACCGCCCGCAGGCGCCCGCCGTCGCGCCGGATCACGGCCCCGTCGGCGGTGCGCTCCACCTGCGCGCCCGCCTCCTCCAGCTTGGCGAGGAGCGCCGCGATCAGGGCGGGGTCGGTGCGCGTCAGCCGCACCTCGCCGCCGGCCATGGCGGCGGCGACCGCGTAGGTGCCCGCCTCGATGCGGTCGGAGACGACGGCGTGGTCGGTCCCGTGCAGGGCGGCGACGCCCTGGACGGTGACCGTAGGCGTGCCGGCGCCCTCCACCTTCGCCCCCATGGCGTTGAGGCAGGCGGCGAGGTCGCCGATCTCCGGCTCGCAGGCCGCGTTCTCCAGCACGGTCTCGCCCTGGGCCAGCACGGCGGCCAGGAGCGCGTGCTCCGTCGCGCCCACGGAGACGAAAGGAAAGGCGATGCGCCCGCCCCGCAGGCCGCGCGGCGCCTGGGCGAAGACGTAGCCCTCGTGCAGGTCGATGGACGCGCCCAGGGCCTCCAGCGCCTTGAGGTGCAGGTCGACCGGGCGGGCGCCGATGGTGCAGCCGCCGGGCAGGCTCACCTTGGCGTGGCCGGTGCGCGCCAGCAGCGGCCCCAGAACGTTGAACGAGGCGCGCATGCGCCGCACGAGGTCGTAGGGCGCGAAGGCGGAGACGATCTCGCGCGTGTGCAGGCGCGTCTCCTGCCCGTCCGGCCCGTCGCTCTCGACGAGCTCGGTCCCCAGCCGCTGCAGCAGGCGGCCGAGCTGCCGGGTGTCGGCCAGGCGCGGCATGTTGGTCAGCCGCACGGACCCGTCCGTCAGGAGGGCGGCCGCCATGAGCTTGATGGCGGAGTTCTTGGCGCCGCTGATGGGGATCTCGCCGTGGAGGCGCGAGCCCCCGACGATGGCGATGCGGTCCATGCGCGATCCGGTCGGAAGGAGGCGCGGGGTCTAACACGCGCGGGCGCCCGCGCAACTCCCGCCCGCCGACGGCCCTGCGCGCAGCCTTCACCCGGCCAGCCGGAGGCGCGTGAACAGCATCACGCTGACGGGGTCGGGGCCGTAGGCCGCGTCCAGCCCTCGGGGGACGCCGTACTTGCTCACGAGGCCGCCCACGTCGGCGGCGAGGTGGTGCGGCAGCGGGAAGGCGCGCTGGTAGCCGAGGCTGAGCTTGGTGACGTCGTGCCGCTCGCCGTCGCGGGCCGAGCCGATGGGGAAGAACTCGTCCTTGTCCACGGTCTCCAGCCGGCCGAAGACCGTGTCGCGGCCGCGCGTCAGCACCGACTCCAGCAGGTAGGCGTCGGTGCTCACCGCCGGGCCGCCGAGGCGGCTGAAGCCGTCCATGCGGCCCCAGGCGAACACCGTCTGCCAGTTCCCGCCGCGCCAGGCGCGGTTGTGGACGGCGGAGGCGACCGTGCGGTCCTGGTCGTCCTGCGGCTCCAGCTGCTCGGGCGAGTGCAGGTGGCCGCGGCTGACCTCCAGGGCCCAGTCGGGCGACGGGTTCCAGCTGAGGCGCACCGACCAGGAGTCGAGCGCCGGCGCTTCGATGTCGTAGCGGTGCTCGTCCGGTTCGCGGCCCTTGAAGGACGACGCCTCCAGCTTCCAGCCGTCGTGCACCACCCCCGCCGTCACCACGCCGAAGACGAGGTGGGTCGAGTCCAGCCAGTGGTGGGTGATGGGCGTCTCCGGGTCGGCGAAGCCCGCGGCGCGGTGCAGGTAGACCGGCGGCCCGAGGGCCGGCTCGCCCGCCGGCCCGCCGTAGACGAAGGCGGAGACGCCGGCGCCCAGCGGGTGCGAGTAGGCGGCGGCCAGCTCCCCGATCAGGTCGTGGGGGTGCTGGCGGTCGATCAGGCGGCGCACGCCGTCGGCGGTCTCGCCCGTCTGCAGCAGCAGGGGGTAGCCCTCCTGCCCGATCAGCGGGTCGAGGGAGACCAGCCCCTTCAGCGTCAGCTCCCCGCCCGCGAGCGGCCGCCCCGCCTGCAGCACGAGGTGGCTGAGGACGACGGTCTCCGTGCGGCCGCGGGACCCGCCCTGGTCGTCGTAGACCAGGGTGGCCTCCCCGTGCGCCATCACCGCCCAGGCGCCGGCGACGAGGTGCAGGCCGTCGTGCTGCGAGCTGTCGGGCGCCCACGCCGTGCCGGAGGCGTCGCGGGTCATGGGATAGGCGCCGAGCTGGCCGGCGCCGTGGTGCGACATGTCCATGCCGGCCCTGCCGCCGGACCCCCCCATGTCCATGGCGGGGGCGCCTGCGCCGGTCATGTCCATGCCGGGCATGGCGGATGTCATCGGCGCCGGAGCGGGCGCGTCGGGCGGCGCGGAGGGCGGGCGTGGGGGGTCGGGAGGCGCGACGGCGAGCGACGCCGCCGCCGCGAGGGCGTGCACGATCATGAACGGAGACCTGGAGAGGAGCGCAGGCGCGCGGGACGGTCGGAGCGGCGCGGAGCCGCGGCTCTGACCGGTCAGCGCGGAGGCGGCGTCGCCCGCTCGGGCTCGGTGTGCGACGCCCGGGCCTCCAGCCGCGCGTAGCGCACGGG
>CAXTCO010000349.1:0-2643 GCA_964242255.1 uncultured Caulobacteraceae bacterium | reverse complement strand
GTGGGCGAGTGGCGCGACAGCGACACGGGGCTGGGCGGCGGCCGCATCCCCTACGACGTGAACGCCGTGTTCGCCCCCGCCGCCCTTGAGGCGGCTGCGGCCCTGGCCCGCGCGGCGCCCCTGCCGGACGCGCCGGCGCCGCAGGAGGCGGAACGGCTGGCGCGGGTTTGGAGGGCGCGGGCGCCCGCCCTGTTCGAGACGGAGGTTCCGGCCGCGGAGGCGCGCGAGGCCGTCCGGCGCTTCGCCGCCGAGCAGGGCGTGGACGCCGCGCCCGCGCTCGCCTCGCTGCCGCCCGGGCCGCTGCGGTTCCCCGCCCTGTCGCTGGACGCCGCGGGGCGGCCGGTCGCCGTGCTCAACTCCGACGTGGGCTTCGCCCTGCTGTTCGGCCGCCCCGCGCCCGAGGACCTGGACCGGAGGGTGCAGGCCGTCATGCGGCCGTTCCCCGCCGGGCTGATGACGGACGTGGGGCCGGTGGTCGCGGACGCGGCCTACGCCCCCGCCGCGGCGCGCCGGCTGTTCGGCCGCACGGCCTACCACGGCGCGGTGGTGTGGGCCTGGCAGGAGGCGGTGCTCATCGCCGGCCTCGACCGGCAGCTCGCCCGCACCGACCTCGCGCCCGGGCTGAAGGCGCGGCTCGCCGCCGCGCGCGACCGGCTGTGGCGGGCGGTGGAGGCCGTGGGCGACGTGCGCACCAGCGAGCTGTGGTCCTGGGCCTACGCCGACGGCCGCTACCGCGTGCAGGCCTTCGGCGCGGCGGCGGCCGACGCGGACGAGTCCAACGCCGCCCAGCTCTGGAGCACGGTGTTCCTGGCGCTCGGCCCGAGGCCGGCGGCCGCGCCGCGGTGAGCGCCGTCGACGAGGGGGCCGCCCCGCCCGCGCCGGCGGGAGCCTCCGCGCCGCGGGTGATCGCCGCCCTGGCCGTCACCTACATGCTCTACGCCGTGCTGCTGAACAGCGTCGGGACGGTGATCCTGCAGGCGGTGCGGGCCTTCGGCGTCGGCAAGGCCGAGGCGGGCGTGCTGGAGGGATGCAAGGACCTCTCCATCGCCGCGGCGTCGTTCCTGCTGGCCTCCTTCCTGCCGCGCCTGGGCTACCGGCGCGCGCTGGTCGCGGGGCTTCTGGCGCTGGCCTGCGCCTGCGCGCTGATGCCGCTGCTGGACAGCTTCTGGATGACGGCGGCGTCCTTCGCCGTCACGGGGGCCACCTTCGGGCTGGCCAAGGTCGCGGTCTACGGCTCCGTCGGGCTGGTCGCCGACGACCCCCGCCGCCACGCAAGCCTCACCAGCCTGATCGAAGGCCTGTTCATGGCGGGGGTGGTGGGCGGCTACTGGCTGTTCAGCGCTTTCATCCCGCCGGAGGGCGGCGCGGGCGCGGGCTGGCTGGACGTCTACTGGGTGCTGGCGGCGGCGAGCCTGGCCGCGGCGGGGCTGTGGCTCGCGACGCCCCTCGACGAACGCCGCCTCCGGCCGGCCGGAGGGTCGACGGGCGCGGCGCCCTTCGCGGCCATGCTGGCGCTGCTGGGCCGGCCGGTGGTGGGCGTGTTCCTGCTGTGCGCCTTCCTCTACGTGCTGATCGAGCAGAGCCTCGGCACCTGGATGCCCACCTTCAACCACGAGGTGCTGAAGCTCTCGCCGGCGCTCGCCGTGCAGCTGTCCAGCGTCTACGCGGGGTCGTTGTGCTTCGGCCGGCTCGGCGGCAGCGCGGTGCTGCGCCGCTTCGGCCGGTTCCCGGTGCTGGGCGTCTGCACGGCGGCGACGGCGGTCTTGCTCCTCGCGGCGCTCGCCGCCACGCGCGGCCTGGATGCGGCGGGGGCGGACGGCTGGCGGGCCGTGCCCCCCGCCGCCTTCCTCCTGCCCGGCATGGGGCTGTTCCTGAGCGTCATCTACCCCACCCTGGTCTCCGTGGTGCTGAGCGCCCTGCCTGTGGAGCGGCATGCGGCGATGACGGGGCTGGTCGTCGTCTTCTCCGCCCTCGGCGGCACCCTGGGGTCGTTCATCACGGGGCGCGTCTTCGGCGTCTTCGGCGGCCGGCAGGCGGTGGCGGCGGTTCTGGTCCCCCTGGCGCTGCTGTTCGCCGCGCTGATGCTGCTCGCGAGGCTCACGCCCCGGCCGCAGGCGCCCGGCGCTTCGGACGCGCCCTCGCCCTGAGCCGAGCCTTGTCGACTCGGCGGCCGGGGTCGGCCTAACCTGCGGCCCTCCATGACCGACGCCGCCGCGGCCGAGCCCCCCGAACGCCCCATGACCATGGCGCGCCTCGCCGAGCTGGCGGGCGTGGCCAAGGTGACGGTCTCCCGCGCCCTGAACGACACCGGGGTGGTCAACGACGAGACGCGCACCCGCATCCTCTCGCTGGCCACCGAGCACGGCTACGTGGTCAACCAGACCGCCCGCAGCCTCAGCCTGAAGCGCACCCACACCATCGCCGTGGTGGTGGAGATGGAGGAGGGCGGCGCCCGGCCGGAGGTGGAGCCTTACCCGCTCGAGCTCCTGGCCGGGCTGGCCGACCGGGCCGACGCCGCCGGCTACGCCATAGCCCTGACCACCCGGCGCCGATGGGCCGAGGCGCGCGCCCGCGGCGTCGACGCCGCCGTGCTGCTCGGGCAGGGGCCGGACGGTGCGGCGCCGGCGATGGTCCGCTCGGGGC
>CAXTCO010000348.1:0-2643 GCA_964242255.1 uncultured Caulobacteraceae bacterium | reverse complement strand
CCTTCTCGTGGAGCTTCTGCGCCTGCTCCAGCTTCTCGCCGAGCTTGCCCCAGGTCTCGCCGTAACTCTTGAACTCGGCCTTGGCGGCGCCCAGCACCTCCCACACCTCCGACGAGCGCTTCTCGATGGCCAGGGTGCGGAAGCCCATCTGCAGGCTGTTGAGGATGGCCGCCAGCGTGGTCGGCCCCGTGACCATGATCTTGTGCTTGGACTGCAGGTCGGTGACGAGCCCCGGCCGGCGGATCACCTCGGCGAACAGCCCCTCCGTCGGCAGGTAGAGGATGGCGAAGTCCGTCGTGTGCGGCGGCTGGACGTACTTCTCGCCGATGGACTTGGCCTGCAGGCGCACCGCCTTCTCCAGGTCCTTGGCGCAGGCCTCCACCTCCGCCGGATCGCCGCGCTCCTGGGCCGCATGCAGGCGGTCGAAGTCCTCCTGCGGGAACTTGCAGTCGATGGGCAGCCACAGGGGCCGGTCGTGGTCGGCGCTGCGGCCCGGGAGCTTGATGGCGAAGTCCACCCGCTCGCCCGCGCCCGCGCGCACGGCCACCTGCTTCTCGTACTGGTCGGCCGTCAGCATGTCGCCGAGGAGCTGGCCGAGCCGCAGCTCGCCGAAGCCGCCCCGCGCCTTCACGTTGGTGAGCACGCGCTTGAGTCCGCCCACGTCGGTGGCAAGGGCCTGCATCTCGCCCAGGCCCTTGTGCACCGCCTCCAGGCGGTCGCTGACGGTGGCGAACTTCTCGCCGAGGCGCTGGTCCAGGGTGGCGGAGAGCTTCTCGTCCACCACGCCGCGCATCTCGTCGAGCTTCTTCTCGTTGCCCTCGCGCATGGTGTCGAGGTGGCCGCGCATCTGCTCGCGCAGGGCCTCCTGGCGGCCTGCATGGTCGGTGTTCAGCTCGGCCAAGCGCAGGGCGATCCCGTCCAGCGCCTTCTGCTGCTCGGCGCGGGCCTCCTTGGTCTGGCCCTCCACGCGCTCGCGCAGCTCCTTCATGGCGAGGTTGGTCTCGCCGAGGCGCGTGGTCTGGGCGTGGGAGAAGTCGTGGACGTGGCGGGCCAGGGCCTCGTCGAACGCCTTGCGCCCGTCGGCGCTCTCCGTGCGCAGGCCGGTGAGGTGGCCGCCCTGCTCCTGGGCGAAGCGGCCGAGCCGCGTCTCCAGGGTGGTGGAGAGGGCGACCAGCTCCTGCTTCAGCTCCAGCTTGAAGGCGGCCATGTCCGCCCGGATGTCGCGCGGCGCGCTCTCCAGCTGGCGCTCGAAGGCGGCGAGCCGGCCCATGAGGTCGAAGTCGGGCGTGGCCGGTTCGGGCGGCCGCGAGGCGGCGCGGAAGGCGGCCGCGCCGGCCAGGAGCGCGCCGAGGGAGAGCAGGCAGGCCAGGGCCGAAAGCGCGAGAATCATGATCTCCACCCTAGCACCTCTTCCCTCTTTGTTCCGCACGCGCCGACGCCTCGCACGCTCTAGACGGCGTCCGCAGGCTGAGGCGTCAGGCGTTGGAGAGGGCCGCGAGCCGGTCGGCGTAGCGCGCCGTCTCGCGCCCCAGGCGCTCGCGCTCCGCGGCGTCGCCGCCGCCGCTCTCGAGCGCCGTGCTCCAGGCGCCCATCTGGAAGGCGAGGTAGGCGGTCTCCAGCCCCGGCAGGCGGTCCTGAGGCGCGCCCGCGGCCTCGGCCAGGGCGGCGGCGGCGGCGGGCGCGAGGCCCCACTCCACCGCGGCGCCGGCGACGTCCCAGCCGATCTCCTGCGCGCCGACCAGGTCGTGGCCGCGGGCATGGTCGAGGGCGTCGGTCTTCAGCGTGCGTCCGTCGGGAGTGCGGAGCCACTCGGGGCGGTGCAGGCGCGCGTCGGTCCAGACGGCGGGCGGGGCGGAGCCGGCGAGAGCGGCGGTCACGCGCCGGGCCGCCCGGCCGCCCGCTTCGGGGCCGAGCGCCTCGCCGACGTTGACGCGCGTCATCTCGGCCAGGGTCTCCGCCGAAGCGCCGCGGTCGGGCGCGGGCCAGCCGGCGCGCAGGCGCAGGAGGGCGTGGAGCTCGCGCAGGGGCGGCGGGTCGGCCGGGCCGAGGGGCCGCCCGTCCGCCCAGGGCGCGGCGAGCCAGCCGTCGCGCAGCCCCGACACCGGCGGCGACAGCGCCGCCTCAGCCAGCCGGCGGGCGCGGTCGAGCTTGTCGGCCGCCTCGGCCCCCAGGCCCGCCCACCGCAGCAGGAAGACGCCTTGCGCGCCTCGCACCCGCACCTTGCGCCGCTCCCAGGCGGCGTTGACCGCCGGCGGATCCGCCTCCCCGACGCAGGCGTGCGCCCGCCAAGCCCCGCCGCCGAGGTCTTCGGGCGGCTCCAGAACGGCGCCCGCCAGGTCCGCGAAGCGCGCCGCCACCTCCGCAGGGCCGGGCGGGACGGGGGCGGCGGTGCGCGCGGTGCGGAACAGCTCGAGGGCGGCGGGGGACGCGCGGGCGCCCGGCCCGCCCGGATGGCTGGGCAGCAGCACGAGGCGGTCGCGGCCGATCCCGACCGCCGCCAGGGCCTCGGCGACCGCCAGGAAGGAGGAGCCGGAGAGGCCCGGCCCCTCGTCCACCACCGCCACGGGCCCCGGCGCGCGCGCCAGCTCCGCGGCCAGCGCGGGCGCCAGCGACAGCCGCCGCGCGAAGGGGTCGCCCACCGGG
>CAXTCO010000347.1:0-2650 GCA_964242255.1 uncultured Caulobacteraceae bacterium | reverse complement strand
AAGCCGATGAACTGCCCCGGCCACGTGCAGATCTTCAACTGGGGCCAGAAGAGCTACCGCGACCTGCCCCTGCGCCTCAGCGAGTTCGGCTCCTGCCACCGCTACGAGCCGTCCGGCGCCCTGCAGGGGCTGATGCGCGTGCGCGCCTTCGTGCAGGACGACGCGCACATCTTCTGCCGCGAGGACGACATCGTGGCGGAGACGGTGCGGTTCTGCCGCCTGCTGCGCTCGGTGTACGAGGACATGGGCGTGCACCTGCACTCGGTGAAGCTGGCGCTGCGCCCAGAGCTGCGCATCGGCACGGACGCGGAGTGGGACTTCACCGAGCGCGTCCTGCGCGAGGCCGCCGAGGCCGCGGGCGAGACGGTGGAGGAGCTGCCGGGCGAGGGCGCCTTCTACGGCCCGAAGCTCGAGTTCCACCTGCGCGACGCCATCGGCCGCACCTGGCAGTGCGGCACGCTGCAGCTCGACTCGCTCCTGCCCGAGCGGCTGGGCGCCGAGTACGTGGCGGAGGACGGCTCCAAGCGGCGGCCGGTGATGTTCCACCGGGCGATCCTGGGCAGCTTCGAGCGGTTCCTCGGCATCCTGATCGAGAACTACGCGGGCGCCTTCCCGCTGTGGCTGGCGCCCGTGCAGGTGGTGGTCGCCACCATCACGGGCGACGCCGACGGCTACGCCCGCGAGGTCAAGCGCGAGCTGGAGGCCGCCGGGCTGCGCGTGGAGCTCGACGTGAGGAACGAGAAGATCAACTACAAGGTGCGCGAGCACTCCCTCGCCAAGGCGCCTGTGCTGGCCGTGGTGGGCCGGCGCGAGGCGGAGGAGGGCAAGCTGGCGCTCCGCCGCCTGGGCTCCGACCGCCAGCAGATCGTGCCGCTCCACGAGGCGGCGCGGACGATCCGGACGGAGGCGCTCGCCCCCGATCTCGCCCGCGCCGCCGCAGAGCCGCCGCCGGCTGCGGAGTGAGCGCAGTCCCTCCGCCGGGGGCGGGCGCCGTCGCGGTCTCCGTCGTCATGGTCGTCTTCCGCACCGGGCCGGCGCTGGAGGGCGGCCTGGCCCGGGTGCTGGCCGACCCGCACGCCGGCGAGTTCGTGCTGGTGGACAACGGCTCCACGCCCGAGGAGGCGGCCTGGCTCGACGCCGCGGCCCGCGACGGGCGCGTGACGCTGATCCGCGGCCAGGGCAACGTCGGCTTCGCCCGCGGCGCCAACCTGGGGGCGGCCGCGGCGCGCGGGCGCGTGATCGTCTTCCTCAACCCGGACGCCTTCCTCCGCCCGGGCTGCCTGCCGGCCCTGGACGCCGCGCTGGAGGGCTCCGGCCCGCCGCGCCTCGCCGGGGCGCGCGTGCTCGACCCGAACGGGCGCGAGCAGCGGGGCGCGCGTCGGGGGGAGGTGACCCCCGTCACCACCCTGCTGAGCCTGACGCGCCTGGCCGCCCTGCCGGGCTTCCGCCGCTTCGAGGTGCACCACGAGGCCGACGTCCTGCCGGACCGGCCCGTCGCCGTCCCCACCGTCTCCGGCGCCTGCTTCGCCATGCGCGCCGCCGACTTCGCGCAGCTGCGCGGCTTCGACACCGGCTTCTTCCTGCATGTGGAGGACGTGGACCTGTGCTGGCGCGTGCGCCGCGCGGGGGGCGAGGTGCTGTTCATCCCCGCCGCGGAGGTGACGCACCTGGGCTCCACCAGCCGCACCCACCCGGTGCGGGTGGAGTTCCACAAGGGCGTCGGCCTTGCGCGCTATTTCCGCAAGCGGGCGGACACCGTGCAGCGGCGAGCGATCGCCGTCGTGCTGACGCCCGCCATCGTCGCCGTCTCCGTGCTGCGGCCTCTGCTGCGGCGCGCGCGGGGCCGAGGCTGGCTTCGGTGAGGGCGGGCTGACGGGAAGTCCACTGGCGCGCGGGCGCGTCGTGGGCCACCTTGGCCGCGGGGGCGGTCCGCGCTCCCGCAGGGAGACCTCACTCATGAAGCGCATCGCCATCCTGGCCGCCGCGGCCGTCGCGGCCACCTCCGTCAGCGCCGGCGGCGCGCAGGCCGGATGCCTGACGGGCGCGGCCGTGGGCGGCGTCGGCGGCCACTTCGCCGGCCACCACGCCGTGCTGGGCGCCGTCGGCGGGTGCGTCGTCGGCCACCACATGGCCGTGATGAAGAAGCGCCGCGCCGCCGCGGCGCGCGGCTACCGCTGAGGCGCGGCGGCGGCGGCGGGGGGCGTCCCCGCCGCCGCCCCCCCGGAGGGAGCGGGCGCGGCGCGCCACAGGGTGAGCGTCACCTTGCGCCCGTCCGAGTAGTCGTAGCCGGCCACGCGCGCCTGCGCCGCCGCCCTCACGCCCCCGGCGCGCAGGGCGGCCCGGAAGGCGGGCTCCGTGCGCTCCTCCACCCAGGCCGGCCGCGCCTGGGCCACGGCGGCGGCGGCGGCCTGCGGCGTGGCGAGCTCTGTGGCCGTGCCGAGCAGGAACACCAGGGAGGGTTCGGCGTAGCCGGCCACCGCGACCGGGCCGGGCGTCAGCCCGCCGCGGGGGTCCAGCCCCGCCGCCCGCAGCGCCCGGGCGGCCCGCAGGGACGTCCACAGGGCGTCCAGACGCGGCAGGAGGCCGCCCGCCAGGGCCCCGTGCGCCGCCGCCCCGAGCACCAGCGCGGAGGCCGCACCCGTCCGCAATC
>CAXTCO010000346.1:0-2654 GCA_964242255.1 uncultured Caulobacteraceae bacterium | reverse complement strand
TTCCGCACCTGGCCGGGCGCGTCGCTGGCCGACTACGTGGACGGCGGCCTGCGCGAGGCGCCCGGCGGCGGCGTGGAGCTGGCGTGCGCGCCGGAGTGGGAGGCCGCCGGCTACGCCGCCCAGGGGGCGGACGTGCGCCGCGCCCTCGCGCGGGTGGGCATGCCCGTGCGCCTGCTCAAGGCCGAGCACGGCTCCCTCTGCGCCGTCCGCCGCCCGCACCCGGGGCTGGAGGTGGAGACGACAGCCGGCGCGGGCCACTTCCTGCCGATGGAGCGGCCGGACCTCGTGCGCGAGGCCCTGCGCGCCGCCGCCGCCCGCTGAGCATCCTGCGGCGCGCGTCGGTTCGTCGCGACGGCGGCGGCCCCGTTTGGCTTCCCGCGCCCGATCCGGTAGGACGCCCGCCTCGCGCGCGCTTCCCGGACCGCCCCCAGCGCCCACCTGCGCGCCGCCTCGCAGCAGAGCCCCACCGATGCAGTCCAACCCCACCGCCGCGCCGCAGCTGACCGGCGCCGTCGTCATGTACAGCAAGCCCGAGCCGCTCAACCCGCAGGCCCACGGCGACCTGGCCATGGTGTCCACCGACGCGCCGTTCGCGTTCGCCTTCGCCGCCAACGCGGTGCCGGTGCAGGTGACGGAGTTCGGACCCGCCTCGCTCAACTATCCGATCATCTTCGCGGGCCCGGACCGGACGCCGCTGGCCATCCTGAGCGTGCGGCCCAACGAGAACCTGTTCGTGACGGAGGGGCGCTTCGACCCGGAAGCCTACATCCCCGCCTTCATCCGCCGCTATCCGTTCGTGACGGCCTCCAACCCCGGCGAGGAGAGGGTGATCGTCTGCATCGACGTGGACGCCCACTTCCTCTCCAAAAGCGGTGGCGACGTGAAGCTGTTCGAGAACGGCCAGCCCACCGACTACACGAAGAACGCCATCCAGTTCTGCGAGAACTTCGAGACGGAGCGCCAGCGCACCGACAGCTTCGTGCAGATGCTGAAGGACCTCGACCTGCTCGTCGAGCGCAAGCAGACCGTGCAGCCCAACAACGAGGACGGCACGCCCGGCGAGCCGATCGAGGTGGCCGACTACTTCGCCGTCTCGGAGGACAAGCTGCGGGCGCTGCCGGTGGAGACGCTGGCGCAGATGCGCGATTCCGGCGCGCTGCAGCAGGTCTACGCGCACATCAACTCGCTGCTGAACTGGGACCGGCTGGTCACCCGCACGGTGATCCGCATGCCCCAGGAGGTTTCGGCGCACGCCTGACGGGTCGGGCGCGGCGGGGCGGTCCGCCGCGCCGCCTCAGCGCGCGAACACCGACCGGGTGAGGCAGGAGAAGACCAGCCGGCCGGCCTCGTCCAGGAGGTCGTGCTGGGCGATCACCACGCCCTTGCCCTCGCCCACCGGGTCGAGCGCCAGCACCGTCATGCGCCCGCGCAGGAGCTCGCCGGCGGGCGGGCTGCGCATCCAGCGCAGCGCGTCCACGCCCAGGCGCTTGGTCTGCGGCCAGCCGTGCGCGGCCTCCGCGTCCAGCCTGGACCACAGGGCGTAGACCATGGCGTCCGGCGCGCCCTCCTCGCTCCAGCGGGGCGCGAAGACGGCGCGGAAGCGCTCCAGCCCGTCCGCATCCACGGCGACGACGCCCAGGGAGACGACCTGGCCCACGGCGAGCTGGTCGAACGGTGCGGGCATGGGCGCTCCTGGGCGGCGGACGTGGGGGCTTATCGGGCGCGGAGCCGCGCGGGTGCAAGCTTGCGCGGGCGGGGCGGTTCCCCGATGTAGCCGCCGTGCGCACGCTCCTCACCCCGCTCGCGGCCCTGGCCGGCCTCGTCCTGCTGACGGCGGCGGGGCCGGTGCGGACCAACCCCCACGTCGAGGTCGCGCTGGAGAGCCAGACGGCGGCCGTCGCGCCCGGCTCGACGGCTTACGTGGCGATCCGCGAGACCATCAAGCCGCACTGGCACACCTACTGGCGCAACCCGGGCGACAGCGGCGAGCCCACCACGGTGACGTGGACGCTGCCGCCGGGCTGGAAGGCGGGCGAGATCGTCTGGCCCGCTCCGCACCGCGTCGCCACCGGCCCGCTGGTGAACTACGTGTTCGACGACACGGTGCGGCTGGCGGTCCCCCTGGAGATCCCCGCCGACGCGAAGCCGGGCTCCACCGCGGCGCTCAAGGCGCACGTCGACTACCTCGTGTGCGCCGACGTGTGCGTGCCGGAGAGCGCCGACCTCGCCCTGGACCTGCCGGTGGTCGCCGGCTCGCCTGCGCCCGACCCGGCGCACGGCCGGGCCGTCGCCGCCGCGCTCGCCGCGGCGCCCAAGCCGGCCGGGCTGGAGGCGCGCTGGTCCAAAACGCCGGCGGGGCTCAGGCTGGCCGTCACGGGCGCGCCGCTGAAGGGGGCGGACGTGGGGAACGCCTGGTTCTACCCCTACGACGCCGCGCTGATCGACCACGCCAAGCCGGAGCTGGTGGAGCGCGGCGCCGACGGCCTGACGCTGACCCTCGCGCCCGGCGACGCTTTCGCCCCCGGCAAGGCGCCGCCCGCCGTGGTCGCCGGCGTGCTGGCGCTCGGGCCGGACAAGGCGTGGGAGGTCTCCGCCGTGCAGGGGCCTGCGCCGGCGGGTGCGGCCGGGCTGTCGGCCGCCGCGCCCTCCGGCTC
>CAXTCO010000345.1:0-2654 GCA_964242255.1 uncultured Caulobacteraceae bacterium | reverse complement strand
GGTCGGTGTTCATGCCGATGCCGAAGCGCATGCGCAGCACGCGCTCCTCGCGCGGCGTCAGCGAGGCCAGCACCCGGGTCGTGGTTTCCCGGAGGTTGGACTGGATCGCGGCGTCGATCGGCAGGATCGCGTTCTTGTCCTCGATGAAGTCGCCCAGGTGGCTGTCCTCCTCGTCGCCGATGGGCGTCTCCAGCGAGATCGGCTCCTTGGCGATCTTGAGGACCTTGCGGACCTTCTCCAGCGGCATGGCGAGCTTCTCGGCCAGCTCCTCCGGGGTGGGCTCGCGGCCGATCTCGTTCAGCATCTGCCGGCTGGTGCGCACGATCTTGTTGATCGTCTCGATCATGTGGACCGGGATGCGGATGGTGCGCGCCTGGTCGGCGATCGAGCGCGTGATGGCCTGCCGGATCCACCAGGTCGCGTAGGTCGAGAACTTGTAGCCGCGCCGGTACTCGAACTTGTCGACCGCCTTCATCAGCCCGATGTTGCCTTCCTGGATCAGGTCCAGGAACTGCAACCCGCGGTTGGTGTACTTCTTGGCGATGGAGATCACCAGGCGGAGGTTGGCTTCCACCATCTCCTTCTTGGCCTGGCGCGCCTCGCGCTCGCCCTTCTGCACCATCTGGACGATCTTGCGGAACTCGCCGATCTCCAGGCCCGTCTCGGTCGACAGCGCGTGGATCTCGCCGCGCAGGGAGTGGATGCCGTCCTTCTCGCGGGCGACGAAGTCCTTCCAGCCGCGGCTGCCGAGCTTGGACACCCGCAGCACCCACTTGGGGTCGAGCTCGGAGTTCTGGTAGTTGCGCAGGAAGTCCTCGCGCGCCACCCCGGAGCCTTCGGCGAGCCGCATCAGCCGGAGCTCGGTGCCGATCAGCTTCTTGTTGATCGAGTAAAGCTGCTCCACCAGCGCGTCGATGCGGTTCTGGTTCAGCGACAGGGACTTGACGTCGCCCACCACCGCCTTCTTGAGCTCCTTGTACTTGCGCTCCTGGGCGGGGGAGAGCTGCTCGCCGCCCAGCCGGTTCTCGATGTCCTGGTCCTGCAGGCGCCGGAGCTTCTTGTAGGCGTCCGCGATGCGGTCGAAGGTTTCCAGCACCTTGGGCTTGAGCTCGGCCTCCATGGCCGACAGCGACACGGAGTTCTCCATGTCGTCCTCGTCCTCGAAGGCGTCCTCGGGGACCGGGCCGTCGCCGCCCAGGCCCGGGGGCGGGTTGCGCGGGGCGGTGGAAGGCGCGGCCGCGGCGCGGGCCGCCACCAGCTCGGCGGCGCCGGGCGCCGTCATGTCGATCTTGGGCGTGTTCTTGCCGTCGGGGCCCGCGTAGGTGGCCTCCAGGTCGATGATCTCGCGCAGGAGCACCTTGGCGTCGTTCAGCTCGTCGCGCCAGATGATGATGGCCTGGAAGGTGAGCGGGCTCTCGCAGAGCCCCGCGATCATCGCCTCGCGGCCCGCCTCGATGCGCTTGGCGATGGCGATCTCGCCCTCGCGCGAGAGCAGCTCCACCGAGCCCATCTCGCGCAGGTACATGCGCACGGGGTCGTCCGTGCGGTCGGCGGGCTCGCTGGTCCGGGTCGCGACCGCGGTGGGGCGCGGGGCCTCGGCGACCTCGGTGCCCTCGGCCTCCTCCTCGCCCTCGGTGGATTCCTCGGCGGCTGCGGCGCCTTCCTCGGCTTCCTCGTTCTCGACCACGCTGATGCCCATCTCGTTGAGCATCGCGTAAACGTCCTCGATCTGGTCCGAGGTGACCTCCTCGGAGGGCAGAACGGCGTTCAGCTCGTCGTGGGTCACGAAGCCGCGTCGCTTGGCGGCCTTGATCATGCGCTTGACGGCGGCGTCCGACAGATCCAGCAGCGGGCTGTCGGCGTTCTGCTCGACCGCCGTGACCTCGCCCTCGGTCTTGTCTTCGTCCTTTTTAGCCATTCCGTACCGCTCCAATCCGCCCGCGGGCGGAAAACGACCAAGCACCGCGCCGAGCCAAGCACGCGAGCCGTGCGTGAACCTGACCCTTTCCCGCCAGGGTCGGCTTCGCATCAAAGGCGAAGGCCGTCCGAAAGTTTCCGGGCCGGCCCGGGTTTCAAACGTCGGACTGGTCGCGCCCGGACAGGAGCCCGAAGCCTTCCAGGGACGCTTCGGTTCCTTCCACCGCGGCCAAGCGGTCCTTGACGTCCTTGAGGGCGTCGAAATTCTGGTCGCTCGGATCGCGGGCAAGGGTGTCCTGCGCGGCCACGAGGTCCTTATGTAGACTGCCGGCTTTCCTATGCAAGGTTAAGGCCTGCCGGAGGATCTGGTCGACGTCGGCGGGCGCGGCCCCGGGCTTCAGCCACCAGGAGGCCGCCCGGGCGGCCAGCCGCATCACGGTTTCGCGCGGGCCCCGGTGGCCGGCCGCGTCCAGGGCCTCGGCGAGGTGGCCGGGCGCTCGGTCGTGGTCGCCCAGGCAGGCCAGCAACCCGTCGCGCAGCCGCGCCAGCTCGGGGCTTGCGAAATCAACGTGGGCCAGGTCCTCGGCGTGCCAGTCGAGCAGGTCGGGGTGGCTCAGCACCAGGGCGCAGATCTGCACCTCGCGCGCCGGCATGGCGGCGCGCTGGGACAGGCCCGCGCTGAGCCCCGCGAGCGGCGCGGTCACGAAGCCGCGCGGCGGCTCGAAGCCGGGCCGGAC
>CAXTCO010000344.1:0-2685 GCA_964242255.1 uncultured Caulobacteraceae bacterium | reverse complement strand
TGCGCAGGTGCACCTCCTTGGCGCCCGCCTCGCGCACCATGCGCACGATCTTCACGCTGGTGGTGCCGCGCACGATGCTGTCGTCGATCAGCACCACGCGCTTGCCCTCCAGCACGGCGCGGTTGGGGCTGTGCTTCATGCGCACGCCCAGTTCGCGCACGCCTTGGGTGGGCTGGATGAAGGTTCGGCCGACGTAGTGGCCGCGGATGATGCCCAGCTCGTACGGCAGGCCCGAGCCCTGGCTGTAGCCGAGCGCCGCCGGGACACCGCTGTCGGGCACGGGCACCACCACGTCGGCGTCGACGCCCGTCTCCTCGGCCAGGCGCGCGCCCATGCGCTTGCGCACGTCGTAGACGCTGCGGCCGTTCACCACCGAGTCCGGGCGGGAGAAGTAGACGTATTCGAACAGGCAGGGGCGGGCGCGGGCGTCGGGGAAGGGGCGCAGGCTCTCCACGCCCGTGTCGCTGACGACGACCACCTCGCCGGGCTCGACGTCGCGCACGAAGTGGGCGCCGACCATCTCCAGGGCGCAGGTCTCGCTGGCGAGCACGTACTTGCCGTCGAGGTCGCCGAGCACGAGCGGGCGGATGCCCAAGGGGTCGCGCGCGCCGATCAGCTTGGTATTGGTCAGGGCCACCAGGGCGTAGCCGCCCTCGATGTCGCGCAGGGCGTCGATGAACCGGTCCACCACGCGCGCCTTCCGGGAGCGGGCGATCAGGTGGAGGATCACCTCGCTGTCGCTGGTGGACTGGAAGATGGAGCCCTCCGCCACGAGCTGGCGGCGCAGCGTCAGGAAGTTGGTCAGGTTGCCGTTGTGGCCGATGGCGATGCCGCCGGCCTCGAGGTCCGCGAACATGGGCTGGACGTTGCGGATGGCGTGGCCGCCGCTGGTGGCGTAGCGCGTGTGGCCGATGGCGGCGTAGCCGGGCAGGCGGCGGACGAGGTCGCTCTGACCGAACGCCTCGCCCACATGGCCCATGTGGCGCTCGGTGGCGAAGCGCTGGCCGTCGAAGGCGGCCATGCCGCACGCCTCCTGCCCGCGATGCTGCAGGGCGTGGAGGCCCAGCGCGGCCACGGCGGCCGCCTCCTCGACGTTCCACACGCCGAACACGCCGCACTCCAGGCGGGGGCGGTCGTCGTCCGGGTCTCGGACGGGGTGGGTGACGCGCTCGGAGGTCATTCGCCGTGGAGCCCCGATCTGTGGTGACGATGGACGGACGTGGTCGTGGTGTTCGACGAGGACAAGGACGAGGAGGACGCCGTGGCCTCGTTCGTCGTGTTCGACGGCTCCGAGCCGCCCAGCTCGACGCCTTCGTCGTCGTCGGTCTGGTTGAAGCCCTTCTGCACGCCCTCGCCCATCATGCGGGTGACGCCGTCGGCGAACTTCATGCCCGAAGGCGCGAACACCGTCAGCAGTTCGCCGCTCTTGCGGGCGGCGGGCCAGGTCAGGCCGCCCGTGATCCAGCGGGGCGACAGGTCGGGCGGGGTGATGCGGCTGAAGACGAGGAAGAAGGCCCCAGCCAGCACAAGCGCCCGGCCCACACCGAACACCGCGCCGGCCGCGCGGTCCAGCGCGCCCAGCCGCGAGCTGTGCACATGGCGCGTCAGCACGCTGCCGAGCACCCGCAGCGCGATGTAGACCAGCACGAACACCACCAGCACGGCCGTGGCGTTGCCCGCCCAGGCGGGGTGGACGAGGTGGCGGAACAGCTTGCCGACCAGCGGCAGCGCCCACACCGCGGCCATGGCGGCCAGCAGGAAGGCGAACAGCGTCACCAGCTCCTTGATGGCCCCGCGCGCGTACCCGACCAGCGCCGAGACCAGAACCACGAGCAGGAAGACGATGTCGAAGACGGTCACGCGGTCTCCCTGAAGGCGGCGGGCCGGTGCGCGGTCATATAGGGCGGTTCGCGGCGGCGGCCCACCTGCGCCGACGCGGAGGGGCGGCGCTGTGGGGTCAGTCCCACAGCCCCTGCGACACGCGGTCCACCACCTCCGCGAGCCGCGACGCGCCCGCCACGCGCAGGCCGCCGTCGGAAGCCGCCGCGGCGGCGGGGGCGAGGGCGCGGTCGAAGCCGAGCTTGGCGGCCTCGCGCAGGCGCGCCTCCGTGCGGCCCACGGGGCGCACCTCGCCGGAGAGGCTGACCTCGCCGAACACCACGCAGGTCTGGGGCAGCGCCTCCTCGGCCTGGGAGGAGACCAGGGCGGCGGCGGCGGCGAGGTCGGCGGCGGGCTCGCTCACGCGCAGGCCGCCCGCCACGTTCAGGTAGATGTCGCGGTCGCTGAAGGAGAGGCCGCAACGCGCCTCCAGCACCGCCAGAACCATGGCGAGGCGGCCGGAGTCCCAGCCCACCACCGCGCGGCGGGGCGTGCCGTAGGCGCTGGGCGCCACCAGGGCCTGGAACTCCACCAGCACGGGCCGCGAGCCTTCGATCCCGGCGAACACGGCGGCGCCTGCAGCGCGCTCCCCGCCCTCGTTCAGGAACAGGGCGCTGGGGTTCTTCACCTCGCGCAGGCCGCTGTCGCCCATCTCGAACACGCCGATCTCGTCGGTGGCCCCGAAGCGGTTCTTGGCCCCGCGCAGGATGCGGAAGGGATAGCCGCGCTCGCCCTCGAAGCTGAGCACCGCATCGACCATGTGCTCCACCACGCGGGGGCCGGCGATCTGGCCGTCCTTGGTGACGT
>CAXTCO010000343.1:0-2691 GCA_964242255.1 uncultured Caulobacteraceae bacterium | reverse complement strand
GCGACAACCAGGACGAGGTGTTCCTGGGCATGAGCATGGGCCGCACCCAGGCCGTCAGCGACGAGACCGCCAAGACCATCGACGCCGAGGTCAAGCGCCTCGTCCACGAGGGCTACGAGAGCGCCAAGCGCATCCTCACCGAGCGCCGCGACGACCTGGAGACGCTGGCCAAGGCGCTGCTGGAGTACGAGACCCTGTCCGGCGACGAGATCATCAAGGTGATCCAGGGCATCCCGCCCCTGCGCGAGCTGAGCGAGCCCAAGTCGCCGAGCTCGGTCTCCGTGCCGATCACCCACGCGCCCAAGCCCCTGCCCTTCCCGCCCGGCGCGGAACCTGCGCCGGCCTGACCGCTCGCCCCGCGTCCCGTTCCGCTCATCCCGGCCTTCGCCGGGATGAGCGGAGGAGAGCGCATGACCCTCGTGATGGGCGTGGTGAACGCCACGCCCGACAGCTTCTCGGACGGGGGCCGCTTCGCCGACGCGGACACCGCCGTCGCCCACGCCCTGCGCCTCGCCGCCCAGGGCGCCGACCGGATCGACATCGGCGGCGAGTCCACCCGCCCCGGCTCGCTCCCCGTCGACGAGGCCGAGGAGCTGGCCCGCGTGCTGCCCGTGATCCACGGCGTGCGCGCCGCCTCGCCGGTCGCGGTCTCCATCGACACGGCCAAGCCCGCCGTGGCCCGCGCCGCCGTGGCCGCGGGCGCGTCCATGTGGAACGACGTCACCGCCCTCGCCGCCAGCGGCGCGCCCGACCTCGCCGCCGCCCTCGGCTGCGAGGTGGTGCTGATGCACATGAAGGGCGCGCCCCTCGTCATGCAGCGCGACCCGGCCTACGCCGACGTGGTGGGCGAGGTGGAGGGTTTCCTCCTCGCCCGCGCCGAGGCCGCCCTCGCCGCAGGCGTGGCCCGCGACCGCGTCTGGCTCGACCCGGGCCTGGGCTTCGGCAAGACGCCCGCCCACAACCTCGCCCTGCTGAACGCCCTGCCCCGTCTCGCCTCCCACGGCTTCCGCGTGCTGGTGGGCGCCAGCCGCAAGCGCACGGTGCTGCACCTCGACCCCACGGCGACCGCGCCCACCGACCGGCTGGGCGGCTCCCTCGCCTTCGCGCTCCACGCCGCCGCGCACGGGGCGGCGATGGTGCGCGTGCACGACGTGCGCGAGACCCGGCAGGCGCTCCTCGTCCAGGACGCACTCCGTGGCGCCGGAGACACGCCGCGCTGCTGAGCAGCCGGATCTGCAACCTCGACGGTGGCATACGGACCCGTACGCCTTATCTAGGCTCCACGCCGCCGGCCTCTCCCGCGCCGGCCTCTCCCGAAAGGCGCGCCCATGCGCACCGCCCTGCTGCTGGCGGCGGCCCTCCAGGCCGCGCCCGTCACCTACGCCGACGCCCCCGACCTCGTCGTCCAGGTGGAGAACGTGCCGGACGACCGCGGCCTCGTGCACGTGGACGTGTGCGGGCCGGAGGGCTTCCTGGGCGGCGGCGAGTGCCTGCGCACCGTGGTCGTCCCCGCCCACGCCGGCACCACGGCCGTGCACGTGCCAGGTGTGCCGCCGGGCGACTGGGCGGTGCAGGCCTTCCACGACCGCGACGAGAACGGCGCGGTGACGCGCAACCGCCTGGGCATCCCGACGGAGGCGTTCGGCTTCTCCCGCTCCCCTGCCCTGGGCCTGCGCGGCCCCAAGTTCACCGCCGCCGCCTTCACCCACGGCCCCCAGGCGCAGACGGTGGCGGTGAAGCTCCGCCGCCTGTTCTAGGCCGCCGCCCTCAGCGCTCGCACGGGTGCGGCGCGCCGTCCGCGTCCCACCAGATGTTGGCGCGCAGGTCGTAGTTGGGGTGCGCGCGGAAGCAGCGACGCACGTGCACGCGGTAGGGCTCGGGCGGCGGCGGAGCATACGGCGGCGGCGGATGGTCCGCGCACGCCGCCAGCCCCGCGCCCGCCGCCGCCAGCACCCCTGCGACCACCGCCCGCCTCATCCGCCGCTTCTCCGCGCGCGCCCCCCGCCGGGGCTCCATGCCCTGCAAGCTTGCGTCGCCCGCGGCTGAGCGCGGCGTTCAGGCGCGCGGAACACGCCCGCGGGGTCGGGGATGCGACGGAGCGTCCGGGCCATTCTCCTCCCCCGTCGGGCTCGACCGCGGGCGGGCTGCGGGGACGAACCGGCCCCCTGCAGATGGACGAGGGAGGGTGGGGCCTGTGCAAGCGGGCACGCCGCCGCGCCGCCTCGACTCGCCCCCGCCGGGCGCGCATGGCTGCGTCACCGACCGCAGGAGGGCGCTCCCGGTGGAGCTGACGCAACTCATCTACGCCTCGCAACCGTTCGGCTTCGACGACGCCATGCTGAACGGCGTCCTGCGCGACGCACGGCGCTGCAACGCGCGCGACGGCGTCACGGGCGCCCTGGTCTGCCGGGCGGACGTCTACCTGCAGTGGCTGGAGGGCCCGCCCCACGCGGTGGATGCGGCCTTCGCCCGCATCGCCCAGGACGACCGCCACGCCGACGTCCGCCTCCTCTCCAGGCGCCGCGCCGCCGAGCGCCTGTTCCCCGACTGGACCATGCGCGACGACCCCGCCCGCACCTGGTTCTGGACGCAGGACGAGGTCGCCGCCGGCGCCCTTCGCCGCGCGACGGAGCCGGAGCTGCTGGCGGTGTTCGCGCGCGTGGCGGCGAGCTGACGGCGGCCGGCGGCGTC
>CAXTCO010000342.1:0-2721 GCA_964242255.1 uncultured Caulobacteraceae bacterium | reverse complement strand
CGCGAGTGGGGCGACCACGCCTTCGCCGAGTTCCTGGAGACCAAGGCGCTGATCGGCGTCGGCGTCTGACCCCCGTCAGTCCTCGCCTGCAGGCGGGGGCGTGCGGAACAGCAGCCCCAGCCCCAGCGCGGCGGACAGGAGGCTGCCGCCCAACACCCCCAGCCGCGCCTGGGCGTCCAGGTCGGGCCGCCCCGTGAAGGCGAGCGCGCCGAGGTAGAGGCTCATGGTGAAGCCGACGCCGCACAGGGCGGCGGCGGCGGTCATCCCGGCCCAGCCCACCCCCGTGGGGCGCCACGCCAGCCGCAGGCGCACGGCCAGCCACGAGGCGCCCAGCACCCCCGCCGGCTTGCCGGCCAGGAGCGCCAGCGCCACCGCCGCGGGCGTGGGGCCGAACGCCTCGCGCAGGGACAGGCCGCCCAGGCGAAATCCCGTCGCGGCGAAGGCGAACAGCGGCAGCACGCCCCAGGCGACGTAGGGGTGCACGGCCGCGGAGACCCGCTCCAGCACGCCCCGCTCGCCCGGCCGGCGCGGCGCGATCGGCACGCACATCGCCGCGGCCACGCCCGCCACGGACGGGCTCACCCCCGACTTGAGGGTCAGTGTCCACAGGACAGCCGAGAGCGCCGCGAACAGGCTCGCCGGAA
Organism: uncultured Caulobacteraceae bacterium; assembly: GCA_964242255.1. GTDB lineage: Bacteria > Pseudomonadota > Alphaproteobacteria > Caulobacterales > Caulobacteraceae > JASLDZ01. Next base: position 2,077 of record CAXTCO010000342.1, on the reverse strand, counting down.
CCCGCCTCCACCGTCCGAGCGCGGCCAGGGCGCCCAGCACGCCCAGCGCCGCCGCCAAGCGCGGCAAGTCGAGGTCGTGCGTGAACAAGGCGGCGATCAGCACCACGGCCCCCAGGTCGTCCGCCACCGCCAGGGCCAGCAGGAAGGTGCGCAGCGCGGGAGGCGTCCGCCGCCCGGCCAGGGCCAGCACGGCGAGGGCGAAGGCGATGTCCGTGGCCGTCGGCACGGGCCAGCCCCGCGCCGCGCCGCCCGCACCCGCCGCGCCGCTGACGGCCAGGTAGACGAGGGCGGGCGCCAGCATGCCGCCCGCCGCGGCGATCACCGGCAGGGCCAGCCGCCGCGGCGACGAGAGCTCGCCCTTGACCGCCTCGTGTTTGATCTCCAGCCCGACGGAGAAGAAGAAGAAGGTCATCAGCCCCTCCTTGATCCAGCCGAGGCCCGACAGGGTCTCGCCCCATCCGCCGATCCGCACCGGCACGGGCGCCTGCAGCGCGCCGAAGTAGGCGTCGGCCCACGGCCCGTTGGCCGCCACCATGCCGAGCACGGCGGCCGCGGCGAGCGCGGCCCCGCCGGCGGTCTCCGTCTTCAGGACGTCGAGCGTGAGGCGGCGGGCCAAGCGGCGGTCCTCGGCGGCGGGACGCCAGGGCTAGCCGTCCTTCAGAGCAGGCTCAACCGCGCCGCTGCACCCCGCCGCGCGGTCCGCGCGTAGTGCAGTCATGCCCGTCGACGCCGCCTATACGCCCGAGCCCGCCTTCGCCGCCCTCGGCCCTGAATTCTCCGACGCGGTCGAGCCCGCCGCCTTCCCGCAGCTGACGCCGCGGTTCTGGAACGCCCGCGCCGCGGAGACCGTCGGCCTCGCCCGGCTGACGGAGGCCGAGCGCGCGGACCACTTCGGCCGCTTCACTCCCCTGCCGGGCCAGCCGGGGCCGCGCGCGATGCGCTACCACGGCCACCAGTTCCGCACCTACAACCCCGACCTGGGCGACGGCCGCGGCTTCCTCGCCGCGCAGCTTCGCGAGACGCCGCGCGGCCGGCTGCTGGACCTCGGCACCAAGGGTTCGGGCCGCACGCCCTGGTCGCGCGACGGCGACGGGCGGCTGACCCTGAAGGGCGGCGTGCGCGAGGTGCTGGCGGCCGCCTTCCTGGAGGCCCAGGGCGTGAGCACCTCGCGCGCCTTCGCCCTCTACGAGACCGGCGAGGCGCTGGTGCGGGGCGACGAGCCCAGCCCCACGCGCGCGGCGGTGCTGACGCGCCTGTCGTGGAGCCACGTGCGGTTCGGGACCTTCCAGCGCCTCGCCTACTTCGGCCGCGCCGACCTGACGGCGCAGCTGATCGACCACGTGGTCGACCTCTATTTCCCCTGGCTGAGGCGCGACGAGGGGCTGGAGGGCGCCAAGGCGCTCGCCCCGGCGCTGCTCGGGGCGACGGCGGCCCACATCGCCGGCGTCGCGGCGGGGTGGACGGTCGCGGGCTTCGTCCACGGGGTGCTCAACACCGACAACATGAACATCACAGGCGAGAGCTTCGACTACGGCCCCTGGCGCTTCCTGCCGCACGCGGACCCGGAATTCACCGCCGCCTACTTCGACCGTTCCGGCCTCTACGCCTTCGGCCGCCAGCCGCACGCCGTGTTCTGGAACCTGCAGCAGCTGGCGGCCTCACTCGCCATCGTGGATCCGGACAAGGACGCGCTGGTGGAGGCGCTCAACGGGTTCGCGGACCATTACCGGCGGTCGCTCCGCATCGGCATGACCGTCCGGCTCGGCCTCACGGGCCTTGGCCGCACGGACATGGAGCGGCTGACGGAGGCCGCCTTCACCGCCCTCGCGGAGGTCGCGCCCGCCGTCGGCTGGCATGCCTTTCTGCACGATTGGCGAGGGGGTGAGGCGGCCTGCGACCGCGCCATGTCAGGCCCTCGCGCCGCCCATTACCGCGGCGAGGCCGTGCGCGCCTTCCGCGAGGTTCTCCGCGGCCGCCCGCCTTCCGCTCCACCGCTCCAAGGCGAGCCGGAGGAGATGCTCATCGAGGAGGTGGAGGCGATCTGGGCCGCCATCGACACCCGCGACGACTGGGCGCC
>CAXTCO010000341.1:0-2735 GCA_964242255.1 uncultured Caulobacteraceae bacterium | reverse complement strand
CGCCGCCCTCGGCCCCGGCGAGGGCTGGCGCGTGACCCGCGTCGGCCGCGCCCAGGCCGACCTCGCCACGGCCGACATTGCCCCGCTCCTGGCCGCGCCCCGGCCCGCCCTTGTGGTGAACGCCGCCGCCTACACCGCCGTCGACCGGGCCGAGAGCGAGCCCGACGCCGCCCACGCCCTCAACGCCGACCTGCCCGCCCGCGCCGCCCGCGCCTGCGCCGAAGCGGGCGTCCCCCTGGTCCACATCTCCACCGACTACGTGTTCGACGGCTCCAAGCCGGCCCCCTACGTGGAGACCGACCCGCTCGCCCCCCTCGGCGTCTACGGACGCACCAAGGCCGAAGGCGAAGCGGCCGTCGCGGCCGCGGGCGGGCGGGCCGCCGCGGTGCGCACCGCCTGGGTCTACGGCGCCGAGGGCGCCAACTTCGTCCGCACCATGCTGCGCCTCGCCGCAGATCGCGACGAGGTGGCCGTGGTCGCCGACCAGCAGGGCAACCCCACCTGGGCCGGCGACGTGGCGCTCGCCTGCTTGCGCCTGGGCGACCGCCTCATCGCCGGAGCCGCCGAGGCGCAGGGCGTGTTCCACGCGGCGGGGGAGGGCGACGCCACCTGGGCGCAGTTCGCCGCCGCCGTCTTCGCCGAGAGCGCCGCCCGCGGAGGCCCGACCGCCCGCGTGCGCCCGATCCCCACCGCCGACTACCCCACCCCCGCCACGCGCCCCGCCAACTCCCGCCTCGACTGCGCCAGGCTCGCCCGCACCACCGGCTGGCGGCCCCCGCCCTGGCGGGAGCGCCTTGTGCAGGTGGTCGCGAAGTTGGTCTGAGGCTCAGGCGAGGGCGTCCGTGTCGTCCTCCGCCAGCCGGCGCAACGCCTCCGCGAACACGATCTCCGGCGTCAGCTCCGTCATGCACCGGTGTGAGAAGGGGCACTCGGCCAGCACGTCGAAGCCGCAGGGCGAGCAGGGCACGGCCGTCATCAGCGCCTCCGAGCGGGGCCCGCGCGGGCCCCACTCGTGCGGCGGGTGGCTGGCCGAGTAGAGGGCCAGCACGCGCCCGCCGGCTGCCGCCGCCGCATGCGCCACGCCCGAGTTGTTGCAGATCACGAGGTCCGCGCGGCGCAGGCGGTCGGGCAGGTCGGCCCAGGCGGTGCGACCGCCCAGGTTGTCCACCGCCTCCGCCGCGCCGGACGCCTGGCGCAGGCGCTCCAGCGCCTCCCCCTGCCGCGGGGCGCCCACGAGCGCCACCCGCCGGCCGCCTTCGCGTACGAGCCGGCCGATCAGCTCGGCGTAGGAGGCGGCGGGCCAGTCGCGCAGGTCGGAGTTGGAGAAGGGAGCCACCACCACTTCGCCGGAGCGGGGCTGGGCGGCCTCCCCCACCGCGTGGAGGGGCGTCGCCCGGTCGCGGACCAGCTCGACCAGCTGCGACAGCCGCTCGCCCACGTGCACGGAGGTGGGCCGCAGGCGCGGCGGCGGCTCGGCCCCCACACGCACCACCGTGGCGCCGCCGAACACCAGGCGCCCGGGCGCGCGCCGGCCGCCCAGGTGCGCGCGAAACTCGAAGCGGGCGCCCGGGACCGTGTTCTCGAAAGGCAGCACCACGCCTTCCGGATCGCCCGGCCGCGGCAGGTCGGCGGCGTCCAGGACGCGCGAGGCGCCGATCTCCCGGCCGTCGCACGCCACGTCCAGGGTCACCCTGGTTCCGCGCCGCCGCCACGGCCGGACCTCCGCGGAGAGGTCGAAGCGCACTTCGAAGGCGCCTGCGGCCAGGTGCAGGTCCGGACCGTAGATCACGTGGCCGTCGATGGGCGCGAGCGGCCCCTCGTGCCGCAGCACGCCCTGCACGGGCAGGCGTGACTTGAACTCTCCGGGGCCGAAGCGGGCCGCCTCCGACCGGCGGTGCGGCGACCAGCCCACCTCCCACCGCGGCTCCGCGGGCAGGACGACGTCCAGCCCCGGCGCAGCGCCGGCGGGGCCGATCCCGCAGCGCAGGCGTGCGTCGACGCGCGCCAGCCACGGCCGCGTGTCGTCGTCCAGCCTCAGGTCCAGGGCGATATCGAACGCGCCGTCCAGGGCGGCGGCCTCGGCGGCGGGGCCGGGGCTGCGCACGCCGCCGCCGCCGGAGGGCGGGAACACGTCCAGCGTCCGCACCTCGTCGGCCACGTCCAGCGCCTCGGCGGCGGCGCGGTTCCAGGATCCGACGACCAGGCGGATGCTGGACCGCGGGAAGGCCTCGCGCAGGCGGCGCAGGGCGGGCGCGCCGATGATGAAGTCGCCCAGATGGTCGAGCTTCAGCGCCAGGATCGAAGGAGCGGGGCCGGCCTGCGGGCTCAGGTCGTAGACCTGCACAGCGTGGAGGCCTCCTTCGCGGACGCGCACGGTGGTCACGCCCGCGCCGCGGGGGCGACGGTCAAAGCAGCAGCGCCTGGTGCGGCCCGGCCGCGGGCGCCGGCCGGCGTGCGGAAGCGGGGCGTCGGGTCGCGGGCGGAGCTGCGGCCTCGTCTCCCGCCGGCGATGCGGGCACGGCGGCCTCGCGCACGCCGTCGCGGAACTTGAGGCGCACCTCGTCGCCGGCCGCAAGCTCGGCCGCAGCGCGGACGAGGCCGCCGTCGGGCCGGCGCACCAGGGCGAAGCCGCGCTCCAGCGGGCGCTCGGGATCGACGGCGCGGTGCAGCTTGCCCAGGCCCTCCAGCCGGTCGCCGGCGCGGACGAGGCGGCGTGCGGCGGCGGGGTGCAGGCG
>CAXTCO010000340.1:0-2736 GCA_964242255.1 uncultured Caulobacteraceae bacterium | reverse complement strand
GTGCTCCGCCGGGCGGAGGCGCCTCACCGGGCCGGGCCGGCCTCGCGCCACAGGCGGCCGTCCGTCGCGCCGACGGCGATGGAGCCGAGCGCCCCCGCGTTGGACACGGCGGCGGCGAGCTCCGGGGTGGACACGCCCGCCGTGGGCGCCTGGACGTCGGGATCGCGACGCCGAGGCGGTCGAGAAGCTCCACCGCCGTCAGGCCCGGTGGAAGTAGGGCGGCCGGTCGAGGGCCGCCTCGATCTCCACCGTGTCGCCGCCCGCGTGGACGCGGCCCGTCCAGGCGTCGCGCCAGTCGCAGCCGCGGGGCAGGCGCACGGTGCGCGTCGCGGCGGCGGGCTCGACCACCGGCGCGACCAAGAGGCGGTCGCCGAGGAGGAAGTCGTCCGTGTCCTCCCAGCAGGCGGGGTCGTCGGGGAAGTCGTGGAAGGTGGGGCGGATCGCCGGGACGTAGCGCTCCCGGTGGGCGGCCAGCGCCGCGGCTATGGCGGGGCGCAGGCGCTCGCGCAGGGCGAACAGGGCGCGCACGGTGTCCAGCGTCTGTGGATACATCCACGGCTCGGTGGTGCGGTCGCCGTCGTTCCAGCTGTGGATGGAGAAGCGTGGGGTGAAGACGCCGAAGCCTATCCAGCGCAGCAGCAGCTCCGGCTCGGGCGGCGGCCCGGCGAAGCCGCCCACGTCGTGGCCGGTGTTGCTGACGCCGCACAGCGCCAGGCTCAGGCCCATGCGGATGTTCCAGCGCAGGGTGTCCCAGCTCGTGTAGTTGTCGCCCGACCAGGTCTGCACGTAGCGCTGCATGCCCGCGCAGCCCGCGCGGCTGACCAGGAAGGGCGTGCGGTCCGGCGCGTGAGCCACCTGCGCCTCCTTCGACGCGCGCATCATCAGCAGCGTCTGCAAGGGCTTCATCTCGTGCGCGGGAAAGGGGGCGCCCATGCCGTGGGCGGTCGCCTCGGGCGAGGTGATCTCGAACTCGTTGTTGTCGTTCCAGGTGGAGGCGACCCCGAGGTCGAGCAGCTGCGCGGTGACGTTCTGCTTCCACCAGTCCACGGTGGCGGGCCGGGTGAAGTCGAGGTGCGCACCGACCCCGTCCCAGAATTGTTCGGTCGCGGTGCGGCCCTCGGCGTCGCGGAGGAACAGGCCCTGCTGGTCGGCGGCGGCGAACTGCGGATGGTCGCGCAGCAGCACGGGCTTGATGTTGGCGATCAGCTCGACGCCCGCCTCGCGGTAGCCGTCCACGAAGCCCTTCGGGTCGGGGAACTTGTCGCGGTTCCAGTGGAACACGTAGCGGCGCGCGCCGATGGAGGTGTAGCCGCTCGACAGGTGGAACGACGCGCACGGCAGGCGGTGCTCGCGCAGGCGGCCCAGGAACACGCCCATCTGCGCCTGGGCGTCCGGCGCGTCCGTGTAGCCCATGGTGGAGCCCGAGTAGCCGAGCGCCCAGTCGGGCGTTGCGGCGGGCCGGCCCGTCAGCCAGGTGAAGCGCGCCGTCACCTCCGCGAGGGAGGGGCCGGCGATGACGTAGAGGTCGAGGTCGCCGTGCTCGGCCTCGAAGCTGCGGTAGAGGCCGTGGTAGTTGCTGTGCTCGCAGCCGAGGTCGAACGTGCAGTCGCTCAGCGTGTCGTAGAACGTCCCGAAGCACAGGCCCGTGTCGGGCCGCCGCGTGATGGCGAACGGCATGTGCTTGTAGAGCGGATCGCTGGTGAGGGCGTCGTAGCCCATGGCGTCCATGTTGCTCATGCGCAGGCGGCGGCCGGCGTGGTCCAGGGGGCCGGACTTCTCGCCCAGGCCGAACACCTGCTCGCCGCGCTCGCGGGCGACGTGGTGGCGCACGCGACCGCCGCCCCACCAGCCGAAGTCGTAGGCCTGGGTGCGCCGGTCATGGAAGGCGGGCAGCCACGCGCCGTCTGCACCGCGCACGGACCAGGCGCAGCGCAGATTCTCCAGGCCGATGGAGAGGCGCAGGCGCCCGGTCTCGACCTCGATCCGCCCGGGCTCGGCCGTGTGCAGGGCGTAGGGCGGCTGCGAGAAGCCGGACAGGTCGAAGCGGTCGCGGCCTTCGTAGGCGACGTCGTCGGCGCCCGGTGCGACCGTCCAGGTGCGCGGGTGGCGCAGGCGGCCGTCGGGCAGCACCATCAGGCGCACCACGTCCGGCTCCAGCACCCAGACGTGGGCGACGGCGCCCGTGTCGCTCTCCAGCGTCAGGTGCGCGCCGTCCTGATCCGCCAGGCGGAACACGGGCGGATGCTCGAAGGCGGCGCGGCGCATCAGGCGGGGACCGTGGGGACGGGGGCGACGGCGGCCGGCCGCACGTTCCGCAGCATGCAGAGCGCCACGGCCAGGCCGATCAGGTCGAACACGGACAGGCAGGCGAACAGCGGCCCGAAGCCGGTGCGCCCCACCACCTGCCCGATCAGGAGCGAGAACATCAGCCCTCCCGTCCAGCCCGCGGCGCCCAGCCAGCCGTTGGCCGTGGCCAGCCGCTCGGGCGCGAACAGGTCGGCGCACAGCGTGTTCACGGCCGTGGAGAGGATCTGGTGCGCGAAGCCGCCCACGCAGAGCAGGCCGAGCGCCAGCGCCGGGCTCCCGGCCAGGGCCGTGCAGCCCGGCGCGATCATCAGCACCGCCCCCAGCGCCATGGTCAGCAGGCGCGAGGGCACCAGCGCCACGCCGGTCCACCGCGACAGCAGCGGCGAGACGTAGCCGCCGACGATCCCGCCCAGGTCCGCCGCCAGGAAG
>CAXTCO010000339.1:0-2737 GCA_964242255.1 uncultured Caulobacteraceae bacterium | reverse complement strand
GCCCTGGTCTGCCGCGCCCTGGCGGCGCGCGACGCCGTCTCGGCGCCGGTCGGGCGTCCGGTGCGGGCTGAAGCCTGCGCAGACGCCTGAGCGCCGCGTCCGTTCAGCTCTTGGGCTGGGCGGCCGCCGGCGGCGCGGGGTCCGGCTGCGACTTGGCGGGCGGCGCCCCGGGCTTGTAGTTGTTCACGCCGATGCCCTTGATCTGCTTGGAGGGATGGGGCTGCACGACGCCTGTCTCGCCCTCCGACACCGGCCCGGCGGTCGCCAGGCAGGAGAGCTGGAAGGCGCTGCGGTCCTTGTCCGCGAGGTGCTTGCGGTCGGCTTCCGCGGCGCACTGCTTGGCGCGCACCGTGCGGTCCACCCCGCTGGGCTTGGTGACGGCCTGGGACTCCTGCGAGGAGCCCGTGGGCGCCGTCGGTTTGGCGGGCGCCAGCGGCCCCTTGCGGCACGTCCGCAGGAAGGCGGCGCGCCGGGAGCCGGACAGACCCTGCTCTTTGGCCGTGGCCGCGCAGTGCGCCGTCTGAGCGCTGACGGCGGCCATGGCGGGCGCGGACAGCCCCGCCGCGCAAAGCGCCAGGACCATCATCGAAGATCTTTGAAGCCGCATGGACGTCCCCCTCTGGGTTTGTAGCCGAAACCAGACCCTTGTTGGAGATGAAGATGCCTGATCCAGCTGGTCTTTTCCAGATGGACGCCGGGGACGGACACGACCTGGACGCCGCCGAGCTCCGCCGACGCGGACCGGCCGGACAGGCGCGGGAGCGCTCGATCCCCAGCCGCGTTTGACCCACCGCCGCTCCCGCTGACAGGCCCCTACATGACGCTGACCATCGTCGTCGCCGCCGCGCTCACGCTGGGCCTGCTCGTCGTGGGCGGCCTCCTGACCCACGTCGGCGCCTGGTATGCGGCGCTGCGCAAGCCGAGCTGGAACCCGCCGAACTGGCTGTTCGGCCCGGCCTGGACCGTGATCCTGGCCCTGGCCGCCTGGGCGGGGGTGCTGGCGTGGACGCACGCGCCCGACGCGGCGGCGCACCGGCGGATCGCCGTTCTGTTCGGCGTCAACATGGTGCTGCACGCCCTGTGGAGCCCGCTGTTCTTCACTCTGAAGCGTCCGGACTGGGCGCTGGCCGAGGCCCCGCTGCTCTGGCTGTCCGTGCTGGCCCTGGTGGTCGGGCTGGCTTCGTACTCCCGCTCCGCGCCCTGGCTGCTCGCGCCCTACCTCCTGTGGGTGGCGTTCGCCGTCGTGCTGAACGCCAAGATCGTGCAGCTGAACCGGCCTTTCGGGCGCGACGCCCTCGGGCGCGGCCTGCCCGCGCCCGGCTCGTGACATCGGCGCGGCCTGCCCGCGCCCGGCTCGTGACACGCGGCGCCCCGGGCCCGGGCTGAGGCCGGGCGCCGCCGCCGTCACTGGCTGTAGGCGTAGCCGTGGGCCACGGCCCAGCCGTGCCAGTCGCTCACCACCGTGCCCGTGAGCAGGATGCCGACGCCGCCGGTGATCGGCGTCAGCACGGCGAACCACCACGCCCACCGGTGGATCGACTCGGCGGTGGCGTTGAAGCCCATGGTCCAGCGCCAGAACAGGGCGCCGCGCTCGAAGGCGGTGCCGCGGTCGGTGATCTGCTCGATCTCCCGGTCGCCGCCGTAGCGGCTGATGGCCAAGACCGTCGCGCCGTGCATGGCGAACAGCAGCGTCGAGCCGTAGAGGAACACGATCGAGAGGCAGTGGAACGGGTTGTAGAACAGGTTGCCGTAGGTGATCGAGAAGGCGCCCACCCAGTCCAGGTGCGGGAAGATGCCGAACGGCACCGCCTCGCTCCAGCTGCCCATCAGCACCGGGCGGATGAAGCCCAGCACCAGGTAGAGCCAGATGGCGGCCGCGAAGGCCCACGGCACGTGCGTTCCCAGGCCGAGCGCGCGGGCGCGGCGATAGGTGCGCGTCCACCACAGCAGAACGGAGGTGGTCAGGAAGAAGCCGGCGATCAGCCACCAGCCGCCGTGCTCCAGGGGCGGCAGGATCTTCAGCCCGTACTCCGGCCCCGGCGGCTGAAGCGACAGCCAGGGCAGCTGGCGCACGAACTGCACCGGGTCCCACCCCACCGAGGCCCACATGTTGAGCCCGATGATCTCGAAGGCGATGAAGCCGCAGGCCAGCGACGCGACCCCCGTCAGCCCCAGGTGGATCGGCCCCAGCTGCGCGTTGCCGAACCATCCCAGGACGCGGTTGAAGGCGACCCCGCGGGTGCGCGGGATGTCGACGGGGGGCAGGGGCGCCCCGTACTCCGGCGTGCCCCGCACCTGCACCTGGGTGAAGATGTTCTGGTAGCCCATGGCTCAGCCCCTCACTGCGACCAGATCGGCAGGTTGCGGTACCAGTTCCACCACTCAGGCCAGCCGTTGGCCCACACGGGACCGCTGATCACGATGCAGATCGCGCTCCACACGCCGGCCGACAGCGCCAGGAACAGGCCCAGCCGGTGGATGCCGAGCGTGCCCACCGAGTAGCCCATCACGTCGCGGAAGAAGGTGTCCTCGTGCTCGGGCGTCTTCACCGCGCCGCCTTGGCCCGGGTTCGTCGCCGACAGGATCAGCCCGCCGTGCAGCGACAGGGCGAAGGTGGTGGCGAAGAAGAACGACACCGCGATCATGTGCGCGGGATTGTAGTGGAAGTTGAGATACTTGTAGCCGGTGTTCGACACCCACTCCAGGTGGCTGAAGATGCCGTACGGGAAGGCGTTGC
>CAXTCO010000338.1:0-2751 GCA_964242255.1 uncultured Caulobacteraceae bacterium | reverse complement strand
CCAGGCGCGCGGCGTCGATGGCCTTGATGGCGCCCATGGCGTTGCGCTCGATGCAGGGGATCTGCACGAGGCCGCCGATGGGATCGCAGGTCAGGCCCAGGTTGTGCTCCATCCCGATCTCCGCGGCGTTCTCCACCTGGGCGACCGTGCCGCCCATCACGGCGGCGAGGCCCGCGGCGGCCATGGAGCAGGCCACGCCCACCTCGCCCTGGCATCCGACCTCGGCGCCCGAGATGGAGGCGTTGCGCTTGTAGAGGGCGCCGATGGCGGCGGCCGTCAGCAGGAAGGTGCGGCGGGTGTGGGCGTCGCCGCGGTGGAAGCGGTCGTGGAAGCGCAGCACGGCGGGCACGATGCCGGCGGCGCCGTTGGTGGGGGCGGTGACCACGCGGCCGCCGGCGGCGTTCTCCTCGTTCACCGCCAGCGCCCAGAGGTTGACCCAGTCCATGGCGGCCAGCGGGTCGGTGATCTGGCGCTCGGCGCGGTCGCGCAGCTCGTCGCGCACGCGCTTGGCGCGGCGCTTCACCTGGAGGCCGCCGGGGAGCACGCCCTCCGTGCGCACGCCGCGGTCGATGCAGGCCTCCATGGCGGCGTGAAGGGTGTCCAGGCCGGCGAGCACCTGCTCGCGCGGGAGACGCGCGCACTCGTTGTCCAGCATCAGCTCGGCGATGGAGAGGCCCGCGGCCTCGGCCCGGGCCACCAGCTCGGCGCCGGAGACATAGGGGTGGGGGAGCACGGCGTCGGGCGCGGCGGCGCGGTCGTTGCGGTCCATCTCCTCCTCGTCGGCGACGAAGCCGCCGCCCGTGGAGAAGTAGGTCCGCTCCTCGAGCAGCGCGCCGGCGGCGTCGAAGGCCTGCAGGCGCAGGGCGTTGGGGTGACGGGGCAGGCGGGTGAACCCCTCCCAGGCGATGTCGGCCTGCGCGTCGAAGGCGATCTGCGGCCCCCCCTCCGGGCCGCCGGCGCCCAGACGCATGCGGCCGGTGGCGGCGAGGGCGGCCAGGGCGGCGTCGCCGGCGTCCGGGTCCATGGTCGCCGGCGAGAAGCCCGTCAGCCCCAGCATGACGGCGCGGTCGGTGGCGTGGCCGCGGCCGGTGAGCGCCAGGGAGCCGTAAAGCGTCACGGCGACGCGGGCGGTCCGCGCCAGGGCGCCGGAGGCGGCCAGCCGGGCCAGGAAACGCTCGGCCGCCGTCATCGGCCCCATGGTGTGGGAGGAGGACGGGCCGACGCCGAGCTTGAAGAGGTCGAACACGCCCGCGGTCATGCCGGGCGTTTAGCCTTCGCGCCCCGGATCGTCACTGCCGGTCGTCACGCAGGGACCACCGGCGACGCTCAGCGGAAGCTGTCCACCGCCTCGTGCACGCGCCGGCCCAGCGGCTTGCGGGGCCTCCCGCCCTCGCCCGGGCGGCGGAAGCCCAGCAGCACCTTGCCCTCCGTCGACAGGTAGTTGGTGCGGTAGTCGAAGCGCGGCGTGTCGGAGAACAGCAGCCAGTAATACTTCATCTGCTCGGCCCACCAGTAGCCGGGGCAGTGATCGCGCTGCGTCTTGGCGACCACGTCGGCGAGGTCGGCGTAGCCGTAGGCGGCGCGGTTGAAGCGCTTCATGTTGCGGAAATGCGTGGCGCCGATCTCGCGCCAGTGCGGATCGCGGTCGAGCAGCCACAGGTTGAACGCCGAGTCCGCCAGCTCCGGCCGCAGGGAGTTGGTGGCGGACACCACCTCCTTGCGCCCGTAGTCGTACTCCTCGGGCAGGACGCCGAACTGATCCTGCAGCCTGGCCCAGGTGTCGGTGTAGGCGGCGCCCTCGCCGTGGAAGCCCCCCTGCGCCAGCAGGCCGCCGTAGAAGGAGGCGAGCTCGTCCTGGTCGCGCGTCAGGCGCTTGCCGGTCTCGAAGTCGACGTCGGCGATCCAGTAGCCGCCCTCGTAGATCTCCGGCTGGGCGCGCAGCACGGCGAGCGTGCAGACGTCGAACATCCGCTTGCAGTCGGCGTCGCCCAGGAGCTGCCAAGCGTCCCACAGATACTCGTGGTAGCTGTCGGAAGGCGGGCCGACGGTGGAGCGGCGGCTGAGCCACGCACCCGTCTCCGCGTGCACGGAGTCGGCCAAAAGGTCGATCTTGGACCGCTTGTCGAACAGCACCGTGACGGCGCGCTTGGCGGCGTCGTGGTACTTCGGATCGCCCGTGAGGCGGCTCAGCGTGCCCCACTCGGGCAGGTGGGTGCCGATCTCGGCGGGCGTGGTGCGCGGCTCGCGCACCGCGCCCGTGCGCAGGTTGACGAAGCGGTAGGGCAGGCCCGTCGGCGACCGGGTGAAGGCGGGCAGCAGCCGGTCGGCGAGGTCGCGCGCCTTGGCCAGCAGCACGGGATCGCCGCACGCCAGGTGCGCGGCGAGGAGGCCGCCGACGAGGCGGATGGAGGTCTCGAAGACGCTGACCTCGCCGTCCACGTCGAAGGAGAGCTCGGCGCGCACCCAGTCGACGCCGTCGTCGAACTCGCGGTCGAGACCCATCAGCCACAGGGTGTCGAGCGCCTCGATCAGGCTCAGGCCGAGGTGGTGGTCCTCGAGCGGGAACGCGCTGAAGCCGCCGCTGATCGGCTTGATCTCGTCCTTGCCCCAGGCGCGCTCGCGGTAGTTGGCCCAGGCCCAGGCCATCTCGGCGCGCACCTCCGCGGCGAGCGCCTTCCACGGGTCTCGCGGACGGGCCGCGGCGAGGGCGGGCGCGGCGAGGGCCGGGGCGCCGGCCGCGGCGGCGAGCAG
>CAXTCO010000337.1:0-2776 GCA_964242255.1 uncultured Caulobacteraceae bacterium | reverse complement strand
CCCAGGCGTCGCGCGCGCCCGCTCCGCCGACCCAGGCGCGGAACACGCCGTCCGCCGGCGCGGGCAGCTCGGCCGCCTTGCCCTTCGCGCCCGTCAGCCGGCCCTGGGCGAGCACCCGGCCGAGGGCGCCGCCGGCCGCTGCGTCGAATGCGGAGGCGGCCCCTTGCGGCGCCTCGCCCTCCCACAGGAGCAAGGCGACCGCGCCGCCGGCGGCGGAATGGTCGGCGGGAACGAAGCGGAGGTCCATGCCCGTCCGCTTACGCCATGGTCGCCCGCGCGCTCAAGCCCGGCGTTGGCCGAGTCGGGCGCGGCGTGTAGAAGCCGCGCCACACGTCGTCGCGGGGGCGCGAGCGGGCGTGCCGGCGCGCGCGAGCGCCGCAGCCCCGGACCACGCCGAACCACCGCCCATGACGCGCATCGAGTCCTACCTGCTGCGCCAGCTGGTGTGGCCCACGGCCGCGGCCGTCGCCGCGCTGCTGGCGGTGGCCGTGCTGAGCCAGACGCTGACCTACCTCTACATCGTGGTCAGCCACCGCCAGAGCCTGGGCGTGTTCGCCGAGGTGGTGCTGCTGGGGCTGCCGGGCGCGGCCAGCACCGTGCTGCCCATCGCCCTGTTCGTCGCCGCCCTCTACGCCCTGAACCGGCTGCACACGGAGCACGAGATCGTGGTCTGCTTCGCGGGCGGCCTCAGCCGCTGGCGCGTCGCCGCGCCCGCCCTGCGGCTGGCCGTCGCCGCGGCGGTGCTGGCGTTGGCGGTGAACCTGTTCGTGACGCCCTGGTGCGCGCGCCGGATGCGCGCGGAGCTCTACCGGGTGCGCACAGACCTCGTCGCCAGCCTGATCGACGAAGGGCGCTTCACGGAGCCCTCGCCGGGCCTCACGGTCTACGCCCAGAGCCTGGACAGCGGCGGCGCGCTGAAGAACGTCTTCATCCACCAGAGCCAGGGCGCGCACGCCACCACCTTCAGCGCCATGCACGGCGTGATCACGCGCCAGCCCACGTCCGCCGGGCCCGAGCGCCCCGTGCTGGTGCTGCGCCAAGGCTCGAACGAGCAGTTCGACAACCGCCAGGTGCTGACCCAGACGGTGTTCACCGAGTACGTGTTCGACCTGACGCCCTACGTGAAGGCCGAGGAGCAGCTGGTCTACAAGGCGAGCGACCGCTGGCTGCACGAGCTTGTTTTCCCGGACACGCGCGACACGTGGGAGCGGCGCAACCGCAAGAAGTTCCTGGCCGAGGCGCACGGCCGGATCTCCTCCCCGCTCTACAACGTGGCGCTGATGCTGCTGGCGCTGCACGCGGTGTTCGGCGGCGCCTTCAGCCGCGTAGGCTACGGCGGCCGGATCGCGGCGGCGGCGGTCGCGGCCCTGGCGCTGCGGGTGCTCGGCTTCGGGGTGCAGGCGGCCTGCGACGGCGCGCCGGCGCTCAACGTGCTGCAGTACGCCGTGCCGCTGGCGCCCGTCGCCTGGCTCGCCTGGCGGCTCTTCGGCCGGCGCGGGGCGGCGCGGCGCGCGCGGGGGTCCGCTCCCCTCGTTCCCGCGATGGATGGGGGGCCGGCGTGAGGCGGGTCGACCGCTACCTCCTGGGGACCGCCGGGGCGGGGGTCGGCGCCGCGGCCGCGGTGATCTCCATCCTGATCGTGCTGATCGACTTCGTGGCCCTGTCGCGCGACGTGGGCGTGCGGGCGCGCGACACCTCCGTCGGCGAGCTGTTCGGGCTGACGCTGCTGCAGTCGCCGGGCGTGGTGCTGTCGCTGGCGCCCTTCGCCTTCCTGTTCGGCGTGCTGGGCGCCTTCGTGCAGCTGAACCGGCGCTCTGAACTGGTGGCCCTGCGCGCGTCGGGCGTGTCGGCGTGGCGCTTCATCGCCCCCGCCGCCCTGGGAGCGGCGGCCGTGGGCGTGCTGTCGGCGCTGCTGCTCAACCCCGCCGCCGCGGCCCTCAACGCCGAGTTCGAGGTGCGCAAGGCGGCGGTGATGGAGGGCTACCTCGTCGAGGCGCCCAGGGCCGTGTGGCTGCGCGAAGGCGACCGGCGCGGGCAGGCCATCATCCGCGCCGCGCGGCGCCTTCCGGGGGCGGCCGTCCGGCTCGCCGACGCCTCCTTCTTCATCTACGGGCTGGACGCCCGCGGCGGCCTGCGCTTCACGCGGCGCATCGACGCGGCCCGCGCCGACCTGACGGCGGGCGCCTGGCGGCTGACGGACGCGCTGGAGGGCGCGCCGGGGGCCGCCGCGGTGCACTACGACACCCTGGTCCTGCCCTCCGCCCTCAAGCCGGAGGCCCTGAGGTCGACGGAGCAGAACGCCCAGGCGGCGCCGTTCTGGAGCCTGCCGGGCCTGATCCGCGCGACGGAGCGGGCCGGCTTCTCGGCCACCGGCTACCGCCTGCACTTCCAGCAGCTCCTGGCCACGCCGCTGATGTACGCGGCCATGAGCGTGCTGGCGGCGGCCTTCTCGCTGCGCCTGTTGCGCCTGGGCGGCCTGTCGCGCCTGGCGGGGTCGGCGGTGGCGCTGGGCTTCCTGTTCTTCTTCGTGAGCCAGCTCTGCCAGGCGCTCGGACGCTCGGAGGTGATCCCGCCGTCCCTGGCGGCCTGGGCCCCGCCGGTGCTGGCGTTGCTCTGCGGCGTCACCCTGCTTCTATATACCGAGGACGGTTGACCGCAGCTTCGCCGCGTCGGACACCCGGCCGGTGATCCCGCTCCGCTCGAGACGCGCCCGCCTGCTCCTGGGCGCCGCCGCCCTGGCCGCGGCGGCGGCGGCGGCGCCGGCCGTGGCCCGGGC
>CAXTCO010000336.1:0-2781 GCA_964242255.1 uncultured Caulobacteraceae bacterium | reverse complement strand
GCCGCTTCCGCGAGGACCTGTTCCACCGCCTGAACGTGGTGCCCGTGCGCGTGCCCGGCCTCAGCGAGCGGCGCGAGGACATCGCCGAGCTGGTGGGCTACTTCATCGACCGCATCTCGGAGGCGACGGGCCTGCCCAAGCGCATCCTGGGCGAGGACGCGGTGGCGACCCTGCAGGTGCACGACTGGCCCGGCAACGTCCGCCAGCTGCGCAACAACATCGAGCGCTTGCTGATCCTCGCCACCGGCGACCCCGCCGAGGTGATCAGCGCCGAGAAGCTCCCCGCCGAGGTGGCGGCGGCGGGCGCGGCCGGCTCCGTCGGGCCGGAGCGCATCATCGCCCTGCCGCTCCGCGACGCCCGCGAGGTGTTCGAGCGCGAGTACCTCGCCGCGCAGATCCTGCGCTTCGGCGGCAACATCAGCCGCACCGCGGGCTTCATCGGCATGGAGCGCTCCGCCCTGCATCGGAAGCTGAAGTCGCTGGGCGTCGCCCCCCTGCGCGGTGAGGAGGAGGGGGAGGAGTGAGCAGTCCCTCTCCGGTCATCCCGGCGGAGGCCGGACCCAGTTGCGGAAGCGAGAAGGCCGGAGCCCGGCGCCTTGAGGCCGCACGCGGGACCACGGGCGGACCTGGATCCCGGCCTCCGCCGGGGAAGGTGAGGAGTCGCGCAACCGTGACTGTCCGATCCGCCACGCCGGCCGACGCCGGCCTGATCGCAGCCCTCGTGCGCGAGCTCGCCGCCTACGAGCGCCTGGCTCACGAGGCCGTGGCCATGGAGGCCGACTTCGCCGCCGCCCTGTCCGGCCCGTCGCCGCGCGTGTTCTGCGACATCGCCCAGGTCGGGGGCGAGCCGGTGGGGCTGGCGCTGTGGTTCTACAGCTTCTCCACCTTCGTGGGTCGCCACGGCCTCCATCTGGAGGACCTGTTCGTGCGTCCCCACGCCCGCGGGGCGGGGGCCGGCCGCGCGCTCCTGGCGCGCCTCGCGCGGCGCTGCCGCGACGAGGAGCTCGGGCGGCTGGAGTGGTCGGTGCTCGACTGGAACGCACCGGCGCTGGGCTTCTACCGCGCCCTGGGCGCGGAGGCGATGGACGGCTGGACCACGCACCGGCTCGCCGGCCCGGCGCTCGTCGCCCTGGCGGAGGAGGGGGCGTGACCCGCGTCGCCTATGTGGACGGCCGCTACGTCCCCCACGCCCGCGCCTCCGTCGGCGTCGAGGACCGCGGCTTCCAGTTCGCCGACGGCGTCTACGAGGTCTGGTCCGTGTTGGACGGCCGCCTCGCCGACGCGGAAGGCCACTTCGCACGCCTGTCGCGCAGCCTGGGCGAGCTGCGCATCGTCGAGCCCGTGACGCGCGCCGCCCTGGAGCGCGTGCTCGGGGAGGTGGTCCGGCGCAACCGCCTGCGCGACGGCTTCGTCTACCTGCAGGTCACCCGGGGCCGCGCCCCGCGCGACCACGCCTTCCCGAACCCGCCCGTGCGACCCACCGTTGTGGTCACCGCCAAGCGCGTGGACTTGGCCGCGGCCGAGCGGCGCGCGCAGGCGGGCGTGGCGGTGGTCACCACGCCCGAGACGCGCTGGGCGCGCTGCGACATCAAGACGGTGGGCCTGCTCCCCAACGCCCTGGCCAAGCAGGCGGCGCGCGAGGCGGGCGCCTACGAGGCCTGGTTCGTCGACGCCGACGGCTTCGTCACCGAGGGCGCCTCCACCAACGCCTGGATCGTCACCGCCGACGGCCGGCTCGTCACCCGCGACACGGGCGCCAACATCCTGCGCGGCGTCACCCGCGCCGCCGTGGCGGAGCTCGCCGCCGGGCTGCAGTTGCGCGTGGAGGAGCGCGCCTTCACCGTGGCCGAGGCGTCGGCGGCGCGCGAAGCCTTCCTCACCGCCGCCACCGCCTTTGTCACGCCCGTGACCCGGATCGACGGCGCGCTGGTCGGGGAGGGGGCGCCCGGCCCTGTCGCGCTCCGCCTGCGCGGGCTATATCTCGACCGCGCCCAGGCCGCTTAAGCCCGTCCGCCCAACTTTTGAGTGCGGGGTCTGCCCGCCGGAGAGCCACCGTCATGTCCGCCGACGCCAAGAAACAGAACCTGCAGGACACCTTCCTCAACAGCGTGCGCAAGGCCAAGACGCCGCTGACGATCTTCCTCGTGAACGGCGTCAAGCTGCAGGGCGTGGTCACCTGGTTCGACAACTTCTGCGTGCTGCTGCGCCGCGACGGCCAGAGCCAGCTCGTCTACAAGCACGCCATCTCGACGATCATGCCCTCAGCGCCCGTGCAGCTCTACGAGCCCGCCGAGGACGAGGCGGCTTGAGCGGGCACGCCGTAGACCACACGCCGCGGCCGGAGCGGGCGCTCGTCGTCCACCCGGCGCGCCGCGACGCCGCCTCGCTCCGCGCGCCCGAGCAGCGGCTGGAGGAGGCGGTCGGCCTCGCCGAGGCGCTCGACCTGGAGGTGGTCGACGCCCAGATCGCGCCCCTGCGCGCCACGACGCCTGCGACGCTTTTCGGCAAGGGCAGGGTCGAGGCGCTGAAGGCGGAGGCCCACGCCGTCGAGGCCGACCTCATGGTGGTGGACGACGCCCTCACCCCCGTGCAGCAGCGCAACCTGGAGAAGGCGCTGGAGCTGAAGGTCGTCGACCGCACCGGCCTGATCCTGGAGATCTTCGCCCGGCGCGCCCGCACCGCCGAGGGCAAGCTGCAGGTGCACCTCGCGCGCCTGGAGTACGAGCGCTCGCGCCTGGTGCGCACCTGGACCCACCTGGAGCGCCAGCGCGGCGGCACGGG
>CAXTCO010000335.1:0-2800 GCA_964242255.1 uncultured Caulobacteraceae bacterium | reverse complement strand
CACCATGATGATCATGGGCGACACCTGCACGCGCGCCTGCAGCTTCTGCAACGTGCGCACCGGCGTACCGGCGGCCCTCGATCCGGACGAGCCGGCCCGCGTCGCGCGCGCCGTGGCGCAGATGGGCCTGCTCCACGTGGTGGTCACCTCCGTGGACCGCGACGACCTGCCCGACGGGGGCGCGGCCCACTTCGCCGCCGTGGTGCGCGCCATCCGCGCCGCGGCGCCGGCCGTCACCGTCGAGATCCTGACGCCCGACTTCCTGCGCAAGCCCGTCTCTGCGGCGGAGACGATGATCGACGCGCGGCCGGACGTGTTCAACCACAACCTCGAGACCACGCCGCGGCTCTACCTCTCCATCCGCCCCGGCGCCCGCTACTTCCACTCCCTGCGCCTCCTGGAGCGCGTGAAGGAGCGCGACCCCGCCCAGTTCACCAAGAGCGGCCTGATGGTGGGCCTGGGCGAGAGCAAGGAGGAGGTCATGCAGGTGATGGACGACATGCGCTCCGCCGGCGTCGACTTCCTCACCATCGGCCAGTACCTGCAGCCCACGCGCAAGCACGCCGCGGTCGACCGCTTCGTCACGCCCGACGAGTTCCGCGCCTACGAGGCCATCGCGCGCGCCAAGGGCTTCCTGATGGTGTCCGCGAGCCCGCTCACCCGCTCCAGCCACCATGCGGGCGAGGACTTCGCGCGCCTGCGGGCGGCGCGCGAGGCGCTGGCGTCGGCCGCCTAGGGTGCCGACGCACCACGTCGAGCGCGTGCTGCCCTACCGCGCGTGGGACCTGTTCGTTCTGGTGGGCGACGTGGGCCGCTACCCCGAGTTCGTGCCGTGGGTCACCTCCATGACCGTGGGCGAGGTGCGGCCGGAGGGCGAGGGCCGCGACGTCCTGGATGCGGAGGCCTCCGTCGGCTTCTCGTTCCTGACCGAGCGCTTCGCCACGGCCGTGCGCCGCGACGCGCCGGCGGGGACGATCGAGGTCTCGCTCCTGCGCGGCCCCTTCCGCCGGCTGAGCAACCGCTGGGCGTTCGTGCCCACGCCCGAGGGCACGCGCGTCGTGTTCGACATCGACTTCGCCTTCAGGACGCGCCTCCTGGACGCGCTCCTCGTCGCCAACTTCGACCGCGCCGTAGGCAAGCTGATCGCCTGCTTCGAGGGCCGGGCGGCGCAGCTCTACACTCCGGTCGAGGTCGCTCCAGGCTAGCGGCTCCCGTCCGCAATCGTCGAGGTCGAGAGCGGGCCGTAGCGGAGGGCCTGCAGCCGGTCGAGGTCGGCGGCGATCACGCCGGCCCCGCCGTCACCGGAGCCGCTCGCGCAGCATGGCCAGGGCGGTGCGGACGGCGGCCAGACGCACCTCGCCGCGGCCGAGGTCGCCGAAGCGTTCGGCGCGGCGGCGCACGTCGCCACCGGCGCAAGCGGTGGCGAAGCAGACGTAGCCGACCGGCTTCATCGCCGTGCCGCCGCCCGGCCCCGCCACGCCCGTGACGGCCACGGCGAGGTGCGCGCGGCTGGCGGCCAGCGCGCCCTCCGCCATGGCGGCGGCCACCGGCTCGCTCACCGCGCCCAGGTCGGCGATCAGGTCGCCGGGCACGCCCAGGAGCTCGGACTTGGCGCGGTTGGAGTAGGTGACGAAGCCGCGCTCCACCACGTCGGATGAGCCCGCCACCTCCGTAAGCAGGCCGGCCACCAGCCCGCCCGTGCAGCTCTCCGCGGTGGAGATGCGCCAGCCGCGGCGGCGTGCGTCCTCCAGCACCTCCGCGGCGTGTGAGACCAGCTCCGGCGCGAAGAGGCTCACGCCGGCGTCTCGACCGCCACCACGGCGGAGGCGGCGAGGCCCTCCTCGCGGCCGGTGAAGCCCATCTTCTCCATGGTGGTCGCCTTGACGCTGACGCGGTCGAGCGGCAGCTCCAAAAGTTCCGCGACGCGGGCGCGCATGGCCTCGCGGTGGGGCTTCACCTTGGGTCGCTCGCAGATCACCGTCACGTCCGCGTTGACCAGCCGGCCGCCGCGGGCCCGCATCAGCTCGACCGCGTGGAGCAGGAACTGGTCGGAGCGGGCGCCCTTCCACTTGGGATCTGTGGGCGGGAAATGGTCGCCGATGTCGCCGGCGCCGATGGCGCCCAGGAGCGCGTCGGTCAGGGCGTGCAGGCCGGCGTCGCCGTCCGAGTGGGCCAGGAGCGTGCGGTCGGCCGGGATTTCGACGCCGCACAGCCACATCGACGTGCCGGGCCCGAACACGTGGGCGTCGAACCCCTGGCCGACGCGGGTGATGCGCGCGGCGCCTGCGAGCGCTTCGGCCATGGGGAAGTCCTCCGGATGTGTGACCTTCATAAGGGCGGGGTCGCCGGGCGTCAGCACCACGCGGCCGCCCGCCGCCTCAAGAACGGCGGCGTCGTCCGTCGGCGGGGCGTCTCCGCGCCAGGCGGCGTAGGCGGCGCGCAGGGCGGGCAGGCGGAAGGCCTGGGGCGTCTGCGCGCGCCACAGGCCGTCGCGCGGCGCAGTGCCGGTGACGGCGCGGTCGGCGCCGGCGCGCTTCAGCGTGTCGGAGACGGGCAGGGCGGGCAAGGCTCCGTCCGCGCCCTCGAGCGCCTGCAGGAGCGCCGCGACCTGCGCCTGCGTCACGAAAGGGCGGGCGGCGTCGTGGATCAGCACCGCCTCAGCCTCCGCGTCCAACGCCGCCAAGCCGGCGCGCACGGAGTCTGCGCGCTCGGACCCGCCGACGGCCAGGCGCACGGGCAGGCCGGCGAACACGGCGGCCGCGCGCGGATCGTCCGCGGGCGCCACGGCCACGATCTGCGC
>CAXTCO010000334.1:0-2813 GCA_964242255.1 uncultured Caulobacteraceae bacterium | reverse complement strand
CGGCGCGCGAAAAGCTGGTTGAAAAGCGCCGTGCGGGCTGTGCCGATGTGCATGGAGCCGGTCGGCGAGGGCGCGATACGGGTGACGACGGTCATCGGGAGCTTCGACGGGCGCGGGCGGCGCGGGGCCGGGCGGCTTAGCACGCGCGCGCCGACGCTCTCCAGCGCGCTCGCCCGCGCCAAGGCTGGCGTGCGGGCGGAGGTCGAGGCGCAGGCGGAGCGCTGGCCCCTGTGGACGCCCGTGGCGTTCGGCGGCGGGGCGGCGGTCTACTTCGGCCTGCCGCGCGAGCCGATGCTGTGGCCGGTGCTGGCGCTGGCTGCGGCGCTGGCGGGCGGCGCCTGGACGGCGTGGCGTTTCGGGCGGTGGAGGGCCCTGTCGATCCCGCTGGCTCTGCTGGCGTTCGGCGCCGGCGGGTTCGCGGTCTCGGCGACGAAGACGCGTCTGTTCGCCGCGCCGGTCGCCGCCGAGCACCGCCGGCCGGTGACGGTGGACGCCTGGGTGGTGGACGTGGCGTCCAACACCGCGTCCAAGCCGCGCCTGCTGCTCGCGCCCGCGCGCATCAGCGGAACGGCGTGGCGCGACACGCCCGTTCGGCTGCGGATGAGCCTGCGCCCCGGTGCGCCGCTGCCCGGGCCGGGAACGGCCGTGCGGCTGGTGGGCGTGGTGGGGCCGCCGCCCGCACCCTCCGCGCCGGGCTCCTACGACTTCGCCCGCGACGCCTGGTTCGCGCAGATCGGCGGCTCCGGCCTGGCGCTCAAGCCGGTGGAGATGATCACGCTGGCGCCGCCGCCGTTCGGCCTTCGCCTGGAGATGGCGGTCAACGCGGGCCGCTGGAGCCTGTCGCGCCGCATCGTCGACCGCATGGGCGCGCACCGGGGCGGGCTCGCCACAGCCCTCGTCACCGGCCACCAGGCTTGGCTGGAGGACGACGACGTGGCCGCCATGCGCGACAGCGGGCTGGCGCACATCCTGTCGATCTCCGGCGTGCACATGGCGATCGTGGGCGGCTTCGTGTTCGCGCTCGTGCGCCTGTTCGTGGCGGCGTGGCCCTGGGCGGCGCTGCGCGTGAGCGGCAAGAAGGCGGCGGCCGGCGTGGGCCTTGCGGCGGTGGTCGCCTACCTGATCCTGTCGGGCGCGCCGCCGCCGGCCATCCGCTCGGCGCTGACGGCCGGCATCGCCTTCATCGCCGTGCTGTTCGACCGCCGCGCGCTCAGCCTGCACAGCCTGGCGGTGGCGGCGCTGGTGGTGCTGCTGTTCCAGCCCGAGTCGATCGTGCAGCCCGGCTTCCAGATGAGCTTCGCCGCCACGGCGGCGCTGCTGGCCCTGGCGGCCGCGTGGCCGCGCAAGCTGCACGAGATCAGCGTGCCCCTGCCGATCCGCTGGGCGCAGCGCGGGTGGGACTGGCTGGTCGCCGGCCTCGCGGTGAGCACCGTGGCGGGGCTGGCGACCGACCCGTTCGCCATCCAGCACTTCAACCGCATCGTGCTGTGGAGCCTGCCCGCCAACCTCTTGGCCGAGGTGCTGAGCTCCTTCGTGATCATGCCCGCCCTGGCGGTCGGCGTGGTGGCGGAGCTGGCGGGCTGGGGCGGGCCGCCCCTCTGGCTGGCCCAGGGCGGGCTGGAGGCGCTGGGCCGGGTCGCGCGCTTGTTCGCCGGCCTGCCGCACGCGGTCATGCCCTTCGCCGCCGCGCCCGGCTGGACGCTGCCGGTGAGCTTCGTCGGCCTGCTGGTCGTATGCCTGTGGAAGGGGCGGCTGCGCGTGCTGGGCCTGCCGTTGTTCGCCGTGGTGTGGCTCTGGCCGCGCGCGGCGCCGCCGGTCGCCTGGATCGCCGGGCAAGGCGCCAACGTCGCCGTCGCGCAGGGGCGGGCGGCGGTACTGCTGCGGCCGCGCAGCCAGCGCTTCGGCTTCGAGCTGTGGGCGCACCGCCGCGGCTTCGCCTTCGCCGCCGACCCGGACGTCGCCGCGGCGGCCTCCCACGCGCTCGCCCAGTGCGGTCGCGACTCGTGCACGCCCAGGCCGGGCGCGCCGCTCGCGGCCGCCGGCTGGTGGCGGCTCAAGCCGCCGAGCGCGGAGCAGGTCGCCGCCCTGTGCGCCGGGGCGCGGCTGGTGGTACTGCGCACAGGGGAGGGGACCTGCCCGGGCGTGCGGGTCATCGGCCACGATGAACTGGCACGAGGTGGTGCGGCGGAAGTGTTCCGGCGAGCCGACGGCTCCTTGCACATTGACTGGGCTCAGGACGCTCGTGGCGATCGCCCGTGGACGGCGGCAGCGCCGGAAGGAGAGGGAGGCTGAAATCGCCGCGGCACCGGTTTGCCGGTCTTTTTTGCCGGTCTCTGGCGCATATCAGCTTGAAGACGTCAGAGAAGAGAGCTTGGGATGCGAGACTTGCTCCGCGGCTCAAGAAGAAAGGAGAGCAAAGCGGTTTGACGCAGGAGGAGTTAGGAATTCGAGTTCCCGGCGCCGGTCAGCAAGCTATCATCAAGTGTGAGCTTGACATCTCCGCCCCAGGCGTCTTTCACCTGATCTTCATGCGCCACCTCATAGCGGGTCGATGACACCCGCCACCACCGTCAGTGATACCGCCGGATGAGCCCCACCAGCTTGCCCTGCACCTGCACCTGGTCCGGCGCGTAGATGCGCGTCTCATAGCGCGGGTTGCACGGCACCAGGGCGACCGAGCCGCCTTTCCTCTGCAGGCGCTTGAGGGTGGCCTCCTCGCCGTGGGTGAGGGCCACGACGATCTCGCCGGAGGCGGCGTCGGCGCCCTTGCGGATCACCACGTAGTCGCCGTCCAGGATGCCGGCGTCGATCAT
>CAXTCO010000333.1:0-2830 GCA_964242255.1 uncultured Caulobacteraceae bacterium | reverse complement strand
TGATGGGCCGCGTCGGCTTCGCGTCGGAGGTGTTCAACTGCTCCGCGCCCGACACGGGCAACATGGAGGTGCTGATGCGCTACGGCACGCTCCAGCAGAAGGAGCGGTGGCTGCGTCCGCTGATGAACGGCGAGATCCGCTCCGCCTTCCTGATGACCGAGCCTGCTGTGGCCTCGTCCGACGCCACCAACATCGAGACGCGCATCGAGCGCGACGGCGACCACTACGTGATCAACGGCCGCAAGTGGTGGTCGTCGGGCGTGGGCGACCCGCGCTGCAAGGTGGCCATCGTCATGGGCAAGACCGATCCCGCCGCCGGCGTCCACGGCCAGCAGAGCCAAGTGCTCGTGCCGATGGACAGCCCCGGCGTCGAGGTGGTGCGCATGCTGCCCGTGTTCGGCTACGACGACGCGCCCCACGGCCACGCCGAGGTGATCCTCAAGGACGTGCGCGTGCCGGTCGAGGAGAGCCTGCTCCTCGGGGAGGGCCGCGGCTTCGAGATCGCGCAGGGGCGCCTGGGGCCGGGGCGCATCCACCACTGCATGCGCACCATCGGCACGGCGGAGGTCGCCCTGGAGAAGATGGTCCGCCGCCTGCAGAGCCGCCACGCGTTCGGCAAGCTCGTCAGCGAGCACTCCATCTGGGAGCACCGCGTCGCCCAGGCGCGCATCGACATCGAGATGACGCGCCTGCTCTGCTTCAAGGCCGCCGACATGATGGACCGCGCGGGCAACAAGAGCGCGCGGCTGGAGATCGCCATGATCAAGGTGCAGGCGCCCACCATGGCGCTGCGCATCATCGACGACGCCATCCAGGCCTTCGGCGGCGCGGGCGTCACCAGCGACCCGGGGCTCGCGCGCATGTACGCCGGCCAGCGCACCCTGCGCATCGCCGACGGCCCCGACGAGGTGCACGAGCGCACCATCGCGCGCATGGAGTACGGCAAGTACGGCGGGCGCGTTCAGGCCCTGCGCGACGAGGGCGAGCGCGCCCGCGAGGTCGCCGGCTTGCGCTGACGCGAGGGGAGCCGGCCGGCGCGCAACGCCGGCCGGCTCCGCGGGTTAAGGCGGAGCCCTCATCGGAGCTTCGCCGTGATCCGCGCCCTCGTCTTCGCCTGCACCACCCTCTGTGCGGGGGCGGCCGTCGCCCAGACCTACAATCCCGGCGACAACGAAGCCTCCAGCCAGACCCCCGCGGCCGCGTTCGCACCCCCCGCCGATCCCTCCGCGGCCGAGGCGCCGGCCGCCGTCGCCTTCAGCGGCAGCCACGCCTTCCGCAGCCTGCAGTGCCGCGGAGGCGACGCCACGGTCTCCGGCCACGACAACCGCCTGAAGCTGAGCGACTGCAGCCGCCTGACGGTCAGCGGCGCCGACAACAGCATCGACGTCACCCTCTCCAGCCCCGGCGAGGTCACGGTCAGCGGCGCCCGCAACGCGGTGACCTACCGCGCCCCCGCCGACGGCGCACCGCGCATCACCGATTCGGGCCGAGGCAACGTCGTCCGCCCGACGGCGCCCTGAAACGCGACGCCCGCCCCCCGTCAGGAGGCGGGCGCCTCCCGGTCAGGCGCGGGCGAACTGCTGGTACTTGATGCGCTTGGGGATGAGCGAGTCGGCGCCCAGGCGGCGCTTCTTGTCCTCTTCGTAGGCTTCGAAGTTGCCCTCGAACCACTCCACGTGGCTGTCGCCTTCGAAGGCGAGGATGTGGGTCGCCAGCCGGTCAAGGAACCAGCGGTCGTGGGAGATGACCACGGCGCAGCCGGCGAAGCCCTCCAGCGCCTCCTCCAGGTTCTGCAGGGTCTCGATGTCCAGGTCGTTGGTGGGCTCGTCGAGCAGGATCAGGTTGCCGCCCTCGGCCAGGGTCTTGGCCAAGTGCACGCGGTTGCGCTCGCCCCCGGAGAGCAGGCCGACCTTCTTCTGCTGGTCGCCGCCCTTGAAGTTGAAGCTGCCGACGTAGGAGCGCGTGTTGATCTCGCGCTTGCCGACCATCATCACGTCCAGGCCGCCGCTGATCTCCTGGAAGATGGTCTTATCGTCGTTCAGGGCGTCGCGGCTCTGGTCTACGTAGGCCAGCTTCACCGTCTCCCCCAGGCGCACGGACCCGCCGTCGGGCGTCTCCTGGCCGGTGATCAGCTTGAACAGGGTGGACTTTCCGGCGCCGTTGGGGCCGATCACGCCGACGATGCCGTTGGGCGGAAGCTTGAAGTTCAGCCCCTTGAACAAGACCTTGTCGCCGTATTCCTTCTCGAGGTCGGTGATCTCCAACACCACGTTGCCCAGGCGCGGGCCGGGCGGGATGGCGATGTGCGCATGGGTCTGGGCGCCGCGGGCGCTCTCCTGCTCGCGCACCATCTCGTCGTAGGCGGCCAAGCGCGCCTTGGACTTGGACTGGCGCGCCTTGGCGTTGGAGCGCACCCACTCCAGCTCCTTGGTCATGGCGCGCTGGCGGGCCTCGGACTCCGAGTTCTCCTGCACGATGCGCTTGGTCTTCTGCTCCAGCCAGCCGGAGTAGTTGCCCTCGAAGGGGATGCCGCGCCCGCGGTCCAGCTCGAGGGTCCATTTGGTGACCTGGTCGAGGAAGTAGCGGTCGTGGGTCACCAGGATCACGCAGCCCGGGAAGGTCTCCAGGTGATGCTGCAGCCAAGCGACGCTCTCGGCGTCCAGGTGGTTGGTGGGCTCGTCCAGGAGCAGCATGTCCGGCTTGGAGAGCAGCAGGCGGGCCAGCGCCACGCGGCGCTTCTCCCCGCCGGAGAGGCTGTCGACCGGCCACTCCGGAGGCGGGCAGCGCAGCGCGTCCATGGCCTGCTCGACGCGGCTGTCGATGTCCCACA
>CAXTCO010000332.1:0-2836 GCA_964242255.1 uncultured Caulobacteraceae bacterium | reverse complement strand
AACAACGCCGGCATCACCCGCGACGCCATGCTGCACAAGATGACGCCCGAGCAGTGGAACGAGGTGATCTTCGTCAACCTCGCCTCCATCTTCAACATGAGCCGCAACGTGATCGAGGGCATGCGCGGCCGCGGGTTCGGCCGCATCATCAACATCAGCTCCATCAACGGCCAGAAAGGGCAGATGGGGCAGACCAACTACTCCGCGGCCAAGGCCGGCGTGATCGGCTTCACCAAGGCGCTGGCGCAGGAGACGGCCAGCAAAGGCATCACAGTCAACGCGGTGGCGCCCGGCTATATCGACACGGACATGATGAGCGGCATCCCGGAGAAGGTGCTGCAAGGCATCGTCGGCCAGATCCCCGTCGGCCGCCTGGGCGCGGCCAGCGAGATCGCGGCCTGCGTGGCCTTCCTGGCGCGCGACGACAGCGCCTTCATCACGGGAGCGACCATCACGGCCAACGGCGGGCAGTTCTACGCCGGTTGACCCAGCGTAAGCTTGTGTTGCGCCGACGCCGCAGGTCGCGTCCGCGGCGCCGCATGACCCTCGCCCGGCCTCCGCCGCGCCCGAAAACCGCCCGACTTCACCGGCTTCTTAAGGCCATGTTGAAATGGACGGCGATCGGGATGGCGGGGGTGGTCTTCGCCCTCCTCACCGCCCTGCCCGCCGCCGCCGTCGTGGTCAGCCCGCCGCAGTCGCTGCACGACGCCCTGTTCCCGCCCGCCGGCCCCGACGCGGGGCGTCCGTCGCCGGGCGGCATGCCGCCCCCTCCGCCCGTGGCGCGCTACCGCCTGGACGTGGGCGAGAGCTTCGTCATCGACCGCCTGGGGCGCGACGAGGCGCTGCTGAAGTTCGACCGCGGCGACGAGGTGTGGGCGCTGAAGGGCGTCAGCGCCGCCCACGGCGACATGGTGTTCAAGAACGACGTGGGCGAGCCGGTGCTGCGCGCCACGCGCTGGGGCGGCGTGACCCTGTTCACGCCCACCGTGCCCGGCGGCATGCCTGCAGCGCTCGAAGGCGGAGCCGTGGCGCTGCACGCCTACGCGCCCATCGGCCCGCAGGCGCTGGCGGCGGTGGTCACTCAGTCGAGCGCGCGGGCGGGCCGGGCGGCGGGGCATCTCGTGGCGTTCGAGGCGCAGGGCGTGCCCGTGGCGTTCGACTGGCTGTTCGCCGACGCCGCAGAGCTGGCCGCCGACGCCTTCGTGCGCGGTGCGGCGGACGGACGGCGCGCGCTCGTGGCCCGCTTCTCGGAGGTGCGGCTCGTCACCGGCCGCGCCCCCACGGTGATCGCCAGCGGGGCGGTGGTGCTGATCACGCTCGCTCCCGACCGAGGGGTCGCGGGGCGGCCGTCCAGCCGACGCATCCAGACGGTGGTCGCCCGCCGCTGACCGTCGGCGGGCGCGCCCCGGAGGCGGCCGGCGCCTCAGCCCTTGAACGCGTCCTTGCCCTTGCGCACCGCCGCAAAGGCCGCCGCGGGCGCGAGCTCGGGATGCAGGCGCGGCGCGCGCAGCATGGGGTTGGTCGCCTTCTCCAGGCCCAGGGTGGAGGGGGTGGTCGCCTCGCCCCGCTCCCGTGCGGCGAACACCTCCTGGGCGCGCCGCTTCACGGCCGGGTCGGCGTCTATCGAAAGGGCGAAGCGGGCGTTGGCGGCCGTGTACTCGTGCGCGGACCAGACGGCGGTGCCGTCCGGCAGGGCGGCCAGGCGCTCCAGCCCCGCCCACATCTGTTCGGGCGTGCCCTCGAACATGCGGCCGCAGCCCATGGAGAACAGGGCGTCGCCGGTGAACACGGCGGCGGCGTCCGGCGCGTGGAGGCTGACGTGGCCCAGGGTGTGGCCGCCCGTCTCGATCACGTCGAAGCGCGTGCCGCCCAGCATGACGTGGTCGCCGGGCGCGACCACCCGGTCGAGCGGCGCGGCGCGGCGCACCTCCTCGGGGCCGACGATCTCGGCGCCCGTGGCCGCCTTCACCTCCGCGTTGCCCTGGGTGTGGTCGGGGTGCCAGTGCGTGTTGAGGATCATCGAGATCTCCCACCCCGCCCCGCGCGCCGCGGCGAGCACGGCCTGCGCGTCCGGCGTGTCCACCGCCGCGACTTTTCCCGTGGCGGCGTCGCGCGCCAGGAAGCCGTAGTTGTCGTCCAGCGCCGGGAAGATGCGCACCTCGAGAGCCATGTGACCTCCTTCACGTCCGGCCTGTATGTGGGGCTGTAGGATGGGGTGCGCCGGGCGCTCCGGCGAGGAGGCCCGATGCGGCGCGACGTGCGGGACCTGCGCGGCTTCTACGCCTCCCCGCTCGGCGCGGCGGTGCGCGAGGCGGTGGGCGCGCGCCTGCGGGGCGCGTGGGGCGACGTCGCGGGGCTCGACGTGCTGCTGTGGGGCTACGCCACGCCCTTCGCCGCGGCGCTGGGCGCCGCACGGCGCACGGTGGCCGCCATGCCGGCGGCCCAGGGCGTGGAGGCCTGGCCCGCCGCGCCCGCGCGCAACCTGGCGTGCCTCGCGCCGGAGGACGCCCTGCCCTTTCCCGCCGCCCTGTTCGACCGCGTGCTGCTGGCGCACGTGCTGGAGGAGAGCGACGCCCCCGGCGACGCCTTGGCGGAGGCGGCGCGGGTGCTGCGCCCCTCCGGCCGGGTGATGGCGGCGGCGGCGGCGCGGGCGGGAGTGTGGAGCCGGGCGGAGTCCACCCCCTTCGGCCACGGCCGCCCGTACAGCCGCGGCCAGCTGGAGCGCGAGATGCGCGCGGCGGGGCTGGAGCCCGTGGCCGCGTCGCGCGCCCTCTACGCGCCCCCGTGGGCGCCGTCCGCGGCGGCGGCGGGGTTGTGGGAGGCGGCGGCGAAACTC
>CAXTCO010000331.1:0-2842 GCA_964242255.1 uncultured Caulobacteraceae bacterium | reverse complement strand
GCCGCCGACCCGCCCGCGCTGAGGCCCGCCCGCGCCGGGCGTCGAGGCCGTGTCGCGGCGTGAGGCCGGGATAGGGCGCGAGGCCGGGATAGGGCGCGAGGCCGGGATGGGGCGCGAGGCCGGGATGGGGCGGCCGCGGCGCGAGCCGGCGGCCGCCCACGCCGCTTACTTCGTGGCCGACTTGGCTTCCTTGCCGGCCTTCTCGGCGTCCTTGGCGGCCTTGTCGGCGGTGTCGGCGGCCTTCTTGGCCTCCTTGCCCGCGTCGGCGGCGGCGGCGCCGGCGGCCTTGCCCGCGTCCGTGCCCATGTTGGCGGCGGCGGCCGTGGCGTTGTCGGCCGTGGCGTTGGCGGCGGCGGTGGCGTTGGCCGAGGCGTCGGCGGCCGTGTTGGCGGCGGCGGTGGCGGTGTTGGCGGCGTCCTGCGCCTTCTCGGTTTTGCTGCCGCAGGCGGCGAGCGAGAGGGCCGCGACGGCGGCCGCCGCCAGGATGACAGTGCGCATGTGAGATGCTCTCTCCGGGACCGCGACGCCCCTGCGCCGCGCGACCAGCGGCGAAGCTACCAGCCGATCACGAAGTCGTGAAGCGGCGCGGTCATGCTCCCGTGAACCGCACCACCTCGCGCGGCGGCTCACGGTCGGCGCGGGCGAGGTCCAGGGCGAGCGGAGCGACGGCTTCGGGCGGCGGCAGCGCCTCGGCGTCCTCGCCGGGGAAGGCGGCGGCGCGCATGCGGGTGCGCATCGCGCCGGGGGAGAGCAGGGCGCAGCGCACGGCCGTATGCTCCGTCTCGTCGGCGTAGGTGCGCACCAGCGCCTCCAGCCCCGCCTTGGTGGCCGCATAGGCGCCGAAGTAGGCGCGGGGCGAGGAGGAGATCCCGCTCGTCACGAACACCGCGCGCCCGGCCGGGGCGGCGCGCAGCAGCGGGTCCATGGCGCGGATGAGGCGGAAGTTGGCCGTCATGTTCACCGCGACCGCCCGGTCCCAGACGGCGACGTCCAAGTGCGCCACGGGCGTGATCACGCCCAGCTCGCCGGCGTTGGCGAACAGCACGTCCAGCCGACCCCAGCGCTCGAACAGCGCGGCGCCCAGCCGGTCGATGTCGTTCCCCTGCCTCAGGTCGAGCGGGACCAGGGTGGCGGGGCGGCCCGTGGCGGCGGCGATCTCGTCGTCCAGCTCCTCCAGTCCGCCCTGGGTGCGGGCCGTGGCGACCACGTGCGCGCCGGCCCGGGCGAAGGCGAGGGCGCAGGCCCGGCCGATGCCCCGCGACGCGCCGGTGATCAGCACGGTCCGGCCGGTGAAGTCGGGCGGGGGCGGGGCGTCGCTCATGGCCGCGCCTCTTATCCGCTCAGCCGGCGGCGGACCACTCCCCGTCCTCCCACCGCCAGTCGAACAGCTCGCGCAGGTGCGCCAGGGCCTGCGCGCGTTCCCCGGTCAGCTCCGGGTCGCGGGCCAGCACCAGTTGCGCGTCCTTGGCCGCCGCCTCCACCAGGTCCCGCTGCGCCACAGGATCGGCGAAGCGGTAGGCCGGCAGGCCGCTCTGGCGCGAGCCCAGGAGGTCGCCGCCGCCGCGCAGGTCAAGGTCGCGCTGGGCGATGACGAAGCCGTCCTCCGTCTCCCGCAGCACCTCCAGCCGCTTGCGCCCGGCGTCGGACAGGGGCGGGTCGTAGAGCAGCACGCACGCGCTCTGCCGCTCCCCCCGCCCCACCCGGCCGCGCAGCTGGTGCAGCTGGGCGAGGCCGAAGCGCTCGGCGTGCTCGATCACCATGATCGTGGCGTCGGGCACGTTGACGCCCACCTCCACCACGGTGGTCGCCACCAGCACGGGCAGGCGGCCGTCGGCGAAGGCGGCCATCACCGCGTCCTTCTCCGCGGGCGGGAGCTGGCCGTGCGCCAGGCCCACGCGCTCCGGCCCGAGCGCTCCGCGCAGGGCGGCGGCGCGCACGGCGGCGGCGGTGGCGGTCAGCTCGTCGTTCTCCTCCACCAGGGGGCAGATCCAGAACGCCTGCGCACCGCCCTCCACGGCCGCGCGCAGCCGCTCCACGATCTGCGGCAGGCGGGTGGAGGGGGAGAGCGTGGTGGTCACCGGCCGGCGGCCGGCGGGCTTCTCGTCGAGCTTGGAGACGTCCAGGTCGCCGTAGAGGGTCAGCTCCAGGGTGCGCGGGATCGGCGTGGCGGAGAGCGCCAGGAGGTGCACGCCTTCGCCCTTCTCCTGCAGGCGTCGGCGCTCGTTCACGCCGAAGCGGTGCTGCTCGTCCACCACGGCCAGCGCCAGGGCGCGGAAGCGCACCTCGTCCTGGAACAGGGCGTGGGTGCCGACGGCCACCGCCGCCTCGCCCGCCGCGAGCGCCATCAGCTTGTCGGCGCGCACCGCCCCCTTGTCGCGGCCGGTGAGCAGCAGGGCGCGCACGCCCGCCGCCTCCAGCGGCCCGCGGATCGTCTCGAAGTGCTGGCGGGCCAGGATCTCCGTGGGAGCCATCAGCGCCGACTGCTTCCCGGCCTCCGCCGCGTCGGCCATGGCGAGCATGGCGACGGCGGTCTTGCCGCTGCCTACGTCGCCCTGCACCAGCCGCGTCATGCGCTCGCCGCTGGCGAGGTCGCCGCCGATCTCCGCCACCGTGCGGCGCTGCGCGCCCGTGAGGCGGAAGGGCAGGGCCGACTCGATCCGCCGCGACAGCTCGCCGCCGGGAACCACCGCGCCCGGCTCGGTCCGGCGCGCCCGCTTTCGCAACGCCATGGCGAGCTGGTGCGCCAGGAGCTCGTCGTAAGCCAGGCGCGCCCGCGCCGGCGCGGCGGGCAGGAGGTCGGCCTCGCCCTGCGGCGCGTGCAGCGTATCCAGCGCCGCAGGGC
>CAXTCO010000330.1:0-2871 GCA_964242255.1 uncultured Caulobacteraceae bacterium | reverse complement strand
GCCGAGGGCGGCGGCCAGGGCCCGGCGGGGTGCGGCGGGGGAGGGGCGCGGCGCGTCCCCCACCACCATCGCCGCGAGGGGCTGCGCGCCTTCCCGCAGACCGCGCACGCCCAGGGCCTCCCAGGCGAGCATCGCCGCGTGGGCCACGGCGGACCATCGCGGGTCGTCCGGCGCGCCGGGATCGAGCAGGGCGACGCAGAGGCCGCCGCGGGCCAGGGCCAGGGCGGCGGTCGCGCCCGCCAGGCCCCCGCCGGCCACCACCGCGTCGCATCGCTCCATGGCGCGGCTTCTGCCCGCCGAGTCCGGGCGCGTCCAGGGCGGCGCGGGGTGCGCTTCGCGGGAACGGCGCGGGGCGGCCGCGCGCTTTCATCCGCCAGGAGGTCCGTCGATGCCCGATCCAGCCCCGCCGCCCCCGACCGCCCCCGACCGGCGAGACGCCGTCGATGCCGACGCCGTGGAGGGCGATCCCGCCGTCGAGGAGGGTGAGGGCGGCGACGGCGTCTGAGCCTAGCGCCCGAGGCTCCAGGCGTAGTTGAAGCTGACGCTGACGCGCTCGGCGCGGGCGCGGCCGGCGGTCACCTCGTGACGCAGCCAGCTTTCCCACAGCACCACGTCGCCGGGGGCGGGGGCGATCTCCACGAAGGTGCGCAGGTCGTCCGGCGCGTCCGCCCGGCGCGGCGGGGCGGCCATCATCATCGGCAGGCGCGGATCCTCCAGCCGCAGCGCCCCCGCGCCGGGCGGCGTGCGCAGGTAGACCGTGCCGGAGACCACGCTGTGAGGGTGGACATGCCCGGAGTGCGCCGCGCCGGGCCTCAGGACGTTGACCCACAGGCTGTCCAGCCTCAGCCGGCCGCCGCCCAGGTCGAAGGCGCAGGCGTCGGCGAAGGCCGAGACCTCCCGGTCCAGCCGGCGGCGCAGGTCGTCGAACACGCTCATGCGCCGCGGCAGGTCGTCCAGGGAGGCGTAGGAGGTGTAGCCGCCGTAGCCGTGCGACCGGCACCAGGCGCGACCCGCGGCGTCCTCCGCGCGCAAGCCCTCCACGGCCGCCTCCAGCCCGGCGGCCAGCTCCGCCCATCCGCGGCCGGCGGCGAGGGAGCCGTGACGCACGGGTGTGGCGAAGAGCTTGAGGCAGGTCACCTGCCCGCGCTACGCGCTCGGGCGCGGCGGACGCAAGCGGGCGGGCTCAAGCGGCTCAGCGGCTCAAGCGCGGCGTAGGGAGGGCGGGCATGCGGCGGGGCTGGGCTTTGGCGATCGTGGGCCTGGGCGCGACGGCCGCCTTCATGGCCTGGGTGGTCGTGCGCAGCGGAGCGCCGGACTCGCCCCTGGCCGCGGGGGAAGCGGGCGGGTGGACGGGCGGCTCGCCGCACATCCTCGCGGCCATGCTGATCGCCGGGCTGGGCGCGGGCGGACTGACGGCGGCCCTGATCTGGCTGGCCTTCTTCTCCGCCCGCCGCGGCTACGACGACCGCGTCGCCCGGTGGGAGGGGGACGACGGGGACGACGGCGCCGGCTGACCGCCCTCTGCCCACTTCGGGCCGGCGCGCGGGCCGGAGCGCGGACGCGGCGGGCGAGCCACACGACCCTGCGCCATGGGGCGCAGGCCGCCGCGGAGGCCCTGGCCGGGCGCGGGGTGGAGGCCGCCAAGGCCGCCGCCGCGGTGACCTCGATGAACGACATCGACTACGGCGCGCTGTCGGTCTCCGCCCTCGACCGCTGCGCCCCCTGCATGGACGCGCAGGACGAGGAGCTGCGCCGCCGCCCCGCGCCGCCCGCGCGCATGCAGGCGGCCGATCCGGCCTGACCGCCAGCCGTCGCCCGACACCCGGCCGGTGAAATCAGGCCGGGCTGAAAGCGGCCTGATACCGCTAGCAATGTAGAAGGGCGCTGGCTTCCCCAACACCGGCAAGCGTTTCAGCGGCTGAGAGGGGCGCCGACGCGCGCTTGACTGCCTCCGTCCGTCAGGCTGAAGGCTGCGGCGATCTGACCGAAGGGCCTCCGCCGCATGGGCTTCGACAGCGTAGACGCCACCGTTCGGCCTCCTTGGAGGCGGGCGAAGCGCCCACGTCCCACGCCCGCCTGCAGCGCCGGGGTGGCCGAGGCGGCTGCCCTGACGCAGCCCGACGCGGCGGTCTGGTGCGAAGGCTCGGCCCACGAGGGGGAGCGGCTGGGGGAGGCGCTGGTCGCCTCCGGAGCCTTCATCCGCCTGGACCCCGCCAAGCGCCCGAACAGCCCGGCTACGGCGAGAACAGCCGTGTGCCGAGTGGGTCGCCGAGCGCCTGGAGGGGTGGGCCGAGGCCGTGGACAGCCCCATCGGCCGCCTGCCGGCCCCCGACGCGCTGACGTGGGCGTGATGCGCCAAGTCGCCCTGAGCTGCTTCTTCCCACGCGCGGTGAGATCGACGCCGCTATAAGGCTGCGCCCCTCGAAAGGATCTGAGACCTGATGAATCTTCAAGCGCTGAACGAGATCGCGGTCCGCATGGTGGAGCCCGGCCGCGGGCTCCTCGCCGCCGACGAGAGCTCGGGCACCATCAAGAAGCGCTTCGACGCCATCCACGTGGCCTCCACCGAGGAGAACCGGCGCGACTACCGTGAGATGCTGTTCCGCGCCGAGGGCATGAAGTCCATCTCCGGCGTGATCCTGTACGACGAGACCCTCTGGCAGGAGGCCGCGGACGGCACGCCCCTGGTGAAGCTGATCGAGGACGCCGGCGCCATTCCGGGGATCAAGGTCGACGAGGGGACCAAGGGGCTTCCCGCCTTTCCGGGCGAGACCATCACCTACGGCCTGGACGGCCTGCCCGACCGCCTGCCCAAGTACCGCGCCCGCGGCGCGCGCTTCGCCAAGTGGCGCGCGGTGATCGACATCGCCG
>CAXTCO010000329.1:0-2877 GCA_964242255.1 uncultured Caulobacteraceae bacterium | reverse complement strand
CCCATGGTGGCCCGGCTGCAGGCGGCGCTCGGCGGCCGCGGCTACTACCGCGGGCCGACGGACGGCGTGTTCACCGAGCCCACGCGCGACGCCCTGGTCCGCTTCCAGCGCGACCGCGGTCACCCCGCCGACGGCCAGCTGACCCGCGAGACCGCGCGCGACCTCGGCCTCGCGCGCTGACCGGCGGGTCCGCTCCCCCCCGACCGCGGTCCGGGTTCCGGCCGGCGGGGCGGCCGGGGTGACAGGGAATCGACCCCTCCTTATGGTGGCGCCATGCCGCTGCGCCGCATCCTGAACGTCGCCTTTCCGGAGGACGCCCGCATCCTCAAGACGCCCGCCGCGCCCGTCGGCGGCGTCGACGACGCGGTGCGCGCGCTCGCCGACGACATGCTGGAGACGATGTACGCCGCCCCCGGCATCGGGCTCGCCGCGCCGCAGATCGGCGACGGCCGCCGCGTGGTGGTGATGGACCTCGCCCGCGAGGACGAGCCGCGCGCGCCCAAGGTGTTCGTCGACCCGGTGATCACCTGGGCGTCCGAAGAGACCAAGCCGTGGAACGAGGGCTGCCTCTCCGTCCCCGACGTCCTCGAAGACGTGGAGCGCCCCGCCCGCGTCCGCGTCAGCTACCTCGACCGCGACGGCGCCCGCGTGGAGGAGGAGGCGGACGGCCTCTACGCCGTCTGCATCCAGCACGAGGTCGACCACCTGGACGGCGTGCTGTTCACCGACCACATGAGCCGCCTCAAGCGCGACCGCGCCCTGGCCAAGGTGAAGAAGGCGGCCCGCGCCGCGACCTGACCCCGCCGCCTCGGCCGTCTGCGGCCCAGAAACGCCGTCCGCCGGTTGCGTCGCTCCGTCGATCCGCGCCGCTTCCCCTCACAGGAGCCTGACGATGTCCCCCAGCCGCGAAGGCGCCCTCGAGTCCGTCGACCAGCTCCTCGGCATGTGGGGGCTTCTGGTGCGCGACGCCGGCTCCGGCGTGGTGCGCGACGGCGACCTGGCCGTGCGATGGGCCGACTCGCCGTTCGGCTTCTACAACACCTTGACCCTCACGACGCCCGACATGGACGCGCGGGCGCTGCAGGACGCCCTGGCGCGGGCGGCGGCCTTCATGCGGGGGCGTCCGGCGTCCGGCTACCTGTGGCTGTTCCAGGAGCTGCTGACGGCCGAGGCCCTCGCCGCCCTGCCGGCGCTCGCCGCGGAGGCGGGGCTGGCCGCCGCCATGACCACCTCGGGCATGGCGGGCGAGGTCGGCCCCCTGCCGGAGCCGAGCCATCCGGCGCTCACCTTCCGCCGCGTGACCACGGAGCGGGACCTGGCCGACTACGCGGAGCTGAACGCCGCCGCCTACGGCATGCCGGTCGGGCCGGCGCAGGCCGCCTTCGCCGGCTCGCGCCTGTGGCGGGAGGACGTCCACGCCTACATCGCCTGCGAGGGCGGCGTCCCCGTGGCCTGCGCGGGGACCTGCCCCGTGGACGGGCGGCTGTTCGTGGTGCTGGTGGCGACCCGCCCCGACCGCCACCGCCGCGGCTTCGGCGAGGCGGCGACGCGCAAGGCCCTGCACGAGGGCTTCAAGGCGACCGGCCTGACGCGCGCCACCCTGCACGGCACGCAGGCGGGGCGCCCCGTCTACGAGCGCATCGGCCTGCACGTCACCTCCAAGATGACGCTCTACGGCCTGGCCGACGCCTGAAGCGCGCCTGACCGTGACCCACGATCCCGAACGCGGCCTCCACCTCGCACGCGCGTACTTCGACCGCGTAGGGTCGCCGCCGCACGGCCTCGACGCCTGGACGGGATCGTCACGCCCGACTTCCGTCTCCATAACGCGGGCGAGGTGATCCGCGGGCGCGAGGCTATCAAGCGCTGGACGGCGCAGATGCAGTCGGTCGTCGCCGATGTCCGCAACGAGCACCTGAAGCTGTTCACCGACGCGGGCGGAGAGCGCGTGGTGTCCCGCTGGATCCGCCGTGGGCGGAACCAGGGCCTGTACGGCTCGCCGCCGGACGGGCGCGAGGTCGAGTACACCGGCCTCAGCCTCTGGCGCGTGCGCGACGGCCTCTTCAGCGAGCTGTCGACCGAACGCAGCGCGCTGGAGCTGCGGGAGCGGCTGCTCGGCTGACGCGCCGCGACCGCGTGCTGGACGGCCGGCGCCGCTCCGCCTATGCCGCCCGCCCCGCGCCACCGCGTCCGACCCGCGCCCGCGCCCAGGAGCTCCGAACGATGTCCCGCCGCCCTCCGCCCTCCCGCGGCTCGTCGTCTTCGCGCGGCGAGTCCTCCTCGCGCGCCGGCGGGCGGTCCGACGCCGCAGGCGCAAGCCAGCGCCAGCTGCGCGCGGGCGAGCTGGTGCGCCACTCCCTGGCGGAGATCCTGCGGGAGAGCGAGGTCGCCGACCCGCGCCTGCAGGGCGTGTCCGTCACCGTCACCGAGGTGCGGGTCAGCCCCGACCTGCGCCACGCCACCTGCTTCGTCGAGCCCCTGGGCGGGGTGCGGGCCGATGTGGTGGTGGACGGGCTGAACCACGCGTCCCGCTTCCTGCGCGGACAGCTGGGCCGCTCCATCGAGCTGCGGTTCACGCCGGACCTGCACTTCGTCCACGACCCGTCGTTCAGCGAGGCGGCGCACATGAACGCCCTCTTCAACCGCCCGGAGGTGAGGCGCGACCTGGAGGCGGCGGCCCACGACGACGAACCCGAGGGCGCGCCCGGCGGCGCCCCGGGACGCGACGCGTCCGAGGAGCCGGCCTGATGGGCCGGCGCAAGCGGGGCGACCCCGTCCACGGCTGGGTCAACCTCGACAAGCCGCTGCACCTGGGCTCGACGGACGCGGTCACCCGCGTGCGCCGC
Source organism: uncultured Caulobacteraceae bacterium (assembly GCA_964242255.1). GTDB lineage: Bacteria > Pseudomonadota > Alphaproteobacteria > Caulobacterales > Caulobacteraceae > JASLDZ01. Next base: position 31 of record CAXTCO010000329.1, on the reverse strand, counting down.
CTGTTCAACGCGCAGAAGGCGGGCCACGCCG
>CAXTCO010000328.1:0-2891 GCA_964242255.1 uncultured Caulobacteraceae bacterium | reverse complement strand
CCGCAACTTCGGCAAGGAGCTGGCGCTGACGGCGGGGCTGGACGCGGCGACGGGCGACCTCGTGGCGCCCATCGACATGGACCTGCAGGACCCGCCGGAGCTGATCGCGACCTTCCTCGACCGGTGGGAGGAGGGGTTCGACGTGGCCTACGGCGTGCGCGCCGACCGCTCGACCGACACGGCGGCCAAGCGGGCCACGGCGCGCGCCTTCTATCGCCTGTTCAACCGCGTGAGCGACGTGGCCATGCCGGCGGACGCGGGCGACTTCCGCCTGATGGACCGGCGCGTGGTGGACGCCCTGCGCGCCATGCCGGAGCGCAACCGCTTCAACAAGGGGCTTTTCGCCTGGGTGGGCTTCCGCCAGGCGGCCGTGCCCTACGCGCGGGAGGCGCGGGCGGCCGGCGTGTCGAGCTGGCGCTGGTGGCGGCTTTGGAACTTCGCCCTGGACGGGTTCGTGGCGTTCTCGTCGGCGCCGATCCGGGTGTGGACCTACGTGGGGGCGCTGTTCGGGGTGGCGGCCATCGCGCTGGCGGGGTGGATCGTCCTGCGCACCCTGGTGGCGGGGGTGACGACGCCCGGATACGCCTCGCTGGCGGTGTTCGTGCTGTTCGGATCGGGCGTGCAGATGCTCGCCATCGGCATGCTCGGCGAATACGTGGCGCGCATCTACCACGAGGTGAAGCGGCGGCCCCTCTACCTGGTCGCGGCGGCCGAGGGTCTGGAGCCGCCGCGCAGGTAGCCGTCCCGCCTCAAGGGCCGCGCCGTCAGGCTCGGTGGGCCAGGCGCCGCGCGAGGTCGTCGCTGCCGCCGATCCGCTCGCCGTCGATGAAGATCTGAGGGGTGGTGTCGACCCCCTGCTCCTGCTCGAAGGCGTCGACCTCCGCCCGCGAGCGCAGGACGCGGTCGTCGACCTCGTAGCCGGCCTGCGTCAGGAGCTCGAGCGCCCGGACGCCGAACGGGCAGGTGTGCTCGGGGAGCACCATGCGGAACAGGGTCGCCTTCGCCATGGCCGCGGAACGCCCGGCGAGGCCGGGCGATCCGCGGCCATGGGCACGGTCCCCGGTGAGGTTTGGAGCGGGGCGGCCGTTCCTGCCTGCCGCGACGGCTGCGCCCGGCCCTCACAGCGCCTCGGCCCGCACGTCGTAGGCGGCGAAGACGGCCATGTTCAGGATCTGGCTCACCGAGGCCTGCAGCGGCGCGATCTGCACCGGCTTGCCGAGGCCCACCAGCAGCGGCCCCACCACCGTCGCCCCGCCCAGGAGCTGCACCAGCTTGGTGGAGATCGAGGCCGAGTGGATGGCCGGCATGACCAGCACGTTGGCCTCGCCCGTCAGGCGCACGAAGGGGAAGGCGTCGCGCTTGGACGCGTCCAGCGCCAGCTCGGGCGGCATCTCGCCCTCGTACTCGAAGTCGATGTCCGAACGGGCGTCCATCAGGGCCACGGCCTCGCGCACCTTCTCGCCGCGGGGGCCGCGGGGGTTGCCGAAGGTGGAGTAGCTGAGGAACGCCACCCGGGGCTCGTGGCCGAGGCGGCGCACGGCGTGGGCGGCCTCGATGGCGATCTCCACCAGGTCGCGGCTGTCGGGCAGCTCGGCCACGGCGGTGTCGGCCACGAACAGGGTGCGGCCCTGCGTCAGCAGCACCGACAGGCCGAGCACGCGGCCGCCGTCGGTGGGCGGGATCACGCGCGTGATCTCCTCCAGCGACACGTCGAAGGAGCGGGTCACGCCCGTGACCATGCCGTCGGCGTGGCCCGCGGCCACCATGGCGGCGGCGAAGCTGTTCCTGTCCTGGTTGATCAGGCGCTGCACGTCGCGGCGCAGGAAGCCCTGGCGCTGCAGCCGGCCGTACAGCAGGTCGACGTACTCGGCGTTCTGGTCCGACAGGCGGGCGTTGACGATGGGCAGGCCCGCGTCGTCGGGCACGCCGGCCTCGCGCATGTTGGTGCGCACCAGCTCCTCGCGGCCGCACAGGACGGCGCGGCCGAGGCCCTGCGTCTGGAAGGCGTAGGCGGCGCGGATCACCGCCGGGTCCTCGCCCTCGGCGAAGACGATGCGCTTCTTCTCCGTCATGCCGGAGACCGTGCCGGTGATCTTCTGCAGGAAGGCGGCCGCCGGGTCGAGCCGCTGCGCCAGGGCGGAGCGGTAGGCGTCCATGTCGACGATGGGGCGGCGCGCGACGCCCGTGTCCATGGCCGCCTGGGCCACGAAGGGCGGCACGTACCAGATCAGCCGCGGGTCGAACGGGGTGGGGATGATGTAGTCCGGCCCGAACTTCAGGCGGCGGCCGTGGTAGGCGGCGGCCACCTCGTCCGGCACGTCCTCGCGCGCCAGCATCGCCAGGGCGTTGGCGCAGGCGATCTTCATCTCGTGGTTGACCGAGCGCGCCCGCACGTCCAGCGCGCCGCGGAAGATGTAGGGGAAGCCGAGGACGTTGTTGACCTGGTTGGGATAGTCGCTGCGGCCGGTGGCGACGATGGCGTCGGGCCGCACGGCCAGCACCTCCTCCGGCGTGATCTCCGGGTCGGGGTTGGCCATGGCGAAGATGATCGGGCGCGGGGCCATCGTCTTGACCAGCTCGGGCGTGAGGGCGCCCTTGACCGACAGGCCGATGAACACGTCGGCGTCGACCAGGGCCTCGGCCAGGGTGCGGGCGGGGGTGTCGACGGCGTGGGCCGACTTCCACTGGTTCATGTCCTCGGTGCGGCCGGCGAAGAGCACGCCCTTGCGGTCCACGGCGATCACGTTGGAGGGCGTGACGCCCATCGCCTTGATCAGCTCCAGCGTGGCGATGCCCGCGGCGCCCGGGCCGTTCAGCACCACCTTCACGTCCTTCAGGTCGCGGCCGGTGACGCGGCAGGCGTTGATCAGGCCGGCGGCGGAGATGATGGC
>CAXTCO010000327.1:0-2943 GCA_964242255.1 uncultured Caulobacteraceae bacterium | reverse complement strand
TCGCCGCCCTGCGCGCCGCGGTCGAGGCGTTCGACGGCTGCGCGCTGCGCCACACCGGCTCCGGCCGGGCCGTGTTCCCCCACCTGCCCGAGCACGCGGGGGGGCGGGCCGACGTGGTCGTGGTGGCCGAGGCGCCCGCGCCGGAGGACGAGGCCGCGGGCGCGCCCTTCGCCGGCCCCGCGGGCGTCCTGGCCCGCACCTTCCTGCGCCACGCCGGCCTGGAGGATCGCGCGCTCCTCACCCAAACCGTGTTCTGGCGGCCGGCCGGCGGGGGCGCGCCCTCCGCCGCGGACCAGGCCGCCTGCCGCCCCTTCCTGGAGCGGTTGATCGCGCTCGCCCGCCCGCGCGCCCTCCTGGTGATGGGCGACGGCGCCGCCCGCGGCCTGCTGGGCCTCGCCGAGCCCATCCTCAAGGCGCGGGGCGGCTGGACCGACTGGCGCGGCGCGGGCGAGGGCGGCGCGGTCCCCGCCCTGGCGACGCTTTCCCCCGCCTTCATCCTGGCGCGGCCGCCCATGCGGAAGGCGGCCTGGTGCGACATCCTGACGCTAGCGGCGCGGGTCGACCCTGCGGGCCCGGCCCGGTAACCTGCAACAATCTGAAACGGAACAAGGCCGCGACGCCGCTCCCCTCGCAAGGCGAGGACTCGAGGAGCCTGGACGGACGCGGTGGACCGAATGCTCCTCCTCCGCCGGCTGCGCGTCACCGCCCTCTCCGCCCTGGGCGCTCTCGCCGTGGCCGGAGCCGCCCAAGCAGCCGATGCGGCCTCCGCCGCCCGCGAAGCCTACAACCGCGGCGACCTCGCCACCGCCGCCAGGCTGGCGGAGACCTCGCACGACGGCTGGACCGCGGGCCTGACCGCCTTCCGCCAGCGCCGCTTCGACGACGCCCAGGCCGCCTTCGCCGCCGTCTCGACGGACGCCTCCCGCCCGGCCGCCCTGCGCGGGAACGCCGCCTTCTGGGCCGCGCGCTCCGCCGAGTCCGCCGGCAGGCCCGAGGCCGCCGAGCCCTTCCTGCGCACGGCCGCCCGGTCGGCCGACGGCTTCTACGCCCTGCTCGCCAAGACGCGCCTGGGCCTCGACAACGCGGCGGCCGCCGCCCGCAAGCTGCCCCTCCCGTCGCTCGCGCCGGAGGGCGGCTTCACCCAGGACAAGGCGCTGATCTACGCCATCGTGAAGACGGAGAGCCGCTTCAACGCCTCCGCCCGCGCCGGGGCCAACATGGGCCTGATGCAGATCAACGCCGCCACCGCCGCCCGCCTGGGCGTCAAAGGCGGCAGCCTGATGAACGCCGGGACGAACCTCAAGGTCGGCCAAGCCTACGTCGCCAAGCTCTTGGACGGCGCCAAGGGCGACCTGGTCCGCGCCGTGGCCGGCTACAACCTGGGCCCGGACGCGGTGAAGCGCGCCACCGCGGCCCTCGGCTCCAAGGCCGACGCCCTGCTGCTGGTGGAGAGCCTGCCCGGCGAGAACGTGCGCACCTACGTGCGCAAGGTGCTGGCCGACTACTGGGGCTACCGCAACGCCCTGAAGCAGGAGACGGGGGCCATGGAGATCGCCGCCGTCGCCCCCGCCCTGGGCGGCTGAAACCTCGTTCAGGTTCTTGATTTGTTCTAGGCCCGCGGTCATGTTCGGGCCATGCCGCCGGCCGCCTCCGCAGACGCGTTCAAGGCCCCGCGCGGCCGGGGCGCCGTCTCCAACGCTTCCGGCCGCTACGAACCGCTGATCCGCGAGGGGTTCGACGACGGCTGGGACGGGCCGGACGACGCCCCCGCCCCCAAGCTCGCCACCACGCTGACGGCCGAGCGCGTCCGCACGATCATCAGCCGCAACGACAGCCCGGACATCGGCTTCGACCAGTCCATCAACACCTACCGCGGCTGCGAGCACGGCTGCATCTACTGCTACGCGCGCCCCGCCCACGCCTACATGGGCCTGTCTCCGGGCGTGGACTTCGAGAGCAAGCTGTTCTTCAAGCCCGACGCCGCGGCCGTGCTGCGCCGCGAGCTGTCGCGCCCCGCCTACCGCTGCCGCCCCATCCACGTCGGCGGCAACACGGACGTCTACCAGCCCGCCGAGCGCCAGCTTGCGGTCACGCGCTCGGTGCTGGAGGTGTTGCGCGACCACGACCACCCGTTCAGCGTCATCACCAAGTCCGCCCTGATCGCCCGCGACGCCGACATCCTCGGCCCGCAGGGCGCGCGGGGGCTGGCCAAGGCGTTCGTCTCGGTCACCACTCTCGACCGCCGCCTCGCCCGCACGATGGAGCCGCGCGCCGCCACGCCTGCTCGGCGGCTGGAGGCGATCCGCCGGCTGGCGGACGCCGGGGCCCCCGTGGGCGTGGGTTTCTCGCCGGTGATCCCGGGCCTGAACGACCACGAGATGGAGGACGTGCTCGCCGCCGCGCGCGAAGCGGGGGCGAGCGAGGCCATGTTCATCGTCGTGCGCCTGCCGCGCGAGATCGCGGGGCTGTTCAAGGAGTGGCTGGCGGCCAACGTCCCCGACCGCGCGGCCCGGGTGATGAGCCTCGTCCGCCAGATGCGCGGCGGCCGCGAGAACGACAGCGCCTTCGGCGGCCGCATGGCGGGGCAGGGCCCGATCGCGGAACTCTATCGGCGGCGCTTCAACGTGGCCTGCACGCGGCTCGGGCTCAACGAGACGCACGCCCGGCTGCGGAGCGACCTGTTCCGGCGCCCGCGCGCGGAGGCTGCGGCCGCGGGGCAGGGGGAGCTGTTCGGGTGAGGCGCGTGCTGGCGGCTGCGCTGGAGGGCGCCACCGTGCTCGGGCGCGTCAAGGCGCGCTCCGCTCCGCTGCGCTCTTCGGCCTTGACCCGCCCTTCGCGCGGCGGCTGACGCGGGGGCGTCGGGACGCGGGGCGTCCCACAAAGGTTCGACGGCCTGCGGCGCGTCGAACACAGGGCTGAGGCGTGCCCGAGTGTGGGAGCGGC
>CAXTCO010000326.1:0-2954 GCA_964242255.1 uncultured Caulobacteraceae bacterium | reverse complement strand
AGGGGAACAGCATGCGCGGGCACTCGATCAGGAGCACGGGCTCCAGGTGCTCCTCCGGCACGCCGGTGATCTCGAACAGCCCGCCGTAGACCAGCTCCACGTTGAACGCGACCTTGCCGTCGCGGGTGGCGGTGGCGTTCAGCTTCAGGTCAACCTCGTAGAGGCCGTCCTGCCGGGCGCGGGCTCCCATCTCCACGCCCAGGTCGATGGTGGGCTGGCCCGGCGAGCGGAGGCTCTCGGGCGCATGCGGGTTCTCGAAGGAGAAGTCGCGCGTGAACTGCGCCAGCACGCGGAAGGCGGGCGGGGCCGCGCCGTCGACGGCGGGCGGCTGGGGCGGGGGCAGGTCGGTCATGTCGGGTCCGAGGGGATCGGCGGCGTCGGCGGAGCGGCGGACGCGCGAAGCGGGCGCGGTTAGCATGCGCCCCGCGGCCGCGCCAACATCCGCATCGCCGCCGTGACGACGGGGGACTGACGCGGCGCTCCCGCTCGCCTATATCAGCCTTCCGTCAACCGATCCCGCCGCAGTCTCGGACCCGATGATCGAGCTCGTCATCTTCGCCGCCCTGGCCGCCCTGGTGCTGTACATGCTGTACTCCGTGCTGGGCCGGCGCGTGGGGCGCCAGCCGCAGGACGGCCCCTCCCGCGCGCCGGCGGGGCTTCGCCTGCGCCGGGTGGAGGCGCAGCCGCAGCGCCCGGCCGCCGAGGTCACCGCCGAGATCCAGCACCCCGGCCTGGCCGCCATCCGCGCGGGCGACCCGGCCTTCGAGCTCGGCAAGTTCATGGAGGGTGCGCGCGGCGCCTACGAGCAGATCGTACGCGCCTTCGCCCGCGGCGACCGCGAGACCCTGCGCTCCTTGACCAACCCCGACGTGTTCGAGGCGTTCGAGCCCGCCGTGGCCGCCCGCGAGGCGGAGGGGCGCGAGGAGAGCGTGGAGTTCCTGCACCCGCCGCGCGCCGACCTGGAGGAGGCCGACGTCTCCGGCAAGCTGGCGCGGCTGAAGGTGCGCTTCCTGTCCGAGCTGCGCCGGCACGTGAAGGCGGCCAAGGTCGACGGCCCGGTGGACGAGTCGGTGGTGGAGCGCCGCACGGCGGAGTTCTGGACCTTTGAGCGGCCGGTGGACGCCAAGGGCTCGGGCTGGACGCTCGCCCGGGTGGACGCGGCGGAGGCCTGAGGCTTGCGTCGCCCCCCGGCGGCGCCCGCCCTCCTCGTCCTCCTCCTGTCGGGCCTCGTGCTGGGGGCTTGCGCGGGGTCGCGCCCGCCGCCCCGCGCCGACCGCCGTACGGCCTCCTCGGCTCCGCAGCCCCGACGCGCAGACCCCTACGGCTCGGCCTACTCCCGCCAGACCGCACCTCCCCACGGGGCGGCGCCCGGCGCGCCGGTCGAGGGCCGGCCGCTGCCGCCGGTGGAGACCAGCCCGCCGGAGCCGCCGCCCTCCACGACCGTGCGCGACCTGCCCGGCTGGGCGGCCGACGACCACGCCGCCGCCTTCGCCGCCCTGCAGACCGGCTGCGGGGCGGCGCGCGACGCCGCCATGCAGTCGGTCTGCCGCGAGGCGCGCGCGGCGGGCCCGCTCGGCGAGGCGGCGGCGCGCCGTTTCCTCGAAGCGAGGTTCCGCCCTGCGCCCCTGGGCGGCGAGGGCGTGCTCACCGCCTACTTCGCCCCCGAGTACGAAGCGCGCCGCGCGCCCGACGACGCGTTCACCGCCCCCGTGCGGCCCCGCCCGGCCGGCGCCTACGCGCCTGCGGCCGGCTACGCGCCCGTGGCGGACCCGCTGGCCCTGCTGGACGGGCCGCCGCCCCCCGCCGCGCCGACGCCGCTGGCGAGCGCCGACCGGCTGACGATCGCGGCGCAGCCCGCGCCGGACGCCCTGGCCTGGATGCGGCCGGAGGACCTGTTCTTCATGCAGATCCAGGGCTCGGGCGAGCTGGTCTTCCCCGACGGCGGCCGCGCCAAGGCGCTCTACGCCGCCGACAACGGCCGGCCCTTCACCGCCATCGCCCGTCCCATGGCCGAGCTGGGTCTCCTGCCCCGCAACCGCACGGGGGCTGAGGACATCCGCGGATGGCTGCGCGACCACGCCGGGCCGGAGGCGGACGCGGTGATGAACAGGAACGCGCGCTACATCTTCTTCAACCTGACGGCCGACGACGGGCGCGACCCCGTGGGCGCCGCGGGCGTGTCCCTGCCGCCCGGCCGCGCCCTGGCCGTCGACCCGTCGCGCCACGCCTATGGCGAGCTCTGGTGGATCGACGCGGAGGGCCCGGTGCTGGCGGGGGCCGTCGCCCGCTACCGCCGCGCGGCCGTGACGCTGGACACGGGCTCCGCCATCCGCGGCGAGGTGCGCGCCGACCTCTACACGGGCCGCGGCCCGGACTCCGGGCGCGAGGCCGGGCGCGTGCGCCACACCCTGCGCGTGGTCCGGCTCGTGCCCGTCCCCGCCGGAGCCCGCTGAGCGCCGTGCGCCGCCGGCTGCGTCCGGAGGAGGCGCGGCTGTGGTCGCTGGTCGCCGCCACCGTCCGCCGCCACGCGCCGGAGCCGCCCGAACCACCCTTGGCGGAGGACCCCGCGCCCGAGCCGCCGCCGCTCTCCGCACCGTTCCGTCCTCCCGGACCGCACCCACCCGCCCTTCCGCCGCGGCCCACGGCGGAGTCGCTGGCGGCGCTGGCGGCCGGCGGGGTGGGCGCACGCCCGACGCCGCGGCCGCCCCCCCGCGCGCACGTCCCCGATCCCGGGCCGATCGAGCCCAACCGCAAGCGGCGCATCGCCCGCGCCCGCGAGCCCATCGGCGGCCGCCTCGACCTGCACGGCCACGACCAGGACCGCGCCCGCGCGGCGCTCCACGCCTTCGTGCTGCACGCCCAGGCGGAGGGCGCGCGCGCCGTGCTGGTGATCACCGGCAAGGGCCGCACGGGCGCCGGCGTGCTGCGCGCCCGCGTGCCGGAGTGGCTGGGGG
>CAXTCO010000325.1:0-2956 GCA_964242255.1 uncultured Caulobacteraceae bacterium | reverse complement strand
GGCGGCGCCTGCGCAACCTGCCGCGCGGCGCCTGGGGCGTGACCCTGGCGCACGCCGGCCTGGGCGTGTTCGCCCTAGGCGCCTCGTGCGAGACGGCGTGGCGCGTCGAGGCGGCCGACACGCTGAGCCTCGGCCGCAGCCTCTCCGTCGCCGGTCACGTCCTGACCTTGGAGCGCGTCGGGACTTACGACGGCCCGAACTTCTCGTCCGAGCGTGCGACGGTGCGCGTCGCTCCGCCCCGCGGTGCGCCCTTCACCGCCTCGCCCGAGCGGCGCTTCTATCCCGCGCGCAACCAGACGGTGGCCAAGGTGGCGCTGGAGCGGCGCGGCGTCTCCGACCTCTACATCGTGCTGGGAGAGCGGCGGACGGGCGCGGGCGAGGGCTGGGCCGTGCGCGCCTTCTGGAACCCGGGGGCGCGGCTGATCTTCCTCGGGCCGTTGCTCATGGCGCTGGGCGGGCTTGTCTCCCTGTCCGACCGGAGGCTGCGTCTCGCGGCGGGAGCCAAGGCGCGCCGCCGGCCCGCCGCCGCTCCGGCCCTGGCGCCCGCCGAGTGAAGGCGTTCCTGCTCGCCGCGGTGTTGGCCGCCGCCGGCGCTCCCGCCTCCGCCCTCCCTGCCCCGCCCGAGCGGCTGGCCGACCCGGCGCAGGAGGCTCGCGCTCACGCCCTGTTCCGCCAGATCCGCTGCCTCGTCTGCCAGAACGAGAGCATCGACGACAGCGACGCCCCCCTCGCCGCCGACCTGCGCGCCCTGGTGCGCGGGGACGTGGCCGCCGGGAGGCCGGACGCGCAGATCAAGCGCGCCCTGGTGGACCGTTACGGCGAGTTCGTGCTGCTGCGTCCGAGCGCCTCGGCCGGCAACGCCGTCCTGTGGGGACTGCCCTTCGGCCTCGTGGCCGCGGGCCTCGCCGGCGTGGCCCTCCGCGGCGGCCGGGCGCGGGGCGCGGCCGCGCCCCGCCCGCTGTCCGAGGCCGAGCGCGAGCGCGTGAGGATGCTCGCCGCCACGGCCACGGTTCCGCCGCCGGAGCGCCCTAAGGACACCACCCCGGCGCTGTGAAACCCTCGCCAGAACGGTTGCGCGCGCGCAACCCGCATGTGTCTTCCGGGTTCACACGAGAAGCCGCCGAGGGCGGCGCGAGGAACAGTCCACCCATGGCTCTGAACAGAGGCTACCTGCTCGGCGCAGTCGCGGGCGTCGGGCTCGCCGGCGCCGCCGCCGCCGGCGTCGGCCTGACCCCGCCCCACGCGAACGCCCAGATCGAGGGGCAGACGGGCGACCTCTCCAAGCCGCCGATCGGGGCGCCGTCCCGCTTCTCCGCCGCGCCGGGCGCGCCCAACACCTTCGCCGACATCTTCGAGCACGTGGCGCCCGCCGTGGTGTCCATCGAGGTGACCGCGCGCATCCCGCGGTCGGAGCTGGGCGACGTCCAGGGCCTGCCGTTCCCCTTCAACCAGATGCCGCAGTTCCGGCAGGGCCCCGCCCCGAACGGCCGCGCCACGCCCGGCGGGCGCGGCCGGCGGGCCAACCCCAACGGCGGGGACGACGGCGGGAACGGCGACGACAGCGACCTGCCCGAGGCGCAGGCCGCCGGCTCCGGCTTCTTCATCAGCCGCGACGGTTACGTCGTCACCAACAACCACGTGGTGGAGAACGCCACCAAGATCACCGTCACTCTCACCGACAAGCGTGAATTGAGCGCCCGCGTGGTGGGCCGCGACGAGGAGAGCGACCTCGCCGTGCTCAAGGTCGAGGGCGGGAACTTCCCCTTCGTGAGCTTCGAGGCGCAGGCCAAGCCGCGCGTCGGCGACTGGGTGCTGGCTGTGGGCAACCCGCTGCAGCTGGGCGGCACGGCCACGGCGGGCATCGTCTCCGCCATCGGCCGCGACATCCCGGCGGACAGCGCCGGCGCCCTGCCGGCCCAGTACCTGCAGATCGACGCCCCCATCAACCGCGGCAACTCGGGCGGACCGACCTTCGACGTCTACGGCCGGGTGATCGGCGTCAACAGCGCCATCTACTCCTCGACGGGCGGATCCATCGGCATCGGCTTCGCCATCCCGGCCGACGTGGCGGACACGATCACCAAGCAGCTGATCTCGGGCAAGAAGATCACCCGCGGCTACCTGGGCGCGGCCATCAGCAGCATCGGCTCCGACCAGGCGGAGAGCCTGGGGCTGCCGCTGAACACGGGCGTGCTCGTGCGGGATGTGACCGCGGGAGGGCCGGGCGCCCGGGCGGGCCTGCAGGTCGGCGACATCATCCTGACGGTGAACGGCCAGAAGGTGTCCAGCTCCAGCGAGCTCACCCGCGCCGTGGCGGCCACCCGCGCGGGCGACGTCATGAGGCTGGAGGTGCGGCGCGCCGGCCGCACGCAGATGGTGAGCGTCACCTCCGGGGTGCGTCCCTCCGTCGCGACCCTGAACCGCACCGACGGCTCCCTCGGCGGCGACGAGGACGACTCCGGCTCTGCGGCGCACCCAGGCGCGCCGCGCACCACGGTGCTCGGCCTCGCCGTCGAGCCGCTCACGGGCGCCGCGCGACGCGCCAACGGCCTCGGGGCGGAGGAGCGGGGCGTGCTGATCTCCAACGTCGTCGACGGCTCGGATGCGGCGAAGAAGGGCCTGCGGGCCGGCTACGTCATCGTCCAGGCCAACGAGCGGCCGGTCACCACCCCGGCCGAGTTCGCGGCCGCCGTCGCCGACGCCCGCAAGGCGGGGCGGCCCTCCGTCTTCCTGCTGGTGGACGCCGGCCAGAACCGCAACGTGGGAATCGCCGTCAAGCTGGACGAGCCCAAGGCCAAGTGACGCGCGCCGGACGCCTGCGGCGCTCCTGACGCAAGCTTCACTTCCGCAATCTCCCGCCCTCCGTCATGGTCCCGTCCAGGGGTCGTGGCGGAGGGCTTTTTTGCGCATCCTGATCATGGAGGACGACGTCGAGGCCTCCGCCGCCATGGCCAAG
>CAXTCO010000324.1:0-2957 GCA_964242255.1 uncultured Caulobacteraceae bacterium | reverse complement strand
GCGCCGCGGCGGCGCCACGGGCGGCCCGCCCCGCTCGGCCCAGCCCAGCTCCAGCCGGGTGCGGCCCTCCCCGTCCCGCGCCGTGGACCAGCGCAGCGCCACCCGTCCCGTGTCGTTGGACAGAGCGCCGTACTTGCCCGCGTTGGTGGCCAGCTCGTGCAACGCGAGGGCGAGCTGCAGCGCCGGGCCGGAGGCCAGCCGCACGTCCGCCCCGTCCATCTCCACGCGCGCGGGGTCCACGCCCAGGGCCGACAGGGTGGACACCGCCACCTCGCGCACCGCGGCCGCGCGCCACCGCTGCTGCAGCAGCACGTCGTGGGCGCGGGCCAGCGCCTGCAGCCGGGCGGCCAGGGTCTCGCGCGCCTCCACCAGCCCGGGGGCGGTGCGCAGGGTGCTCTCCGCCACCGACTGCGCCAGGGAGAGGATGTTCTTCACCCGGTGGTTCAGCTCGTCGGACAGGTAGGCGCGCTGCTCCTCCAGCCGCTTGCGCTCGGTGATGTCCTCGATCACGCCGAAGAAGCGGGTGCAGACGCCGTCGTCGAACAGGGTGCGGCCGACGCAGGACACCCAGCGCTCGCCCGGCTCGATGCGGAACTGCACGTCGTAGGGACCGACGCGCTCGGGCCGCATCACGGCCGCCAGGGCCTCCCTCACGCGGTCGCTGTCGCGCGGGTCGATCCGCCGCACCAGGGCCAGGACGCTCTCGTCCTCCGAGGCGCCCAGGATCTCGCGGGCGCGGGCGTCGAAGAAGCGGCGGTTCTCATGGGGCCGGTGGTCCCAGCGGCCGAGGCGCGCCGCCTGCATGGCCAGCTCGCGGCCCAGGTTCGCGTCGCGCAGCGAGGCCACCGTCGCCGACCGCTCCGCCGACGCGCGGCGCAGCTCCAAGAGCGCCATGACCTGGCGGGCGAGCGCCCGCAGGCTGGCGACCGCCTCGCCCGGGAAGGCGCGGGGCTCCACGTCCAGCACGCACACGCTGCCGATCGCGACGCCCTCCGGCGTGCGCAGCACCGCGCCGGCGTAGCTGCGCATGTGGAGCGGCCCCGTCACGGCCTCCATGTCGCGCGTTCGGGGGTCGGCCAGGGTGTCGGGTATGACGAGCGCGTCGATCCCGTCGTCGACCGCCAACCGGCAGAAGCTGGTGGAGAGGGGCGTCTCGCTCAGGTCGCCCGCGCCCCGCGCGGCCTTGAACCACTGGCGCTCGGCGTCGAGCAGGGTGACCAGGGCGATGGGCGCGCCGGTCAGGGCGCGCGCGATCTCCACGATGTCTTCGAACGCCTCCTCGGGAGGCGTGTCGAGGATGTCGTAGGCGTCCAGCGCCGACACGCGCTCGCTCGTCGTCCACAGCCGCACGCGCGCCCCTTCCTTCGGCCGGCCCATAGCTTGGCCGCCGGACGGGGGCGAGGCGTCGCTAAGTCGCAGTCGTGGCGGCGCTTATGGGGCGGGCGGGTAGGCGTGGCGCCCCCCCTGCGGGTCCTCCACGAAGGCGCCGTCCCAGGCGTCGGGGCCGACGGGCGCCTTGCCGTGGCCGCCCGGGATGTCGAGCACGTAGGTCGGCTGCGCGAGGCCGGAGACGTCGCCGCGGATCGCGCGCACCAGGGCGCGCCCCTCCTCCAGCGAGGTGCGCAGGTGCGACGTGCCGGGCGCGAGGTCGCCGTGGTGCAGGTAGTAGGGCTTGACCCGCGTCTCCACGAAGGCGCGCATCAGGGCGGCCAGCGTCTCGGCGTCGTCGTTCACGCCGCGCAGCAGCACGCTCTGGCTCACCAGGGGCACGCCCGCGTCCACCAGGCGGGCGCAGGCGGCGCGGGCGGCGGGCGTGAGCTCGCGCGGGTGGTCGGCGTGCAGGGCGACCCACACCGTCTGCGAGGCGGCGCGCAGCGCGTCCGCCAGCTCCGGCGTGACCCGCTCCGGGTCGACGCAAGGCACGCGCGTGTGCAGGCGCACCACCTTCACGTGCGGCGCGGCCTCCAGCCGCCGCAGGATGTCGCGCACGCGGCGCGGCGACAGCACCAGCGGGTCGCCGCCCGTCAGGATCACCTCCCAGACCGTCGGCCGCGCGGCGACGTAGGCGACGGCCGCATCCAGCTCGGCGGGGGTGAGCCCGCCCGCGCCTGCCGGACCGACCGTCTCCCGCCGGAAGCAGAAGCGGCAGTAGACGGCGCAGGTGTGCGTCGCCTTGAGCAGCACCCGGTCGGGGTAGCGGTGCACGATCCCCTTCACCGGGCTGTGCGCGTCGTCGCCCACCGGGTCGGCGCGCTCCTCCGGCCGCACGCGGAGTTCGGCCGGGTCTGGCAGGAACTGGCGCGCGAGGGGGTCGTGCGGGTCGGAGGCGTCGATCAGCTCCGCCATCGCCGGCGTCACCGCCACGGCGTAGCGGGCGGCCACAGCCTCCAGCTCGGGCAGGCGCTCGGCGGCGGCGAGGCCTGCGCGGGCGAGGTCGGCCGGGGTGCGCAGGGTCGCGGCGGTCATGGCGCGCCGTCTAGCACGCCGCTCCGCTCAGCCGGCGACGGGCGTCCACTGCACGTCGTCGACGTGCGCCGCGCCCGTGGCGAGCATCACCAGCCGGTCGAAGCCGAGGGCCGCCCCGCTCGCCTCCGGCATGGACGCGAGGGCGGCCAGGAACTCCTCGTCCAGGGGGTAGGCGGTCCCGTAGACGCGGCGCATCTCGGCCATCTCGCCCTCCAGCCGGCGGCGCTGCTCGGCCGGGTCGGTCAGCTCGCCGAAGGCGTTCAAGAGCTCGACCCCGCAGGCGTAGAGCTCGAAGCGCTCGGCGGTGCGGGGATCGCCGGGGGTGCGGCGCGCCAGGGCGGCCTCTGGCGCTGGGTAGGCGTGGAGCACGGTGGGGCGGCCGACGCCCAGCTGCGGCTCCACGCGGGCGGTGAGCAGGCGGCTGAACACGTCGGCCCAGCCGTCGTCCTCGGCGACGCGCAGGCCGGCGGCGCGCGCCTGGGCGGCGAGGC
>CAXTCO010000323.1:0-2978 GCA_964242255.1 uncultured Caulobacteraceae bacterium | reverse complement strand
GCGTGGGCGAAGTCGCGGATCGAGTCGTCCAGGTTGTACATGGCCATGGCCACGCCCGCGCCGGGCGCCTGGAACACCTCGTGCTCGATCGCCTGGCCGTCCTCGCCCTCGAACTTGATGGTCAGCTTGCCCTTGCCCGGGAACAGGAAGTCCGTCGCGCGGTACTGGTCGCCGAAAGCGTGGCGGCCGACCACGATGGGCTGTGTCCAGCCGGGCACCAGGCGCGGCACGTTCTCGCAGATGATCGGCTCGCGGAAGATCACGCCGCCCAGGATGTTGCGGATGGTGCCGTTGGGGCTCTTCCACATCTTCTTGAGGCCGAACTCCTTCACGCGCGCTTCGTCGGGCGTGATGGTGGCGCACTTCACGCCGGCGCCATGCTCGCGGATGGCGTGGGCGGCGTCGATCGTCACCTGGTCGTCGGTGGCGTCGCGGTGCTCCATGCCGAGGTCGTAGTAGTCGAGCTCGAGGTCGAGGTAGGGGAAGATCAGCTTGTCCTTGATCAGCTTCCAGATGATCCGGGTCATCTCGTCGCCGTCGAGGTCGACGACGGGGTTGGCGACTTTGATCTTGGACAGGGCCATGAGGGATCCGGCGGCGGTGGTGGGAAGCGGCGCTTCTCATAGCCGCCGCGTCCCCACGAGAAAAGGCGCGGGGCCGAAGCCCCGCGCCCTGTCCCGCGTCGCCCGAGGCGGTCCCGGGCGCCGCCCGGGACCTTGAGGCTCAGTACCCGTTCTGCGCGTCCCAGCGCACGTTGCGCGCCAGGGTGTTCAGGCGGTCGTTGATGTACTGGCGGTCCGGCCCGTTCAGCGAGCCTCCGTCGCGCCGGCTCAGGCGGTAGTACTGGTGGCGGATGTCGGCCAGATCGTTGCGCGCGCCGTCGGCGGTGCGCGGGTCGATCCGGCCGCTGCTCTGGGCGCGGTCGATGCGGGCCGCGGCCCAGTCCAGCCGGTCGTGCAGGCTGGTCGGGGCGCCGCGGTAGTAGTCCGCGCCGCCGCCGTTGTAGCCGTAGCCGCCACCGGGAGGCGGGGGCGGGCCGTAGCCCGGGCCGGGAGGCGGCGGGCCGTAGCCGGGGCCGGGGGGCGGCGGGGCGTACACCCGCCCGCTGTTGTCGTAGTACTGCCGAGTCTGGTCGTCGTAGGCGTAGTACCCGTCGGGGCAACGCACCTGGCTGTGGCCGACCGCGCCGCCCAGCACCGCTCCGCCGAGCGCCCCGAACAGGGCGCCCTCGCCGCGCGAGTGGCGGCCGGCGAGGAGCGAGCCCACGGCGGCGCCGCCGGCGGCGCCGACCAGGGCGCCCGTGCCCGTGTTGGTCTGCGGGTTGATGCAGCGGGTGTCGGCCGAGGCGACCGACGGCAGCGCCCCCGCCGTGGCCAGGGCCAGGGCCCCGGCGATGTAGATCTTGCGCATGGTCATGCCTTCTCTGGAGATCCTCAAGGTGGTCGCCCCGTTCCGTCCGGTCCAACGCCCAAGCTGGCGAGAGGATGCGGGGGAGGGCGCGGCCGACGCTGCCGTTTGTGGCGGAAGCGACATGAACGGGGGCTGTCCGACGAAGCGGGCGGGCTGTCAGGCCCAGGCGCCTCCGCGCGCCCTTCCGTCGCCGCGCCGGATGCGCGAGAGATCCCTCCATGGCCGCCAGCCCGCTCGAAGCCGCCGTGTTCGACCTCCTGGCCCGCCGCACGGCCGGCGCGAGCATCTGCCCGTCCGAGGCGGCCAAGGCGGTCGATCCGCAAGGGTGGCGGCGGCTGATGGGCCAGGTGCGCGCCACCGCCGTGGGCCTCGCCCGCGCGGGGCGGCTGGAGATCACGCGCAAGGGGCGGCCCGCCGACCCCGACGCCTTCAAGGGCGTGTATAGGTTGCGGCTGCCCGGGGCGGAGACGCCGGCCGGGGACGAGGGCGCCTGAAGGATGATCGTCTACGGCTCGACCCTGTCGCCCTTCGTGCGCAAGGTGCTCGTGGTCGCCGCCGAGAAGGGGCTGGAGGTGGAGAACCGCCCCGTGCGCCCCGGCGCTCCGCCGCCCGAGGGGTTCGAGGAGGCCAGCCCCTTCGCCAAGGTGCCCGCCCTGCGCGAAGGCGCCTTCACCCTGGCCGACTCCACCGCGATCGCCGTGTACCTCGACGCCAAGCACCCCGCGCCGCGGCTGATCCCCGAGGAGCCGGAGGCGCGGGGCCGCGTCATGTGGTTCGACGAGTTCTCCGACACCATCTCGCAGCCGGCCAAGGTCAAGATCTTCTTCAACCGCGTGGTCGCGCCCCTCACGGGCCGCCCCGCCGACGAGGCGGCCGCGCAGAAGGTGGAGGCGGAGGAGCTGCCGCGCATCCACGCCTACCTGGAGCGCACCGTGCCGGACGTCGGCGGCTTCCTGGTGGGCGACCGCCTCAGCTTGGCCGACATCTCCGTGGCGAGCCCGTTCGTGAACCTGCGCCACGCCGGCTCGCGGGTGGACGCGGCGGCCCATCCGCGGTTGGCGGCCTGGGTGGAGGGCGTGCTCGCCCGCCCCGCCTTCGCCGACCTGATCGCGCGGGACGACGCCTTCCTTGAGCGCGCCCGCACCCGCTGACGCCGCGGCCGGGGCGGCCCTCGCCGGCCTGCTGGCGGAGATCGCCGCCTGCCGGGCCTGCGCGGGCGAGCTGCCGCACGCGCCGCGGCCGGTGGTGATGGTGGGCGCGCGCACGCGCCTCCTGGTCTGCGGCCAGGCGCCGGGGCGGCGGGTGCACGAGAGCGGGCGGCCGTTCACCGACGCCAGCGGCGACCGGCTGCGCGACTGGATGGGCGTGGACGCGGCGGCCTTCTACGGCGACGGGCGGATCGGGGTTGCGGCCCAGGCCTTCTGCTTTCCCGGCACGAATCCGAAGGGCGGCGACTTCCCTCCGCCGCCCCGCTGCGCCGCCCTGTGGCGCGACCGCCTGCTGCAGGCGCTGCCGCAGGTGGAGCTGACGCTGCTGGTCGGCGGCCACGCCCAGGCGTGGGCGCTGGG
>CAXTCO010000322.1:0-2991 GCA_964242255.1 uncultured Caulobacteraceae bacterium | reverse complement strand
GCGCTGCGGTTCCGGCGGCCTTGGCTCCGGGGGTGGCGTCCTGCGCGGCGGCGGCGGAGACGGCCGCCGCGATCGCGAGCGCCGCGGCGGCCAGCGGGCGTGCGGTGGTTCGAAGCATGGGGCGGTTCCTTTGTCGGCCAACGTCGAGGTGCAACGGCCCGGCGCGAGCCGCGGTTCCGGGAGGGCTCCGCGCCCCGCGGACCGCCCACCCCGCGCGGACAGCGGCGATCGGTCGCTTGGACCGGGGGTGCCCGACGTCGATACTCACGGCCGCCGGGCCTCGGTTCCGGTTTTTCGAAAGAGGGGTCGTGTCGGCGCTACCTTCGCGCTTGATCGCGGGCGCGGCCTGCGCCGCGGCCGTCCTGCTGGCGGGTCAGCAGGCCCGGGCCGCGTCGCTGGACGTCGCGGTCCGGGGCGTGCAGCCGGGCGGCGGCCGGGTGTTCGTGAGCCTGTGCGCGGGCGGGCTGGAGCCCGCCAACTGCGCCCTCGGCACGTCCGCGGACGCCTCGGCCGAGACCCTCCTCTTCCGGTTCCCCGCCGTTCCGCCCGGCACCTACGCGGTGGCGGCCTTTCAGGACACCGACGGCAACGGCGTCCTCGACCGCACCCGCAACGGCTTTCCCGCCGAGCCCTACGGGTTTTCCAACGACGCCGGCCGCACGCGGGTGCCGCGCTTCGACCGTGCCGCCTTCAGCCTGGCCGGCGACGGCAGCGTCACGGTCCGCCTCACCTCCATCGCGTCCCGCCGGTAGGCGCGCCGGTGCCGGACGTGTCCCGCACCCCGGCCGACGCGTGACGACGCCGGTCCGGTCCGCCGTTCTCCCGGTCCACCCCCGGCCCGCTCCCGCGGATGTGACGCCCATGGCGGTCGTCGAGGACCTCCGCGTCGAGCGCGGGGGCGCGCCGGTGCTGAACGGGGTGTCGCTGTCGCTGCTGCCCGGCGAGGTCACGGTGCTGCTGGGCCGCAACGGCGCCGGCAAGACCACGCTGATCGGCGCCCTCGGCGGGGTGCTCGCGCCGGCGCGGGGCACGGTCCGGGTGGCGGGGCGCGACCCGCGCCGGAGCCGGGACGCGCGCCGCCGCATCGGCCTGGTGCCGCAGGAGATCGCGCTCTACGGCCGGCTCACGGTGGCCGAGAACGTCCGCTGCTTCGCGTCCCTCGCGGGGCTCCCCCGCGCCGACGCGAGGCGGCGGAGCGCGGAGGCGCTCGACCTCGCGCAACTCGGCGCCGTGGCCGACCGGCCCGTGTCGACGCTGTCGGGCGGCATGCAGCGGCGCGCCAACATCGCCTGCGCGCTCGCGGGCGGCCCCGGCCTGCTGCTGCTGGACGAGCCCACCGCGGGGGTCGACGCCGACGCCCGGCACGCCATCCATGCCGTGCTGCGGCGGCTCGCGGGTGTGCGCGGCACCGCGATCCTGCTCACCACCCACGACTTCGAGGAAGCCGCGGCGCTCGCCACGCAGGTGGTGGTGATCGACGCGGGAAGCGTGCTCGCCCGGGGCACGCCCGCCGACCTGCTCGACCGCGTGCACGGCCGCGACGCCCAGGTGGTCGAGCTGGTTCTGCCGGAGGGCGCGGGGGAGGGGGCCGAGCGCCTGCTGCGCCGGGAGGGGTTCGTGCCGGGGGCTGCTCCGGCCGCGTGGTGGAAGCGCGTCCGCGGCTCCGTGGCGGCGGGGCTCGGCGTCCTGGACGACCTCGGCACCCGCGGCGTCGCGGTGCGGGAGGCCCGCGTGCGCCCGCCGGGCCTGGAAACGCTGGTTCTCGACCTGCTCGCGCGGGGCCGCCCGTGATCCCGTGGCGGACCGCGGCCGTGGCGGCCCGGGTGATGGGGTTGCAGCTCCGGCGCGACCGGGCCGCGCTGGTGATGACCTTCGCGCTGCCCCCGCTCATCTTCGTGGTGCTGGCCGCGATCTTCTCGGGCGCAACCGGCACGGCGCTGCGCCTCCACGTGGGCGTGGTGGACCTGTCGAACAGCGACTCGGGCCGCAGGCTCGTGGCCGCGCTCCAGGCCGAGCCGAGCCTGCGCGCCACGGCCGAGCCGGGCGGCACGGAGGCGCGCCTGGACGCCGAGGTGCGGCAGGGCGAGGTCGATGCGGGCGTGCTGGTGCGGGCCGACCTCGCCTCCGACCACGGCAAGGCGTCGGGCGCCCCGGTCACCGTGATCGGCGACCCGAGCCGCGCCGTGGCGGTGCCGCTTCTCACGGGCCTGATCGGCCGGCTCGTCAACGAGCGCCTGCCCGACGTGGCCCTGTCGCGCATCCTGGGCGACGTGGAGAAGGCCGGCAAGCTCGAACCCGAGGAGCGCGCGCTCCTGGAGCGCGCCTTCGAGGCCGACGTGGCCTCGGGGGAGCCGGCCTTCTCCTTCGCGAGCCTGGTGGACACGCGCTCCGCCGCGCGCGAGCGGCTGGCCGGCGGCCCCATCACCTACTACGCGGGCGCGGTCACGGCCGTGTTCCTCCTGTTCGCGGCCATGCAGGGCGCGCTGGGCCTCCTGGACGAGCGGCAGGCGGGCATCCACGCCCGCCTCCTCGCGGGGCCGGGCGGCATGGCGGGCGTGGTGGCGGGCAAGTTCGCCTTCCTGACCGGGCAGGGCGTGGGCCAGGCGGCCCTGATCTACGCGACCGCGGCCGGGGTCTACGGCGTCGACCTCGGGGCCGCCCCGCTCCCCTGGCTGCTGGCAGGCGCGGCCGCGGCCTCGGCCGCGGCGGGCCTCGCGCTGGCGGCCTGCGCGAGCTGCGCCACGCGGTCCCAGGCGCAGCTCGCGTCGAGCTTCGGCGTGCTGGTGGTCTCGGCGGTGGGCGGCAGCATGGTGCCGCGCTACCTGATGCCGCCCTGGCTGCAGTCGCTGGGCTGGTTCACCCCCAACACCTGGATCATCGAGGCCTTCCACCGCGCCCTGCTGCGCGGGGCTGGCGCGGCGCCGCTCGGCCCCGCCCTGCTGGTTCTGGCGGCCGTGGGGGCGGCCGGGCTCGCGGTGGCGACGGCCGCGG
>CAXTCO010000321.1:0-3009 GCA_964242255.1 uncultured Caulobacteraceae bacterium | reverse complement strand
TGCTCGACCACCATCGGCACGAGGTTGAGCGCAGTTTGGACGACGTCCGCCATGGGTGCGGGCCTTTCAGGAGATCGCGATGTCAGGCTGCGGGTGACCGCGGACGCGGGCCCGTCAGCCGCTGATATCGGCCGCGTCGCGGGGGTGCGCAAGGCGGGCGCTGGAGGGATCAATTTTCAGCGCGACGCCCAGCCCAGACCCACCGGCTAACGCGCAGGACGGCGTACACCAGGGGCCATACTATGAGCGGAGGCAAGAGGGCTACAAAGCCGACATAGCCCCATATACCATCGCGATATATGGCGAGGTTCTTGGCAATGTCGGCGCTGCACTTCTCGCTTCCCGGGCTGGCTTCACTACACATCCTGTAGAGCCAAGATACTTGGTCGTTAGCCCACGCAGATCGATGAACTAGCTCCCAGAGGCCAGAGATCACGATCCAGAGCACGGTCAGCACAACGCCAAGTCGCTGCCATGCATTGAGCGGTCGTTTGGCCATGCTGCTTACCTCGGTCTAAACCGCTTGCTCGCCGGGAAGCCGCGCGGGGCCACGCGGCCGGAGCTCGCGCGCTTGCCGAGGAACTCGCGCCACTCCGGCCACTCGCGGCGGCGGCCGGAGGGGTCGACGGTGGAGAGCCCCTCTCCCTCCGCGAACACGAGGCCGTCGCGCAGGCCGCCCTCGCGGTAGGCCTGGAGCTTGACGCCCTTGCCGCGCCCGAGCTCGGGCAGCTCGGCGAGGGGGAAGACCAGGATCTTGCCGTTGTCGCCGATCACGGCGAGGTGGTCGCCGGCGGCCTCCAGGCACAGGCGGCTCTCGCCGTCGTCGACGTTCAGAACGGCCTTGCCCGCGCGGCGGTTGGCCAGAAGCTCGTCTTCCGCCACCAGGAAGCCGTAGCCCCCGCTGGAGGCGAGAACGCGCTTCCTGCCGGCGCGGAACGGGAAGACGGCGGCGAGCCTCGTCTTGTCGTCCAGGTCCAGCATCAGCCGCAGGGGCTCGCCCTGGCCGCGGGCGCTCGGGAGCTTGTCGCAGCCGAGGGTGAAGACGCGGCCGTCTGAAGCGAACAGCATGAGGCGGTCGGTGGTCTCGGCGGGGACCAGGAAGGCGAGGCGGTCGCCCTCCTTGAACTTGAGCTCGCTCGGGTCCTCCACGCGGCCCTTGGCGGCGCGGATCCAGCCACGCTCGGAGATGATCACGGTGATCGGCTCGCGCGGGACCTGCGCCTCCAGCGCGGCGGCCACGTCCAACGCCGGCGCCTCGGCGAAGGTGGAGCGGCGGTCGGACAGCGCGGGCGTCTTGGCCAGCTGCTTGCGCACGGCGCGCAGGTCGTCGGCCACCTTGCGCCATTGCAGCTTGTCGGAGCCGAGCAGCGCCTCCAGCCCCGCCTTCTCCTGACTCAGCGCCTCGTGTTCGCGCCGCAGCTCCATCTCCTCCAGCCTGGCGAGCTGGCGCAGGCGGGTGTTGAGGATGGCGTCGGCCTGAAGGTCGGAAAGGCGGAAGGTCTCGATCAGCTTCGCCTTGGGCTCGTCCTCGTAGCGGACGATGCGGATCACCTCGTCCAGGTTCAGGAAGACGACCAGCAGGCCGTCGAGGATGTGCAGCCGCGCGTCGATGCGGCCGAGCCGCCAGCGGGCGCGCCGCCCGTCCACCTCGCGGCGGAAGTCGAGGAAGTGGCGCAAGCACGCCTTGAGGCCCATCACGCCGGGCGTGGCCGTGCGGTCCAGCACGTTGATGTTGATGGGGAAACGCGTCTCCAGGTCGCACAGCCTGTAGAGGCTCTCCATCAGAACCTCGGGCTCGACGGTGCGCGCGCGGGGCTCCAGCACGAGGCGCACGTCCTCGGTGGACTCGTCGCGCACGTCGCCCAGGAGCGGCGCGCGCTTGCTCTCGATCAGCTCGGCGAGTTGCTCGACGAGGGCGCCCTTCTTCACTTGGTAGGGCACCTCTGTCACGACGATGCGGTAGGTCCCCCGCCCTGTGTCCTCCTTCTCCCACCGACAGCGCACGCGGGCGCCGCCCCGGCCGGTCTCGTAGGCGTCGAGCAGGGCGGCGCGGCTTTCCACGATGATCCCGCCGGTGGGGAAGTCGGGCCCCTGCACGCGCTCCATCAGGTCGGCGGTGGTGGCGTCCGGCCGCTGGAGGAGCACGAGGCAGGCGTCGATCAGCTCGGTGGCGTTGTGCGGCGGGATGGAGGTCGCCATGCCGACGGCGATGCCGCTGGCGCCGTTGGCCAGCAGGTTCGGGAAGGCGGCGGGGAGCACCACCGGCTCCTCGTCCTGCGCGTCGTAGGTGGGGCGGAAGTCGACCGCCTCCTCGCCGATCCCGTCCAGCAGCAGGAGCGCCGACGGCGTGAGCCGGCACTCCGTGTAGCGCATGGCGGCGGGGTTGTCCCCGTCGATGTTGCCGAAGTTGCCCTGGCCGTCGACCAGCGGCGTGCGCTGGGCGAAGTCCTGGCTGAGGCGCACCAGGGCGTCGTAGATCGACTGGTCGCCGTGGGGGTGGAACGTGCCCATCACCTCGCCGACCACCTTGGCGCACTTCCTGGCGGCGCTGTCCGGGTTCAGCCGCATCTCGCTCATAGCGTAGAGCACGCGCCGCTGCACGGGCTTGAGCCCGTCGCGCACGTCGGGCAGGGCCCGGTTCATGATGGTGGAGAGGGCGTAGGCCAGGTAGCGGCGGCTCAGCGCTTCGGCCAGCGGCTCCTCGACGATGCGGCCGCCCGGCTCGGAGCCTTGGGGCGGCGGGGCGTGGGCGTTCATGAGCTCCGGTCGGCCACGTCCGCGGCCCGTTGTCCAGCGTCCGGGGGCGTGTCAGAGGGCCGCTTCCGCTGATCCCTGGACGCCCACGACCTTGCCCGACGCCGACGCCGAAGACCTGCTGGCGCGCGGCGACCTGGAGGGAGCCGTCGCCGCCTACGGGAGAACGATCGCGGCGGGCGCGGGCGGCGCGGAGGCGCGGATCGCCCGCGGCGGCCTGCACGCCTCGCTGGGGCGCGCCGCGCAGGCGCAGGC
>CAXTCO010000320.1:2821-3010 GCA_964242255.1 uncultured Caulobacteraceae bacterium | reverse complement strand
TCCCGACGCCCAAGCGTCAGCCGCCGCGCGCAGGGCGGGTCAAGGCCGAAGAGCGAAGCGTGCCTTGACGCGCCCGAGCACGGTGGCACCGCACGACCGAAGCCCAGCGCTCACTGACACGCCAAGCACTCCTCATAATCCGTCCGCGCCGCCGCCTGCGCGCTCACCGCCGCCTCCGCCGCCGGGTCC
>CAXTCO010000320.1:0-2811 GCA_964242255.1 uncultured Caulobacteraceae bacterium | reverse complement strand
TGCACGACCTGCACGACCTGCACGACCTGCACGACCTGCACGACCTGCACGACCCCGCGTGCGCGGCTCAGGCGGCGCTGCGGCGGCGGTCGCAGGCGTCGCGCAGGGCGGCTTCCAGCTCCTGGGCGCGGTGCGCGGCGGTGTGCTCGGCCAGCACGCGGGCCTGGAAGGCGGCGGCGAGCGCGTCGCGTTCGGAGCCGAGGCGCGCGAGGGTGGCGAGCACCGCCTCCGGGCCGTCGGCGAGGACGATCTCCCGGCCGGGGGCGAACAGTTCGGCGAGGCCGGGCCATGCGTCCGAGACCACCGGGCAGGCGCAGGCGCCCGCCTCGAACAGGCGCACGGACGGCGACCAGCCGGCGGCGATCATGTCGGCGCGGGTGACGTTCAGGGTCCACCGGCTCCGGGCGTAGAAGGCGGGGTGGTCGGCCGGGCCCACGTGCTCGAAGCGCTCGACGTTGTCGGGCCACGCGATGTCGGCGGGGTACTGCGGGCCGGCCACGGCGAAGCGCAGGTGCGGGGCGCGGCGCGCCGGCTCCAGGAGGAGGCGCTCCAGCGCGGGCTGCCGGTCGGGGCTGTAGGTGCCGAGGTAGGACAGGTCCCACCGCCGCGCCTCGTCCAAGCGCCGGTAGCGCCCCTCGTCGACCGAGCAGTAGAGCGCGCGGGCGGCGGGCGAGCCCCACCCGTGCTCCAGCCGCTGGAGGGTCGGGCCGCCGGTGAAGGAGAGGTAGACGGCGTAGCCGGGGATCAGCTCGGGCGACAGGTACTCGAAGTCGCCGCGCTCCAGCTTGGCCAGGGTGACGGGCGTGTCGATGTCGTAGAAGGCGACCGGCCCGCCGGCCGCCGCCTGCGCCCACCGCCCGACGGCCACGCCGTCCGGCACGTAGGAGCCGACCACCACCGCGTCGGCGGCGGCCGTCTCCGCCCGGTGCGCCTCCAGGCCCGCCAGGTCGTCGTAGAAGCGGAGCGCGCAGAAGTCCGGCTCGGGCAGGTCGCGGGCGGGGCCGCGGTACCAGGGCACGTCGCGCTCCAGGAAGGTGACGGCGTGGCCGCGGGCGGCGAAGGCGCGCAGCAGGGCGCGGTAGGTGGTGGCGTGGCCGTTGCCCCAGGACGAGGACAGGGACAGGCCGAGGACGACGAGCTTCACGCCGGCCCCCTCACGCCGGCCCTCTTCACGCCGCCAGGCTCCGCTTGCGCGCCAGGGCCTCGCGCAGCAGCGCGTCCACCTGGGCGCCGCGCTTGTCGTAGGTGTGGTCGCGCACGATGCGGGCGCGGGCGGCCTCGCCGACGGCGCGGGCGCGGGCGGGCGTCAGGGCGGCCAGGTGGTCGGCCACGTCCTGTCCGTCGCGGGCGACCAGCACCTCGGCGCCGGGCTCCAGGAACAGGGGGATCCCCTCCCAATGGTCGGTGATCAGGCAGCCGCCCGCCCCCGCCGCCTCGAACACGCGCGTGGCGGGCGAGAAGCCGACGGCGGCCATGGAGTCGCGCGCCACGTTGAGCACGGCCAGCGCGCCCGTGTTGAAGGCGTTGTGGTCGGCGGTGCCCACGTGGCCGACCTTGGTCACGTTGGCGGGCGCGGCCTTGTCGCCCCAGCCGTTCCCGCCGATCAGGAAGCGCCGGCCGGGCGAGAGCTCGGCGGCGCGCAGGAAGAACGCCTCCACGCGCGCCTCGCGGTCGGGCAGGCGGTTGGCCAGGAAGTTCAGGTCGGCGGCGAAGCGCGGCTCGGGCGGGACCGGATGGTGGGTCTGGGGGTCCAGGGCGTTGTAGACGGGGGTGCAGGCGCGCGCGCCGAAGCCCTCGTAGCGGGCGACCACGGGTTCACCTCCGCCGTAGGTCAGCACGTGGTCGAGCCGGGGCAGGACGCGGCGGGTCGGGTGGTCGGGGCCGGCCCCCGCAAGCTCCTCCAGGGTGGCGGCGGCGTCCACGTCCCAGAAGATGGTCAAGGCGTGCGGGGCGGCGGCCCGGGCCGCGCCGGCGAGCAGCAGGTCGTCGAACACGCCCACGCCGCTGGCCTTGACCACCACGTCGGCGCCGCCCGCCTCGGCGAGGGCTGCGCGGGCGGCCTCCTCCGTCGCCGGGTAGACCACCGAGCGGGCGTAGGGCACGTGGTCGAGGTCGCGGTGCGCCTGCCGGTCGAAGGCGTCCGGCTCGTAGAAGGTCACCTCCCAGCCGCGGGCGTGGAGCGCCTTCAGCACGCCGCGGTAGTAGGTGGCCGCCCCGTTCCAGTAGGCGCTGACCAGGGAGGAGCCGTAGAAGGCGATCTTCACGTGACAGGCTCCAAGGGCGTGGGCGTCCCGGGGGCCGGCGCGTGGAGGCCGGCGAGCACGGCCAGCAGTTCGTCGGCGCGGTGGGCGCAGGTGTGACGGGCGTGGATCGTCTCCAGCCCATGGCGCACCAGGGAGGCGCGCAGGCCGGCGTCAGCGGCCACCTCGCGCAGGGCGCGCGTCATGGCCCCGCCGTCGGGGAGCATCAGGAAGTCGGTCCCGACGCGGAACAGGCCCTCGCTGTCTCGCCAGGGCGCAGAGAGCAGGGGTATGCCGCAGGCCAGGGCTTCGAACACGCGGATGGTCGGGATGCCGGGCAGCACGGTCGTGTAGAAGCGGCGCGGCACGTGCACGGTGGCCAGCCGGCGCGCGAACACGGCCGGCGCGCGGGCGTTGGGCGACCAGCCGCGGTAGGCCGCGCCGTGGCGCGCCAGCACCTCGCGGGCATGCTCAGGGTAGCGGACGCCGTAGACCTCCAGCGGCAGGCCGGCCTGCCGCGCGGGGCGGAACAGGAAGCTCTCCAGCTCGGCCGAGCGCTCCTCGTCGCCCC
>CAXTCO010000319.1:0-3015 GCA_964242255.1 uncultured Caulobacteraceae bacterium | reverse complement strand
CCTGCACGACCTGCACGACCTGCACGACCTGCACGACCTGCACGACCTGCACGCGTCCCGGCGCACCTCGCGCCGGCCCCGCGCCTCCGCTAGAACCCCTCCGTTCGGAGGGGAGCGGCTGATGCCCGAGCGGGTGCTGGCGGTGCGCGGTCCGCGCAGCCTGCTGCGCCAGATCCGCGAAGCCATGGCGGGGGCGGCGCCCACGCAGGCGAAGCTCGACATGGTGGTGCGCATCATCGCCGCCTCGATGGTGGCCGAGGTGTGCTCCATCTACCTGCGCCGCGGCGCCGGCGACCTGGAGCTGTTCGCCACGGAGGGCCTCTCGGCCACGGCCGTCCACCTGACGCGGCTGAAACCCGGCGAGGGCCTGGTCAGCGAGATCGTGCGCATCGGCCGGCCGCTGAACCTGCAGGACGCGCCGCAGCACCCGCAGTTCTCCTACCGCCCGGAGACGGGCGAAGACCCTTTTCACGCCTTCCTCGGCGTGCCGCTGTTACGCGGCGGCCGTCCGATCGGCGCCCTGATCGTCCAGAACCGCACGGAGCGCACCTACTCCGAGGACGAGGTGGAGGACCTGCAGACCATCGCCATGGTCCTGTCCGAGATGGTGGCCTCCGGCGACCTCGTGGGCTCCGCCGAGCTCAAGGACGTGGAGCTGGCTCCCACCCGGCCCGAGCGCCTGAAGGGCGCGCGCTTCGCCGAGGGGCTCGCCATGGGGCGCGCCGTGCTGCACGAGGCCCCCGTCGCCTCCGGCCGCCTGCTGGCGGACGACGCGGGGCAGGAGGAGGCGCGGCTGAACCGCGGCCTCGCCGCCCTGCGCCGCCAGCTGGACGGCATGCTGGAGGGCGCGCACGGCCTGGTGGGCCAGTCCTACGAGGTGCTCGAGACCTACCGCATGATGGCCCACGACCGGGGCTGGACGCGGGGGCTGACGGAGGGCGTGCGCTCCGGCCTGTCTGCGGAGGCGGCGGTGGAGCGGGTGCGCTCCGAGCACCGGGCGCGCATGGGCCAGGCGCGGGACGCCTACATCCGCGACCGCCTGCACGACTTCGAGGACTTGGCCGACCGCCTGCTGCGCCACCTGGGCGGCCTGGGCGACGGCCGCCGCGACCTGCCGGACGACACGGTGCTGATCGCCCGCAACCTCGGTCCGGCCGACCTGCTGGAGTACGACCGCCACAGGCTCAAGGGGCTGCTGCTGGAGGAGGGCTCCACCGCCAGCCACGCCGCCATCGTCGCCCGCGCCATCGGCATCCCGTGCGTCGGGCGCCTCGCCGGCCTGCGCGACCGGGTGAGCGAGGGCGACGCGGTGATCGTCGACGGCGAGACGGCGGAGGCCTACCTGCGCCCCCGCGCCGACGTGGTGGCCGCCTTCGAGGCGCGCGCCGCCGTGCGCGCCCAGCGCCGCGCCGAGTTCGCCGCCCTGCGCGACACGCCCGCCGTCAGCCGCGACGGGGTGCGCGTCGCGCTGCTGATGAACGCGGGCCTCGCCATCGACCTGGAGAACCTGGAGGAGACGGGCGCGGAGGGCGTGGGCCTGTTCCGCACCGAGTTCCAGTTCATGGTGGCCGAGCAGATGCCGCGCCTCTCGGCGCAGACCGCGCTCTACGCCCAGGTGCTGGACGCCGCGGAGGGGCGGCCGGTGGTGTTCCGCACCCTGGACCTCGGGGGCGACAAGGTGCTGCCCTACATGGAGGCGGAGCGCGAGGACAACCCGGCGCTCGGCTGGCGCGCCGTGCGCATGGGGCTGGACCGGCCCGCCCTGCTGCGCCTGCAGCTGCGGGCGCTGATCTCGGCGGCGGGGGGGCGGGACCTCACCGTGATGTTCCCGCTGGTGGCCAGCGTGGACGAGTTCCGCACCGCCCGCGGCTTCGTGGAGCAGGAGCTGGCCTGGGCCCTGCGGCGCGGGCGGCCCACGCCCGGCGACCTGCGGGTGGGTGTGATGATCGAGGCGCCCTCCCTCGTCTGGCACCTGGACGCCCTGCTGCCCCTGGTGGACTTCGTCAGCGTCGGCACCAACGACCTGCTGCAGTACCTGTTCGCCGCCGACCGCGGGAACCCGCGCGTGGCCGACCGTTACGACCCCCTGTCGCCGCCCGCCCTGCGCGTGCTCAAGGCCATCGCCGACGCCTGCCGCGACAGCGGCACGCCCGCCAGCGTGTGCGGGGAGCTGGCCGGGCGCCCGCTGGAGGCGTTCGCCATGACGGCGCTGGGCTTCGACCGCCTGTCCATGCCGCCGGCGGGCGTGGGGCCGGTCAAGCGCATGGTGCTCTCCACCGACCGGGAGGCGGCGGGCCGCGGCGTGTCGCGGCTGATCGAGAGCGGGGCCGGATCGGTGCGCGGCGAGATCGAGACCTTGGCGCGCAAGCTAAATGTCGCACTCTGAGAGCGTTGAGGCGGACCGGGGGCGCTGTTAACGAGACCTCATCGAACATCCACGCGTCGTCGGGAGGTCTCACGGTGAAGCTGTGGGGCCTCCGCCGACGGATCACCAGGACGAGCCCCATGGCGCCGCTCGACACCGGAACGCTCTCCACGCACCTGCGGGTCGTCGACCCGTCCGGCCGCGTCTCCGGCCCGGCGCCCGAAGATTACGACACCCTGGGCGCCTATCTCCGCGCCGTGCGCGAGGACAAGGGCCTGAGCTTGGCCGAGCTGGCCGACGGCACCCGGATCCGCCGCGCCCACCTGCAGGCGCTGGAGGACCGGAACCGCTCCGCCCTGCCGTCGCGGCCCTTCGCCATCGGCTACGTCCGCGCCTACGCCAAGGCCCTCGGGCTGGACGGCGAGGGCGCGGTGCAGCGCTTCAAGCTGGACTGGCCGGAGACGGACGAGCCCCTGCGCAACCCGGTGGGCGTGGCGGGCGAGGAGCGCCGCCGCAACCCGGCCCTCACCGTGGCGGCCGGGGTGCTGCTGGCGGGCGTGGCGGCGTGGAACATCGTCCAGCGCGCGCTGAACGTCGACGAGCCGGCGGCCCCCCCCCTCGCCGCCGCCCTGGCCGACACGCCGGCGCCC
>CAXTCO010000318.1:0-3018 GCA_964242255.1 uncultured Caulobacteraceae bacterium | reverse complement strand
GGCACGCTGAAGTGCATGGGCTCGACCACCTACAAGGAGTTCCGCCAGCACTTCGAGAAGGACCGCGCGCTGGTGCGCCGCTTTCAGAAGATCGACGTCAATGAGCCGACGCTGGAGGACACCGTCGAGATCTTGCGGGGTCTCAAGACCTACTACGAAGAGTTCCACAAGCTGACCTACACCGACGCGGCGATCCGCGCGGCGGTGGACCTTTCAGCCAAATACATCACCGACCGCAAGCTGCCGGACAAGGCGATCGACGTCATAGACGAAGCGGGCGCCTCGCAGATGCTCAAGCCGGCCGACCAGCGGGTGAAGGAGATCGACCAGGAGCTGATCGAGACCACCATCGCCAAGATGGCGCGCATCCCGGCCAAGACGGTCTCCAAGACCGACGCCGAGGCGCTGCGCTCGCTTGAGGACGACCTGAAGCGCGCCGTGTACGGCCAGGACGAGGCGATCCACGCCCTCTCGGCCGCCATGAAGCTGTCTCGCGCCGGCCTGCGCGAGGGGCAGAAGCCGATCGGCTCCTACTTGTTCAGCGGCCCCACCGGCGTCGGCAAGACGGAGGTGGCGCGCCAGCTCGCCTCCACCCTCGGCATCGAGCTGCTGCGCTTCGACATGAGCGAGTACATGGAGCGCCACACGGTCAGCCGCCTGATCGGCGCGCCCCCCGGCTACGTCGGCCACGACCAGGGCGGCCAGCTGACCGACGCCGTGGACCAGCACAAGCACGCGGTGGTCCTGCTCGACGAGATCGAGAAGGCGCACGGCGACGTGTTCAACATCCTCTTGCAGGTGATGGACCACGGCACGCTCACCGACAGCAACGGCAAGAAGGTCGACTTCCGCAACGTGGTCTTGATCATGACCACCAACGCGGGCGCGTCGGACAACCAGAAGATGGGCATCGGCTTCGGCCGCGGCCGGGTGAACGACGCGGACGAGGCGGCGATCCAGAAGCTGTTCACGCCCGAGTTCAGGAACCGGCTGGACGCGGTGGTGACCTTCAAGCCGCTGGCGCCCGAGACCATCCGCCACGTGGTGCAGAAGTTCGTCATCCAGCTGGAGGCGCAGCTGGCCGACCGCAACGTCACGGTGGAGATCACCGACGAGGCGGCCGACTGGCTGGCCAAGAACGGCTACGACGAGCTCTACGGCGCGCGCCCGCTGCAGCGGGTGATCCAGGAGCAGGTCAAGAAGCCCCTCGCGGACGAGATCCTCTTCGGCAAGCTGGTGCGCGGCGGCCACGTGAAGGTGAAGCTGGAGGACTCGAAGATCGCCTTCGACATCGAGGGCGTCTCCGGCGAGGACCGCCCGGGCGAGATCACCATCCATCCGGACACCGACCTTTCCGGCGACGCCGCCGCATCGGACGAGCCGGCGCTGGTGTGATCAGGCGAGGGCGGCGGCCGGGGTGCGGCCTCCCCCCTCACCCGCAGGGCTCTGCCGCGGGAACGAAGCGGGGCCGTCCGGCGCTTGCCGGTCATGATCCAGCGTTCGATGCTCCTCGCCGGCTTGGCCGCCCCCGCGCTTCTGGCGGCCTGTTCCCAGGAGGCGGCGGCGCCGCCGAAGCCGGCGCCCGCGGCGCCGCCCGCCCAGACCGCGGCGGCTCCGCCGAGGGCCGGTGCGGACGCAGGCGCGGCGGCCCCGCAGGCGGCGCAGATCAACGACGCCAGGTTCACGCCCCAGGCCGAGCCGGCGCCCGCGCCCACGTCCGCAGGGACGGCCAAGAGCGCCCCCGCGCCCGATCCCATGCTGGTCAAGGCGCAGGTGCTTCTGGCGCGCGCCGACTTCTCGCCGGGCGAGGTGGACGGGCAGACGGGCTCGAACTTCCGCCACGCCGTCGCCGCCTACGCCCGGGCCAACGGTCTGCAGAGCGACGGCGACCTCACCCGGGAGGTGTGGGAGCACCTCGCGCCCAAGGACGCCCAGCCGGTGGCGGGCGTCTACACCCTGACCGAGGCCGACGTCTCGGGCCCGTGGTCGCCCGAGACGCACGACAGCATCTCCAAGGACAAGGGCCTGCCCGCCCTGGGCTTCACCCACGCCACCGAAGCGCTCGGTGAGAAGTTCCACATGTCCGAGGCGCTGTTGAAGGGGCTCAACCCGGGAGTCGATTTCACCAAGGCGGGCCAGCGCATCACGGTGGCGGACGTGGGAGCGCTGTCGCTGGGGCCGGTGGACCACGTGGAGGTCGACAAGGCGCACGCGGCCGTGCGCGCCTACGGCGCCGACGGCAAGGTGCTGGCGGTGTTCCCCGCGACGGTGGGCTCGCGCGAGCGGCCCTCGCCCACGGGCGTGCACAAGGTGGACGTGATCAAGCAGGACCCGCTCTACACCTACGACCCCAAGAAGCTCACCTGGGGGCCGAAGAAGCTCGGCCGCTTCACCATCATGTCCGGGCCGAACAACCCCGTGGGGATCGTGTGGATGGGCCTGAACGCGCCCGGCTACGGCATGCACGGCACGCCCGAGCCGCACCAGATCGGCAAGACCGCCAGCCACGGCTGCGTGCGCATGACCAACTGGGACGCGCACCTGCTGTCTACGGCGGTGAAGCTCGGGACCAAGGTGACGTTCGTGAACACCCGGGCCGCCTGAGGGGCGTCAGCCGCCGCGGCCGGTTGCGCCGCCGCGGCCCGATCCGCCGCGGCCCCCGCTCTGGCCCGCTCCGCCGCCGCTTCCGCCGTGCTTGGCGAAGGGGTCGGAGGAGCGTGCGCCGCACATGACGCCGATCTGCTCGGCCAGGGACTGGTCTCCCACCCGGACCGCTTCCGACTTGGCCGGCCCGCACTTGCCGGCGCTCACCAGCGCCATGATGCGGTCCTGGGCGGCTTGGTCGTTGACGGGCGCCGCCGCCGCCTCGGCGGGCTGGACTGCGGGGGGCGGAGCGGCGGCGGCGGCGGCGGCGGCGAAGCTCCAGGCGGCCGCGGCGGTCAGGATCGGCGACAGGCGGATCGGGGTCATGGACGCTGTTCTGGGGGCGGCGCGGCCGGGCCGCAAGCGGGCGACGGC
>CAXTCO010000317.1:0-3031 GCA_964242255.1 uncultured Caulobacteraceae bacterium | reverse complement strand
GCCCGTCGCCGCGTCCAGCCCCGCCGTCAGCGCCAGCTCCTTGCCGAAGTTGCGGCTCAGCACCAGCAGCTTGATCCGTGGATCGCGCGCGCGGTGGCGCAACAGGCCCGCGACCGTCGCGTCGCGGCTGCCGTCGTCCACCGCCACGATCTCCCACTCCACCCCCAGCCCCTCCAGCACGGGCGTGATCCGCGCGAAGAACAGGTCGAGCACCGGCGCCTCGTCGTGCGCGGGCACGACGACGGAGAGGAGCTTGCCCACGCGCGACCGCAGGCGGACCGCCGCCCCATCCTCCGCTCCCCAGCCGTCGCCCCTGTCCATCGCGCGACCTTAGCCGCGGTCGCCGCCGGGGAGGAGCCCTCCCCGCCCTCGCGGACCAAGTCGCGCGCGCGCCGCCGCCAGGATCGCCGGTGACGCGGGCCGCCGGGTGTGGTCTGACCTCGCGCATCCCGGCGGACCGCTCCGGCCCGCCGACCGCGAGAACGAGGCCGCCTTGAAGCTGCACCCGAACGCCCTGGTCGTCGTCGCCGACGGCGGCAAGCTCAACCTGTTCGAGAACACCGGCGCGGGCGGCGAGATCAGCCTCAAGGCCCTGCCGCACGCGGCGCTGGAGGCGCACAGCGGCGGCTCGGGCGGCCGCCACCACGACACCTCCGCCGAGCACGCCCACGGTCAGGTGGAGGAGGACG
The DNA here is from genome assembly GCA_964242255.1 of uncultured Caulobacteraceae bacterium. GTDB lineage: Bacteria > Pseudomonadota > Alphaproteobacteria > Caulobacterales > Caulobacteraceae > JASLDZ01. The sequence continues at coordinate 2,342 of CAXTCO010000317.1, read as the reverse complement.
ACTTCGCCGCCGCCGTCGCCGCCCACCTGGACACCGTCGTGGCCGCCGGCGCGACGCGCGAGATCGTGCTGGTCGCCGCGCCGAAGACCTTGGGCGAGCTGCGCAGGCGCATGTCCAAGGCGGCCGCGGCCGCCGTGGTGGGCGAGCTCGCCAAGGACCTCACCGGGCATGCGGTGAAGGACGTGGAGCACGCGGTCGCGACGGCGGAGTGAGCTTGCGGCCGGCGAGCAGGGGGCGCGGGAGGCGGGGGTGAGTCGTAGCGGCTTTCGTCGCACCGCTCTCCCGTCCCCCGCGCACGGGCGTGCATGAGCCCTGTGTTCGACGCGCCGCAGGCCGTTGAACTTGGAGGGACGCCCCGCGTCCCGACGCCTCCCGCGTCAGCCCCCGCGCGCACGGCGGGTCAAGGCAGGCGCGGAACGCGCCTCCTGCGCAGCAGGTCGTCTAAGCTGAGCGTGCCTGTCGCTTCACTGCGCCGGGCGGCTGGCGATTGTGCTACAGGGCGCTACAAGCCGCCAGCGTGTGTCAGCCCTCCTCAGTCGGCAGAGATGGAAAGTCGTGCGTGGCGGCGGACCCGGCTCTGTCAGGGCGTAGACTACACGCGCCCGTTCGACTGCCTCGAAACGCGGGGCCGAGAACCAGAAAATAGGTCCGCCCTGGATCCCCACCACCTCCGGCGGGCGCAGGCCTAGACGCGGCCAGGGGCAGTCGGTGGTAAGCTCGCCGTCATCGTTCCAGGCCCGCGCCACCGGCGCTCGGCCCGCCCCCCAGAAGGGCTCCGCACGCGCCACGGCGGCCATCACCTCGCATTGCCGCGGGGTGGGCGCAGGTGTCTTCAGATGCTCCGGGCCGGCGAGAAGCGCGCTGACCGGGCCCGTGGACTTGGGCGCCCCTAGGGGCGAAGCGAGCGCCAGGGCCATCGTCAGCGCGATCATCTCGAAGGCGGCTTGGTCAGGATCGTGCGGAACAGCTGCTTCTTAAGCAGCTGCGGCCCGATCAGCACGACGACCCAGATCAAGAACAGCCAGCCACCCGCCGGTCCGGGGAACACGAGGTCGGGCGCACCCGGCAGAAGTTCCAGCATCCCGCCGACGAAGGGATAGGCCAGCCAAGCCACAAGGAACCAAGCGGCCGCGATCTCCAGCCTGCGCCTCAATGCAGGTCTCCATAGTTCCGACGCACATCCTCGGGCTTCATCTCACCGGATTGAAGCCGCCGCTTCATCTCCGAGCGCCAGTAGCCATGCGACTGCTTGCTTACCGACAACAGTCCTGCCGTGAAGATAGCGGGCGGCGAGGTCCTGCCAAGCTTAGTAAAGAGCGTGCTCCAGAATTGCCCAGGCTGCGCGCTCATGGCTGCGGAGCCGGCCGAGCGGATACGATTGCGCGCCAAATCACTCAAAGCGCCGCCACCTAAGAGCGTGGCTAGCTTTTCTACTCGCTCCCAGCTTACTGCGTCGGCAAAAATCTCATCGTTTGTCATGGACGCAGGAATCCAAGCAGGATTCGCTATCTGCATCGCTAGAGTCACTCGCGCCGCAGAGACGAAAGCGGGATGCGTATCGCCGAAAACCTTCTGAATCGCGGGCAATACGGCCTCGCGGTCCCATGGCTGCATCAGCCGGTATTTTTGAAGCACTGTCATCGCGTCCAGCGCCTCCGACTCCATGCCTGAGTAGGTGGCGGGTGCGATGCCCAGCCCCTCCGCCAGGATGTTCGCGCGGCGCGCGACAGGCAGCTCCTCGCCCATGACGTGAACCCCGATCTCGACGCCTACATTGGCGTCATAGAGCCAAGCGCCAAGGGGAGTCATCACAGATGACGCGGAGGTCCGCGCGGTAGCCCCGGAGGCGCCGCGGGTTGTCACACAACCAGGCCGGCCGCCGCTCGCGCGGCGGCCGCAGCAGATCACTCCGCCGGTTCGGCGACGCGTTCCTTCTTCGTCAGGTCCTCGCCCGTCTCCTGGTCGACGACCTTCATCGACAGCTTGGTCTTGCCGCGGTCGTCGAAGCCCATGAGCTTCACCTTCACGACCTGGCCTTCCTTCAGCACGTCCTGCGGGCGGTTCACGCGCTCGTTGGAGATCTGCGAGACGTGGACCAGGCCGTCCTTGGCGCCGAAGAAGTTCACGAAGGCGCCGAAGTCGACCACCTTCACCACCTTGCCGTTGTAGATCGCGCCCAGCTCCGGCTCCTGCGTGATGGACTTGATCCAGTCCACCGCCGCCTTGATCTTGTCGCCGTCCGACGCGCTGACCTTGACCGTGCCGTCGTCGCTAATGTCGACCTTGGCGCCGGTCTTCTCCACGATCTCGCGGATCACCTTGCCGCCCGAGCCGATCACTTC
>CAXTCO010000316.1:0-3032 GCA_964242255.1 uncultured Caulobacteraceae bacterium | reverse complement strand
CCGCCCGCCGCCGACCGTTCGCGAGGGCCGCAGCGGCGGTTGTGCTGCTCCTGCTCTGCGCCAAGGCGGCCGCCGTCGCCGCGAAGCCGCCGACCGGACGCGCCGGCTTCGCCGTCCTGAACATGGAGGCGGCGCGGCGCTGGGCGCCCATCCTGCGCAGCGCGCGGGTGGCCATGGGCGACCGCGCGGGATCCTTCGCCGCCGCCTACCCCGGCCCGGTGACCCAGCTGGAGGGCCTGGTGAACGACCGGGAGTACCTGTCGGCGCTCAAGGCCGGCGGCGACCTCACGCCCCTGCTGTGCCGGCGCGGCGTGCGCTTCCTGCTGGCCTGGCGGCCGCAGCTGGGCGACCACCGCGTCCACCGCATGCCCGTGCTCCGGCCTGCGCTGACCCAGGCCCCGAGCGCCTACGTCGACCTCGACCGCGCCGACGAGCTCGCCCGGCTGCAGGACCGCGCCGTGCTCGACCTGCGCGGCGTGGACGAGGGCGACGACACCCTGGTGCTGTGGCGGCTCGGCCGCTGCGGGCGAGGGTAGGGCGTCAGGCCCGGATCAGCCCCTCCACCGGCGCGGCGGCCGCGCTGTCGGGGAAGACCGAGGCGTCCAACGCCCGGCGGTCCAGGCCCATGTGGTCGCGCAGCACGCCCTTGAACACGGCGCGCACGTCCATCGTCGGGGCGAGGTCGCGGTTCTCGAACAGCTTGGCTTGGTCCAGCGTCGGCCAGTCGCCCACCAGCGCGCCGGGCTTCAGGGCGCCGCCGGCCATCAGCAGGGTGGAGGCGGTGCCGTGGTCGGTGCCGCCCGTGCCGTTCACGTGCGCCGTGCGCCCGAACTCGGTGGCGACCACCACCACCGTCCTGTCCCAGGCCGGGCCGAGGCCGGTGTGCAGGCCCTCCACCACCGCGTCCAGCACGGCCAAGCGGTTCGCGAGCTGGCCCTCCGCCGCGCCCTGGCCGGCGTGGGTGTCGAAGCCGTCGAGGCTCAGCACCGCCACGTCCGGCCCGCCGTCGGCGGTGAGGAACTTGGCTGCGGTCACCGCGAAGCTGCGGGCGTCGCCGGCGCGCACCTCGGCGCCGCCGTTCAGGGCGTCGGCCTGCGCCTCCACCGCCAGGCCGGAAGCCAGGGCGGGGCCGAGCAGGGTGTCGGCCTTGTAGAGCTCCTGCAGGGCGGTGGCGACGCGGCCGGCGTCGGCCCCCACCTTGCCGCCGGGGCTCCAGCTCTCCGCCTGGACGGGCCCGCGCAGGATCAGCGGCTGCTGCGGCCCGATGGAGAGCGCCTTCACGCGCTGCGCCGGGGCTTGCGCGCCCAGCGCCCGGTTCAGCCAGCCGGTGGTCGCGCCGTAGAGGTGCGCGCCGCCCGACTCGAGCACGTCCTGCGCCTCGAAGTGGCTGCGCACGCGCTCGGGAATGGCCACGGCCGGGGCGAAGCGCGCCTGGCCCGCCGCGTTGAGCGCCGCCAGCGTCCTGAGCTTGGGGTGCAGGCCGAAGTCGGCGTCGAGCGGCAGCGCCTGGTCGCGGCGGATGGCGACGGGGCCGCGCAGGCCCTCGTAGGCGCGGTCGCCCGTAGGCACGGTGACGGACAGGCCGTCCATGGCGCCGCGGCAGACGACCACCACCAGCTTGCGCCCCTCCGCCGTGCGCGGGGCGGTCCCCTGGGCGCGGACGGCGGCGGCGCCCATCAGCGTCAGGGTGAGGGCGCCGCCGAGGGCCAGGGCGGAGCGGCGGCTGTGGAGGTGGGGGGCGTGCGTCATGGGCGGGGCCTCCTCAGCGACGCTGGAACTCGGGGGACATCAACAGGATGGCGAGGGCTTCGGGCCGGCTCTCGGCGCGGGCGAGGGCGACGGCGGTGGCGGGCCGCAGCCGCGCGCCGAGCACCTGCGCGCCCAGGTCGACGGGCGCCTCGGGCGGGGCGTGCCGGGCGGCGAAGCCGTGCGACCAGGTCAGCCGCTTGATCACCGCGTCCGGCGCGCCCCACACGGCCGCCTGGTCCGACCAGCCGTTGGGCTGCGAGGCCCCGAACGGCCGCTGGCCCATGAGCGTCAGCGGCTGGAGCACCTCGCGCGGCGCCAGCGTCGGCTGCGCCCCGGCCGCGCGCCAGGCGGAGACCTGGAACTCGTAGGGCGTCTTCAGCTTGCGCGCCGCCGGCGTCCACATCTCCGGCGCGTCGACGAGGGCCAGCGCCACCAGGCCCAGGTCGCCGCCCGTGCGCAGCCAGGCCGCCTCCAGCCGGGCGGACAGCCCCGGGTCGGGCTCGTCGGCCAGGAAGTGGGCCGCGAGCTTGCGGGCGATGCGCCGCGCGGTGCGCGGGTCGACGGCCAGGTCGTCGATCACCGCCCGCGCCTGGCGCACGTCGTCCTGCCGGTAGACGCGGCCCATCACCGTGCGCGCGCCCGGCTCGTGGTATCCCTCGCGGAACACGGCGCGGCCGAGCTGGGCGTCGCCCGCCTGTCCGTTCCCGACGGAGAGGCCGGTCAGCGCCCGCGCGAACTCCGTCACGTCGGCCTGGGTGTAGCCGGCGTCGGCGCCCACCGAGTGCAGCTCCAGCACCTCGCGCGCCAGGTTCTCGTTCAGGCCGCCCGCGCCGCGCGGGTTGCGGAACACGGCGCGCCGGATCGCCGGGCTGTCGGGCCCCACCGACCGGGTCTGGTCCAGGTAGGCCATCATGCCGGGGTGGGTGGTGGAGGCGAACAAGAGGTCGGAGAAGCGGCCGAACACGTGCGGCCGGATCGCCTCGCGCTCGAACAGGGGCGCGAGGATGCGCGTCTCCTCGCTCTTGTTCGCCACGGTGAAGTGGTTGGACCAGAACAGCGCCCACCGCTCCCGGAAGCCGGCGGGCGTGGAGGCGGCCAGCTGGAAGCGCGCCAGCACCTCCGCGTCCGTCTCGCCGTTCAGGGCCTGCGCCAAGGCGCGCCGCTGAAGCATGAAGTCGTTCAGCGGCTCGCCGTCCCCGGTTGCGGGGGCGCCGGCGGGCGTGAGCACGCCGGCGCCGGCGGCGGCCATGGCGGGCGCGGCGGCCGGCATGACAGTCGGGACG
>CAXTCO010000315.1:0-3069 GCA_964242255.1 uncultured Caulobacteraceae bacterium | reverse complement strand
GCCACGTCGTAGCCGAAGTCGGCCATGGGCGAGGGGAAGATCGGGCTGATCCACACGGCGTCCACGCCCAGGGCGGCCAGGTGGGGCAGCCGGCGCTCGATCCCCCGCAGGTCGCCCACGCCGTCGCCGTCCGTGTCCTGGAACGAGCGCGGGTAGACCTGATAGACCACCCCCGACTTCCACCAGGGCTCGCCGGACGCGGTCATGCGAAGCGGCCCTTGGGGATCAGGGTCATGCGGCAGGCGAGGTCGGCCTCGCCGGAGGCGGTGATCCAGTGGTCGCCGCCGTCCGCCAGCCCCGTGGTGAACACCACCGGCGTCGGCAGGTACATGAGGTGGCCGAGGGTGTCGGTGAGAACGGGCTCCGCCTCCAGCACGGGCGTCTCGTCCTCGTGGCGGAGCACGCGGACGGGGTCGTCGCGGTCCAGCAGCGACCAGTAGGTGCGGTAGACGCCCACGCGCTCGCGGGGCTCCACGCCGTGCCACAGGGTGAGCCAGCCGTCGGGTGTTAGCACGGGGGGCGTGCCGCCGCCCATCTTGGCGACGGCCGGAGTCGCCTTGCGGGCGCGCAGGCCCGGAGCGTCCGTCGGCTTCCAGTGCAGGGCGTCGGGCGAGACGGCGAAGTTGATGGAAGGGCCGCCTGCGAACGGGCTGTCTGCGGGAGGGGCGAACCACACCTCGCCCAGCGGCCGGGTCAGGGCCCAATAGGCGCCGCCGATCCGGCCCTCGAACAGCAGCATGTCCTTGTTCAGGTGGTCGAGGACGAGCCCCTCCAGCCGCCAGTCCAGGGCGTCAGCGGAGCTGTAAAGCGCCGTGCCCAGCCGCTCCGCCGAGACGGCGCAGGTGGTCATCCACCAGCGGCCGTCGATGCGGGAGAGGCGCGCGTCCTCCACGCCGCAGGCTTGGTACGAGGCCGCGGGGGCGACCGCGCGGTCGTACATGACTTCGCGCACCTGCCGCCCGTCGGGGGAGAGGCGCACGGGCAGGAGCCAGGACAGTGAGGTGAGGCCGAGCAGGCGCGGCAGGTGGGGCGGGCGGCTCAGCTCGAATTGGCGCGGATCGCCGGAGTCGACCGCCTCCAAGGGGTGGGCGTCGAGGGTGTAGCCCGCCGACGTCCAGCGGATGGAGCGCACGGCCCCGTCGCGCACCGGCTCGCGCAGGGCTTCCGCCACGCGCACCATCAGCAGCAGGTCGCCGCCGGGCAGGCGCGTCAGGCCGGGGTTGAAGGCGCCCAGCACGTAGGTGGGCTCGTCGGGGGCGAGGCCGCCCGCGCCCCCCGCGCCGCCGCGGAGGGGGGAGCGCGACAGGTCCACGTCGTCGGGGCGGAAGATCAGGAAGTCGTCCGCCACCCCGCCTCCCCGACGTACGGCCCGTGCGCGGCCCGAACGCGGCCGGCGTGCGCCACGTTCCGCTGAACGCGCGGGGAGGCCGCGCGTTGGCGGAACGTTCCCTTCCCGCCGCCGTGAGCCTGCCCATGACCCGCCCCACGACCCCTCCGGCCCAGGCTCAGTTCACGGCGCGGGGCCGGGCGATCCGGCCCGCAGCGTCCCTGCTAGGGGTCGCGGCCCTGCTGGCGGCCTGCGGCGGCGGCGCGCGCAAGGCCGACGACAAGCGGATGGACGAGCTGGCGCAGCAGGTGCGACAGCTCTCCCAACAGATGAAGGCGCAGGACCAGCGCATCTCGGCCTTGGGGACCGCCGCTGGCGCGACGCCCCTGGCCGCCTCCACGGAGAGCGGGCCGGACAACACGGTGGTGGCCCAATGCCCGCCGGGCGCCTTCCTGTTCCGTCTGCCCCGCACGCCCTCCCAAGGCGGCGAGGCCCTGTGCCGGCCCCTGGCCGCGCCCACCGCGCCGCAGATCAAGGGGCGTTAACGCGCCGGGCGTAGCTGTCGTCGGTCCATGCCGAAACCCTCCGCCTTCTTCCCCGGCGCCGAGCGCCGCCTCGCGCCGCGCCTGTCGGCCATGCGCGACGGGCAGGCCTTCCGGCCCGACGGCCTCGCCGCGCCCGTGCTCATCATCGACCTGTCCGACGGCGGCGCGCGCCTGCGCCTGCGCGGAGGGCAGGCGCTGCCCGACGCCTTCGTGCTGGCCGATCCCGCGACCTGGACGGCGCACCGGGTGCAGGTGATCTGGCGGCGCGACGCCGAGGTGGGCGTGCGCCTGCTCAAGGCGCAGAACCTGCGCGGCGTCGTGCCCGGCGCGCTGCAGCCGGCCAAGGCCTTCTGCGAGCGCGTGGGGCGCTGAGCCGCTAGTTCAGCCGGCGCGTCTTCAGAAGCTTGCGGCGGTCTGCGGAGGCGACGGTGACGCCGAACACGTCGCCCTCGCGCTGCAGCACCAGCGGCACGTCGACGCCGGGCGGGCCGAGCGCCCACACCTTGCGGTAGAAGTCCGACAGGTCCTCCACCACGTCGCCGGCCACGGCGTGGATGATGTCGCCGCGGGCCAGCTCCGCCTTGCGGGCGGGCGCGCCGGGCGAGGTGCCGACCACCACCACGTGGTTCTCCACCTCCTGGCAGAACACGCCCAGCCAGGGCCGCGGCGGGTGCGCGGCGCGGCCCGACGCCACGTCGTCCAGGATCGGCGGCAGGAGCTCGATGGGCACGAACATGTTCTGCTGCTTGCCGTCCGCGCCCTTGCCCTCGCCGCGGCCCTCCACGTGGAGCGAGCCGACGCCCAGGAGCTCGCCCGCCTCGCCGATCAAGGCCGCGCCGCTCCAGTGCGGGTGGGCGGGGGCGGTGAACAGGGCCGCATCCAGGGCGTACTCCCAATAGCCGGAGAAGGGCTCCCGCGCGGTGACGGCGGCGGCCAGCGCGTGGGTGGTCCCGCCGGCGCCCGCCACGATCACGGGCGCACCGCGCTTCAGGGCGCGGCTGTCGCCGAGCGGCAGGGCGGGCAGTTCCAGAGGCTCCAAGGCGTGGAGCACGCCGAAGCCGGTGTCGGCGTCCACGCCCAGCACGTGGGCGGGCACGTCGCGGCCGTCGCGGGTGGTCAGCGTCACGTCCTCGGCCTCCGTGACGAGGTAGCCGATGGTGAGCACGCGGTCGGGGCCGATCACCACGGCGTTGCCGA
>CAXTCO010000314.1:0-3084 GCA_964242255.1 uncultured Caulobacteraceae bacterium | reverse complement strand
GCCGCACACCAGCCGCACGCGCCGGCCCGCCTGCGCCCACGCGCCTGCGAGACGCAGCGCCACGCGCTCGGTGCCGCCCAGGGCGAGGTCGTGCAGCACCACGGCGATGTCGGCCTGCGCATCGGCGCTCACCCGACCACCTCCCAGCCGCGCGCCCGCGCGATCCGCCGCAGCCGCCGGCCGGGATGGACGGCCACCGGCTCGGAGGCGAGGGCGAAGGCCGGCAGGTCGCTCGCGTCGTCCGAGTGCAGGCGCACGCCCCCCGCCGCCTCCTCAGGGTGCTCCCGCAGCCACGCGCGCACGGCGTCGGCCTTGGCCGGGCCGTGGAGGTTGGGGCCGTCCAGCTCGGCGAGGAGCGCGCCGTCGCGCCACGCCGACTCCGTCGCGATCACGTGCTCCACGCCCAGGCGGCGGGCGAGGGGCTCGGCGTAGAGGCGCAAGGCGGCCGTGGCGAGCACCACCGTGCGCCCCGCCGCCCGGTCGGCGCGCAGGCGGGCGAGCACCTCCGGCCGCAGCCCGCCCCGGACCACCGCCCCCGCGAAGGCGTCCGCCAGCGCGCGGGCGTCCGCCGCCGGCGTGCGCGGGCCGAGCAGCCGCGCCTGCATGACCTCCTTCAGCCGGCCGCGGGGCAGCAGGCCGGCCTTGTGGGCGGCCATGGCGGCGAGCACCTCCGGCAGGCGCAGCCATCGCCAGGGCGCGCGCCGCGCGGCGGCGGACAGCAGGAAGGGCAGCCACGTCCCGCGCCGCGTCAGGGTGCGGTCCAGGTCGTAGATGCTGACGGCGGGGGGCGCGGGGCGGTCGGGCATGGGCTTGGAGGCCGTCGGGCGGTCGGCCGCGCCTCCGTCTAGCGGAGCTGCGGCGATCCGGCGACGGCCGCCGCTTGAGCGCGGCGCGTGACAGCCGCGGCCCCGTCGTGGGAAGCGGGCGCGGTGACCTCCGCCCCCGCCGCCGCGCCCGCGCGCCGCCCGCGCGTGGGCTTCCTGTTCAACCACGACGCCGCGCACCAGGTGGCGCACAGCCTGCCCGTCGCCCTGGCGCTCGCCCGGCTGCGGCCGGAGGTGGAGGTGGTGCTCGCCTCCACCCACCCGCGGCTCTCGGCGGAGGTGCGGCGCCTGGGCGGCGGCGCGGAGGCGGGCGGGCCGCCGCTGGTGGAGTTGGCGCTCGCCTCGCCCGCCGCCCGCCTGGCCGCGGCGGCGCTCGAGCGCGTGGTCCCCGCGCGCAAGGCGCTGGTCTACGGCGACCACCTGCCGTTCTTCCGCGGCTTGGACATGCTGGTGGTGGCGGAGAAAACCTCCCTGGCGCTGAAGCACCGCCACGGCCTGCGGACCTTGCGGATCGTGCACACGCGCCACGGCGCGGGCGACCGGGCCATCGGCTTCGACCGGGCGAGCGCGGGCTTCGACCACGTGCTCGTGTCCGGCCGCAAGATCGCCGACCGGCTGGTCGCCGAGGCGGGGCTCGACCCGGCGCGGGTCAGCGTCACGGGCTATCCCAAGTTCGACCTGCCGCCCGGCCGCCTTCCTCCGGGCGCCTTCCCCGAGCGGCGCCCGCTGGTGCTCTACAACCCCCACCCGTCGCCGCGCCTGTCCTCCTGGTTCCGCTGGGGGCGGGCGGTGATGGAGCGCTTCGCCGCGAGCGCCCGCTACAACCTCGTCGTGGCGCCGCACGTGATGATGTCCGCGCGGCCGCTGGTGATCACGGTCTCCCCGCCCGGCCTCGCAGCGCCCGGCCGGCCCCTGCGCGGCTTCCGCCCGCCGGCGCACGTGCGCGTCGACCGGGGCTCGCCCGCCTGCCTGGACATGACCTGGACGGAGGCGGCGGACATCTACCTCGGCGACGTCAGCAGCCAGGTCTACGAGTTCCTGCGCCGCCCGCGGCCCTGCGTGTTCCTGAACGCCCACGGCGCGGCTTGGGAGGGGAGTCCCGACTACGCCCACTGGCGCGCCGGCCCGGTGGTGGACGACCTCGCCCGGCTGGAGGACGCCCTGGAGCAGGCGGCCGCCCGGCACGCGGAGACCTACGCCCCCGTGCAGCGCGAACTGTTCGCCTACAGCTTCGACCTGACGGACCGCCCGTCGTCCGAGCGTGCGGCCGAGGTCGTGGCGGCCCTCCTGGCCCAGGGCGCCGCAGGTGGCTGAGGCCGAGGCTCCGTCCGGGGCGCCGCGGACAGGCGTGGTGCGCCGCATCTACGCCAACCTCGTGCTGCTGCTGGGGGGCAAGGCGGGTGCGGGGGTGCTCAGCCTGGCCTACCTGGCGGTGGCGGCGCGGGCGCTCGGGCCGGCGAGCTACGGCGCGCTGGTGCTGGTGCACGCCTACACGGTGCTGGTGGGCGGCGTGGTCAACTTCCCGGGCTGGCACGCCGTGGTGCGCTACGGCGCCCAGGCGGAAGGCGACCCGGGCCGGCTGCTGCGGCTGCTGCGGCTGACGGGAGCCGTGGAGCTGGCGGCGGCGGCGCTGGCGGTGATCCTGGCCGCGCTGCTCGCGCCCGTCGTCGGCCCGCACCTGGGCTGGCCGCCGCAGGCGCTGGCCTTCGCCGGGCCCTACAGCCTCGCCGTGCTGGCGTCGGCGCGCTCGACGCCGGCGGGCTACCTGCAGCTGCGGCGGCGCTTCGGCCTGCTGGCGGCCCACAACCTTGTCGCGCCCGCCGTGCGGCTGACGGGCGCGGCGGCGGCGGCGGCCCTCGGCTGGGGTCTGCGCGGCTTCCTCGCCGTGTGGCTGCTCGCGGCGGTGGCGGAGGGGGCGGCCATGTGGGCGCTGGGCCTGGGGGCGGCGCGGCGCGACCTCGCCGGGCGCGCCCTCCTTGGCGGCGTGGCCGGCGTGCGGCGGGAGAACCCCGGCGTGTGGCGCTTCATGGCCGCCGCCAACTCCGACGTGACCTTCAGCGAGCTGTCCGCCCGCCTGGCGCCCCTGGCGGTGGGCTGGATCCTGGGGCCGGCGGCGGCGGGGCTCTACGCGGTGGCGCAGCGCGCGGGCGCCGTATTGGCGCAGCCGGCGCTGGCGCTGGGGCAGGCGGCCTACGCCGAGCTCGCCGCGCTCGCCTTGCGGGCCGACGGCGCGGCGCGGGTGCGGGGCGCGGTCGTCCGC
>CAXTCO010000313.1:0-3105 GCA_964242255.1 uncultured Caulobacteraceae bacterium | reverse complement strand
CAGCGCGCGCGCTGCGCCGCCGCCGCTCGGCGATCGGGCGCAACGCGGCCGCGCCGTGTCGCTGCAGCTGGTGACGGGGCTCGGGGCGACGGCGGCGCTGGCGATGCTGTCCTTCGCCCACCCGGTGTGGAGCGGCTGGCGGCTGACGGCCGTCATCCCCGCGGCGGCGGCGCTGACGGCCTGGCGCGCGCGGCGCGGCGCGGCGCAGGCGCTGCGCAGCCATTGCGACCATGTGCTGCTCACCTTCTGGCTCGCGGCGGCCGGGCTCGTCGTGGCGGGGCTGGTGCTCTGGGGGATCGCCAAGCCGCTGCGCGCGCTGCACACGCCGGCGTCGGCGCCCCTGGACGTGCTGGCCGCGCTGACGGCCCTGTGGTTCCTGGCGCGGAGCGGTTCAGGGCTCGCATCGGCGTTGCGTGCGCGAGGGTTGCGGGCGGCCGATCCCGCCAGTTTCTCAGGCTCGCTTCTCACCGCCTGGCCGCGGCTGCTGTTCGCCGTGCTGCTGATGACGGCGTTCAACTTCTTCAGCCACGGGACGCAGGACCTCTACCCGACCTTCCTCAAGGTGCAGCACCACTTCGGCCCGGCGCTGGTGTCGATCCTCACCGTCGTCGCCAACCTCGGCGCCATCGTCGGCGGCCTGACCTTCGGCGCCCTGTCGGAGCGGTGGGGCCGGCGGCGCGCCATCGCCGTGGCGGCGCTGCTCGCCCTGCCGGTCATTCCCCTATGGGCCTACGGCGCGACGCCGTGGCTGCTCGGCGCGGGCGCCTTCCTGATCCAGGTGGCGGTTCAGGGGGCGTGGGGCGTCGTGCCCGTCCACCTGAACGAGCTCTCGCCGGACGCCGCGCGCGGGACCTTCCCCGGCTTCGCCTACCAGCTCGGCAACCTGATCGCCTCGGGAAACGCGGTGATCCAGGCCGGCTTCGCCGAGAGCCGGCACGACGACTACGCCGCGGCCCTGGCCCTTACCGCGGGCGGTGTGGCGGTGGCGCTCGCGGCGCTGGTCTGGTTCGGGCCGGAGGCGAAGGGCCCGCGCTTCGACGGCGGTGCCGCCGTCAGTAGCTGACGTCCGCCCACTCGCGATGGCGGCGCAGCCAGGCGGCGGCGTAGGAGCACACGGGGAGGATGCGCACGCCCGCCTCCCGCGCCCGCATCGCCACGCCCTCCATCAGCCGGGCGGCCGCGCCCGTGCCTCGCAGCTCGGGCGGGGCGTAGACGTGGGGGATGACCCAGCGGCCGTTCTCCAGCCGGTAGTCGGCGTAGGCGAGGGCCCCCGCCTCCTCCAGTTCGAAGCGTTGCGCGGCGGCGTTGTCGCGGACGGCGGTCATGTCGCAGCTCCTGCTGTCGGACGGCTCCTGTGGGAAAAACGCCGCAGCCCGGCCGAGTATCCGTGCGCCGACGTCGCTCGGGCGCCCGCTCGGACGCCGGCCAGAAAAAAGGGCCGCGCTGTGAAGCGCGGCCCGGAGGGTCTCGAACAGGGAGAAACGCCCGAAGGCGAGGGCAGCTGACACCGGCGGCCGCCCGGCCGCACGTCCACATCCGCCCCGGGGGCGTGGAAATCACCCGGCGCCGCTCGGCTGGGCAGCCTCCGCCGCCTGGGTGGGCGCCCGAGCCTCGCAGAGCCTCTCAGACGCGCTCCACCGCCATGGCCACCGCCTCGCCGCCGCCGATGCAGAGGGTGGCGACGCCCTTGCGCGCGTCCCGCGCCTCCAGGGAGGAGAGCAGGGTGCACAGCACGCGCGCCCCTGAAGCGCCGATCGGGTGGCCGAGGGCGCAGGCGCCGCCGTTCACGTTCAGCGTCTCGTGCGGGAGGCCGAGCTCCCGCATGGCGATCATCGCCACCACGGCGAAGGCCTCGTTGACCTCCCACAGGTCCACCTCGTCCACGGACCAACCGGCGCGGTCGAGCACCTTGCGCACGGCGGGCACGGGCGCGGTGGTGAACAGGCCGGGCTCCTGCGCGTGGGCGGCGTGGGCGGCGACGCGCGCCACCACGGGCAGCCCCAGCCGCTCAGCCACGCTGGCGCGCGTCATGAGGAGGGCGGCGGCGCCGTCGCTGATGGAGGAGGCGTTGGCCGCCGTGATCGTGCCGTCGCGGGCGAAGGCGGGCTTGAGGGTCGGGATCTTTGAGGGGTCGGCCTTGAGCGGCTGCTCGTCGTGTCGGACGGTCTGCGTCCCCTTGCGGCCGACCACCTCCACGGGCGTGACCTCCCGGTCGAAGGCGCCGCTCTCCACGGCGCGGCGCGCCCGGGCGAGGCTCTCCACGGCGTAGGCGTCCTGCGCCTCGCGGGTGAACTGGTGGGTGCGCGCCGCGTCCTCCGCAAAGGCGCCCATCAGCTTGCCGGGGGTGTAGGCGTCCTCCAGCCCGTCGAGGAACATGCTGTCGCTGACCACGTCGTGGCCGATGCGCGCGCCGGCCCGGTGCTTGGGCAGGAGGTAGGGCGCGCCCGACATGCTCTCCATGCCGCCCGCCACGACCACGTCGGCCGTGCCGGCGAGGAGCGCGTCGTGGGCGGTGACGGCCGCCTGCATCCCCGAGCCGCACATCTTGTTCACCGTGGTCGCCTCCACGTGGAAGGGCAGGCCCGCGCCGACGCCCGCCTGGCGCGCGGGCGCCTGGCCGAGGCCCGCGGGCAGCACGCAGCCCATGTGGATCTGGTCCACGCGCGCCGGGTCGACGCCCGCGCGCTCCAGCACCGCCCGCACCGCCGCGGCTCCCAGCGCGGTCGCCTTCACCGTCGCGAGCGCGCCCTGGAAGGCGCCCATGGGCGTGCGGGCGTAGGCGGCGATCACGACGGGGTCGGCGGCGGCGGGCATGGGCGGTCCTCGGCGGGGATGGGCCGCATATAGGCGCAGGCGCCTCGGCGGGGAGCGTCCGCGTGAACGGAGGCGCCGGCCGGGCGTCAGCCGCGGTTCAGGCGAGGGGCCTATGCCTGGGAAACCGTCGTCGCCCGAAGAGATTGCGTGCGCATCATGGCCAAGCTCCCCACCCTCCGCGCCGCCCTGGCCGGCGCGTCGCTCGCAGCCCTCGCGGCCTGCGGGCGTGCGGGGCCTCAGTCGGCCGCGCCGCTGGCCGCCCTGCCGCTGACGGACGGGCCGTCCCAGCCG
>CAXTCO010000312.1:0-3129 GCA_964242255.1 uncultured Caulobacteraceae bacterium | reverse complement strand
CGCCTGGGGCAGGCGGTCGCGCGGGAGCAGGAAGCCGAGCACGCGGCGGAACAGGCTCCCCGCCCCGCCTCGCGCGCCGGCAGCCGGCTCGGCGAGGTCCAGCGGCTCGATGCGCAGGAGGTAGGCGTTGCGGTGGGCGGCGCGCAGCGCGAACAGCGCCAGCAGCGCGCGCCACTGCGCCCGCGCCTCGGCGAAGAGCGGGTGCGGCTGGTCGGCGCGGTTGAACACGAGCGCCTGGTGGAAGGCGAGCACCTGCGCCCATACGTCGGGGATGGATCGCAGGTCGGCGGCGGAACCGTCCGCGCGGGGCAGGGCGAGGCTGTCGGCCAGCTTGTCGAGGCTGACGTTCTCGCGCACCCACTCGCCGGGCGCGGGCGGCGTGGCGAGGGAGCTGTCGCCGACCAGAGGCGGGAGGTTGGGCGTGCTCACGCCGCGCTCCTCGGCCGGGTGTCGGCGCCCTGGTGCACGGCGCTGACCAGCACGCCGAGCCCCTGGCTGCGGCCCGACGCGCGGCGGGTGTTGATCTCCTCGTTCAGCACGCGCTGGCCGGGCGGGGTGCGGCCCTCGCCGGCCCAGCGGCCGATGCGGTCGAAGTCCTCGGCGGGCGTCGGGCCCTCCGGCGCGCGGAGCGTCAGCTGCGGCGAGCGGCGCTCTCCGTCCGCGGGCGCGAAGCCGCCCACCATGCGCGCGAGGTCCCACAGCTCGAAGCGGCTCAGGGGCGGGTCGCCGAAGGCGGGCGTGGTCGACATGGCCTGCACGGTGGCCGCCCACACGAGCACGCGGTCCACCAGCCGGTCGAGCGCCTCGATGTTCTCCTGCGTCGCAGCCGCGTCCAGCCGCACGCCGCGCAGCTCCTGGCGCGCCCACCACTGGGGCCGGCCGCCGAACAGCCCCTTCTTGCGGCCGAGCTCGGGGCGGTAGGTGTCGCGCCAGGCGGCGCAGAAGCGCAGCAGGCGGCCGAACGCCTCCGCCGGCTCGCCGCGCCGCTCGCGCGAGACGGCCGGCACGTCGCCCCAGGTGAGGGCGCCGCGCTGGTCGCGGGAGCTGATGTGGACCGCGTTGGCGCCCTCGACGCCCCGCGCACCGTCGAAGAAGCGCACCGCGCCCATGGCGGCCACCAGCTCGGGCGGCAGCGGCGGGTTGGCCTGGCTGGCGCTGCCGGCCGAGTGGTAGCCGAGCGGGAAGGCCGGGCTCCAGCCGGTGAGGTACAGCTCGTCGAACACCGCCTCCTCGCTGAACAGGCGGTGGTAGTATTTCAGGGCGTCGCGGGTGTTGCGGAGCAGGTCCTCCGGCTTGGCGACGTTGGCGCCCTCGTCCTCGGGCGGGGCGAAGCTGAAGTAGGGCAGCATCAGCGCGCCGCCCACGCGCACTTGGCCGCCTCCGCCCCCGCGCGCGTCGTCCGCCAGCTTGCGGAGCGTCCGCGCCAAGTTGGGGAAGCCCGCCGCGCCCGCGCCCCCGAACACCGAGGCGACCAGGAAGATGCGCACCTCCTCGCCCGACCGGGCTCTGCGGAGCGCGGTGGTCAGGGCGCGCGCGAAGCCGTTGTCGGGGTCGGCGAGGCGCGAGAGCATGGCCGCCGCGCCCACGTGGGGCCGGCCGCGATAGCCGACGCCCAGGTCCATGCCGAGCTCCTCGCGGCCGGGGGCGTAGAGCACGTCCATGACGGTGCGCAGGGCCTCGTCGTCGCGCGCCATCACGTCGGCGGAGAAGATGGAGGCCAGGGTGGCGCCCTGCTCCGCGTGAGGACACCAGAGGGGCGGGTCCAGGGCGTCCGCCACCGTGCGGCCGAAGGGCAGGCCGCCGTCCGCCGGGTCGCCGAAGTCGAGCACGTCCGGCCGCTCGCCCGACCACAGGCGGCGGAAGGCGGCGGTGCGGGCCAGGAGGTCGCGGGCGCGCTCCACGTTGCCGTTGCTCTCGTCCTGGTCGACGAAGCCGACGGTGACGGCGGGCGGGCCCAGGCCGGCGAGGAAGCTCACCAGGGCGGCCTCCACCACCTTGGCCCCCGTGCCGCCCACGCCGATGAGGAGGTTCAGCGCCATGGGTGCGGCCTCAACGGCGGACCAGGTGCGCCAGGGGCACGGACGGGACCATGGCCGGCTTCACCCCGAGAGCGGTGGTCAGGAAGAAGGCCAGGGGCGTCACAACCAGCATGGCGACGGCCAAGCCGTAGCGCCAGGAGCTGTTGATCACGTCCGTGGCGTAGACGGTGTGGCCGAGCGCCAGGTTCACGATCAGCGCGGTCCCCAGCACGGCGAGCCACGCGGCGCCGAGCCGCCGCTCGTCGCGCGGCGTGGCCGGGCGGGAGAGCTGCGCCCACAGGAGCCAGGCGGCGGCGCAGGCGGTGAGCGTCACCATGGCCAGCAGCCACCACGTCTCGCACGCGCCGGCGGCGTCGGCCTGCTGGGCCGCGGTCATGGCCGCGTCCTGCCCGGGCGGAGGGAGCAGGAAGTCCGGCTCGCGGGTGCGCAGGTGGATCAGGATCGCTCCGAGGGCGGCGAAGGCCGCATCCACCCCGATCAGCGCCGCGAACAGCCTCGTCACGCTCTCACCCCACGCACCCGCCGCACCCTGCCCTCATCGGTCGACACGCACCACCGCCGCGAAGCCGCCCGCCGAGGCGGGCGTGCGGGCGGAGGCCTGGTCCAGCGCCTCCTCCAACAAGTCCGCGGTCTCGCCGAGGTTCAGGGTCGGGAAGAAGGCGGGGCGCCGCGCCAGCACGGCGGGGGCGGAGGAGGCGTCGAAGCTCCAGTCGCGCATCCAGCGGTCGGCGGGGTTGGGCGTCTGCAGTCGCGGCCGCTCCAGGCCGGCCGCCAGGAGGTAGACGCCGCCGGGCGGCAGGTGGGCCGCGGCCTCCGCCGGCTTCAGCGCGAAGCGGGGCGCGGCGCCCTCGGTCGACCAGCCGACCGGCAGGCGGCCCACGGCCGTCCAGGCGCCCGCATGGCACACGGCGGCGGGGCTCTTCGCCCGCCACACGCGCACCACCGGCTCCAGCGCGCCCGTCCAGACGGCGCCCGGGCGCGCCTCTGCGGCGGGGTGGGCGGCGTAGTCCGCCTCCCCCGCGTCGCCGCCGCGCGCCAGGCTGCGCAGGGCGGCCCCGCGCTCGAGCACGAGCTGCTGCACGTCCAGCCC
>CAXTCO010000311.1:0-3136 GCA_964242255.1 uncultured Caulobacteraceae bacterium | reverse complement strand
GAGTGTGGCTCAGTCTGGTAGAGCACCGCGTTCGGGACGCGGGGGTCGCAGGTTCAAATCCTGCCACTCCGACCATCTTTCTCCCGCCGCGGCGCCCGCCGCGGATGGCGCCCCGGCGCGGGCGCCGCTACGGTCGCGGCGTCGTTCCGCGCGGGCCTCCATGAAGACGTTCCTCACCACCCTGGCCGGCGTGTTCGCCGGCCTGCTGCTGTTCTTCGTCGGCCTGCCGTTCGTGCTGATCGTGTCCCTGGCGGCGAGCGCCCGCCCCGCCCCGCCCCCGGCGCGCACCGTGCTGACCCTCGACCTGCGCCGCCCCCTCACCGACCAGGAGCCGCAGAACCCCTTCGCCAACCTGGGCGCGAGCCGGCTGTCGGTGATGGGCGCCACGGCCGCCCTGCGCCGCGCCGCGGGCGACGGGAACGTCCGCGCGCTCCTGATCCGCCTGCCGGAGGGCGGCATGGCCCCCGCCGCGGCCGACGAGCTGCGCGAGGCCGTGTTGGCGTTCCGCCGCTCGGGCAAGCCGGTGATCGCCCACAGCCAGGGCGTGTACCCGACCGGCTTCCCCGCCTCGACCTACATGCTGGGCGCGGCCTCCGGCGCGTTCTGGATGCAGCCGCAGGCGTCGCTGCAGGTGACGGGCGTCGCCATCGAGGACCAGTTCTTCAAGCGCGCCTTCGACAAGTACGGGATCGTGGCCGACTACCAGCAGCGCTACGAGTACAAGAACGCCGTCGATCCCTTCCTGCACGACGACTACACGCCCGCGCACCGAGAGGCCGAGCTCGGCTGGATGACGGGCGTCTACGCCACCGAGCTGGTGGCCGCGGGCCTGGACCGCCACGTCGACCCGCAGGCGCTGCGCGCGACGCTGGAGGGCGGCCCCTACATGGCCGCCGACGCGCAGGCCAAGGGCCTGGTCGACCACCTGGGCCAGGTCGCCGAGGCGGAGGCCGAGCTGAAGCGGCGGGCGGGCCCAGGCGCGGCGACCCTGGACCTCGCGTCCTACCGGACGGCCCGCGCGTCCGGCGCGGCCGGCGCGGCCGGCCGGCCGGCCGTGGCCGTGATCGAGGCGGAGGGCGACATCCAGACGGGCACGGGCCGCGACCAGGGCTTCGGCGGGGCGGCCGGCGTCTTCTCCGACGACCTGGCGCGCACCTTCGCCCAGGCCGCCGCGGACCCGGACGTGAAGGCGATCGTGTTCCGCGTCAGCTCGCCGGGCGGCGGCGACACGGCCAGCGAGCAGATCGGCGCGGCCGTGCGCGCGGCCAAGGCGGCCGGCAAGCCGGTGGTGGTCAGCATGGGGACCTATGCGGCCTCCGGCGGCTACTGGATCAGCGCGGACGCCGACGAGATCGTCGCCCAGCCCTCGACCCTGACGGGCTCCATCGGCGTGTTCGGCGGCAAGTTCGCCCTCGGCCCGGCGCTGGCGCGCTTCGGGATCGACACGCGCGGCCTGTCGGTGGGCGGCCCCTACGCGGACGCCTTCAACAGCCGCGAAGCCTTCACGCCCGAGCAGCGCGCCGCCTTCGCGGGCTGGATGGACCGGATCTACGCCGGCTTCGTCGAGCGCGTGGCGCAGGGGCGCAAGCTGCCGGTGGCCCGCGTGCAGGAGATCGCCCGCGGCCGCGTGTGGACGGGGGCGCAGGCGGTGAAGCTCGGCCTCGTGGACAAGCTGGGCGGCTACGACACGGCGATGGCGGAGGCGCGGCGCCTGGGCGGGATCGGCGGCGACGGCCCCGTCGCGGTGAAGCGCTTCGACAAGCCCTCCGCCTTCGACAGCCTGGCGCGCCTGTTCGGCCGCAGCCAGGCGGCGGTGCGCACCCTGGCCGCCGCGGCCTGGGTGCTGGGAGACCCGCAGGCCGGCGCGCTCGCCGACGCCGCGGTGCGCCTGCGCGCGGAGGGCGGCCACCAGGCGATGATGCTGGCGCCCCTGCCGGGCCTGCGCTGAGACGGAAGAACGCTCCGCCGTCCGGCCCTCAGGCGCGGCCGGCCACCGACGACAGGTGCGCCGCGGAGACGCCGATCTTGGCGAGCGCCCGCGCCCACTTGGTCTCGTGGTCGCCGTCGAACACCAGCGCCTCGTCGGCCTCGGCGACCAGCCACACGTTGTCGCGCAGCTCCTGCTCCAGCTGGCCGGGGCTCCAGCCCGCGCAGCCCAGCGCCAGCACCGCGCGGCGCGGGCCGTCGGGCGCGCCGCCCATGTGCTCCAGCACCTCGCGCGTCGCGGTCATGGAGAAGCCCTCGCTCACCGCCACCGTGCCGGCCGCCGTGGCGTAGTCGTCGGTGTGGAGCACGAAGCCGCGCTCGCGCTCCACGGGGCCGCCCACGAGCACCGGCCGCCCGTCCTGCACGGGCGCGCTGACGCCCAGCCGCTCCAGGAGGGTGGTGAGGGGCAGGCCCTCCAGGGGGTGGTTCACCGCCACGCCCATGGCCTCCTCGTCGGTGTGGCTGACCATCAGGATCACCGCGCGCTCGAACCGCGGGTCGCCGATGCCCGGCATGGCGATCAGGAGCCGACCCGCCAGGGCGGCGGCGGCGTCGATGGGGGCGTCGGTGTCTTCTGGAGCGTCCATTCGGGGATCATGTCGGCGCGAGGTCCTCTCTGCACAAGCCGCGAGCCCGCTTGCGGTTGCCGGCCGCCCCGCCTATCCGGCCGGCGACCTCGCCGCCCTCCGCGGCCAGCCGGAGCTTCTCCCGCCATGACCATCGCCGTCGGCCAGCGCCTGCCCGCCGCCACCTTCATGACGCCCACCCGGGACGGCCCGCGGCCCGTCTCCACCGACGAGGTGTTCGCCGGCAAGCGCGTGGCCCTGTTCGCCGTGCCGGGCGCCTTCACCCCCACCTGCGACGTGCGCCACCTGCCCGGCTTCGTCGAGCGCGCGCACGAGCTGAGGAAGCACGGCGTCGACGTCATCGCCTGCACCTCCACCAACGACGTGTTCGTGCTCGGCGCCTGGAACAAGGCGTCGGGCTCCGAGGACGTGACGATGCTGGCCGACGGCAACGGCGACTTCTCCCGCGCCGTGGGCCTGGACGCCGACTTGGCCAAGTTCGGCATGGGCGCGCGCTCGAAGCGCTACTCCATGGTCGTCAACGACGGCGTGGTGGAGAGCCTGAACGTCGAGGAGGGCGGCGC
>CAXTCO010000310.1:0-3136 GCA_964242255.1 uncultured Caulobacteraceae bacterium | reverse complement strand
GGGCAGCGCGCGCTGGAGCAGCCGGCCGTCGCGCCCGCGCCCGCCGTGGTCCCCGTCGCGGCGCCCGCCGCGGACGCCCCCATCGCCACCGACTTCATCCGCCGCGGCCCCGTCGCTCCCGTACCCGGGACGGTCGGACGCCCCTCGCCGAACACGCCATGACCCCCGCAGACGGCTTCGCCGACCTCCCGGCCCCCACCGACGAGAGCGGCCCGCAGATGCTGGCCGTGCTCCTGGCCATGCACCGCATCCCGGCCGAGGCCGCCCAGCTGCGCCACGCCATCGGCCACCACCGGCCGCTGGACGCCACGGACCTGATGCGCCTCGTCGCCCGCCACGAGGGCGCGAAGGCCAAGCGCCGCGACGCCACCTGGCGCGACCTGCAGCGCCTGCCCCTGCCCGTGCTCGCCCGCGACCACGAGGGCCGCTGGTTCCTGATCGGCCGCCTGGCGGGCGAGGACGTGCTGGTGCAGCACGCCGGCCGCGACATCGCCAAGATGACGCGGCCGCAGCTGGAGGCCGTCTGGTCGGGCGAGATCCTGCTCGTGACCACGCGCGAGACGCTGGACGCCGGCCACGTCGCCTTCGACGTCAGCTGGTTCATCCCCCAGATCGTCAAGTACCGCCGCCTGATCGGCGAGGTGCTGCTGATCACGCTGGCGATCAACCTTTTGGGCCTCGCCGCGCCGCTGTTCTTCCAGAACGTGGTCGACAAGGTGCTGGTGCACGAGACCCTGTCCACCCTGACCGTGCTGGCCTTCGGCTTCGCGGCCGTGTCGGTGTGGGAGACCGCCTTCGGCTGGCTGCGCACGCGCCTCTACTCCGAGACCAGCCAGAAGATCGACGTCGAGCTCGGCTCCAAGCTGTTCTGGCACCTCCTGCGCCTGCCGCTGGCCTACTTCGAGGCGCGCCGGGTGGGCGACACCGCCATGCGCGTGCGCCAGCTGGAGAGCATCCGCGAGTTCCTCACCAACGCCTCCCTGTCGGTGCTGGTCGACCCGGTGTTCACGATCATCTTCCTGGCGGTGATGCTGCTCTACAGCCTGCCGCTGTTCGTGATCTCGGTGCTGACCATCCCGGCCTACTTCATCGTGGCCATGCTTGTGACCAAGCCGCTGCGCGCGCGCATCAACGAGAAGTTCGAGCGCGGGGCGGCGAACAACGCGCTGCTCGTGGAGAGCATCGCCGGCATCCAGACCGTCAAGGCCGCCGCCGTGGAGCCCCAGTGGCAGGACCGCTGGGAGCGCCAGCTCGCCGGCTACAGCGTCTCCAGCCAGCAGGTGATCAACCTCGGCAACACGGGCACGCAGGCGATCCAGCTGATCTCCAAGCTGAACATGGTCGCCATCCTCTACTTCGGCGCCAAGGCGGTGATCGCCCACCAGCTGTCGGTGGGCGGGCTGATCGCCTTCAACATGTTCGCCCAGCGCGTCTCCGGCCCGGTGATCCGCATGGCGCAGCTGTGGCAGGACTTCCAGCAGGTGCGCATCTCCATCCAGCGCCTCGGCGACGTGCTGAACCAGCCCACCGAGCCCGGCGCCGCCAGCCGCCTGCAGCCGCCCGACGTGCGCGGCCACGTGCGCTTCGAAGGCGTGCGCTTCCGCTACGGCCTGGAGGGGCCGTGGACGCTGGAGGAGATCGACCTGGACGTGCCCGCCGGCGCCACCCTGGGCATCGTGGGCTCCTCAGGATCGGGCAAGTCGACCCTCACCAAGCTGATCCAGCGCCTCTACGTGCCCGCCGGCGGCCGCGTGCTGATCGACGGCGCCGACATCGCGCAGGTCGATCCGGCCTGGCTGCGCCGCCAGATCGGGGTGGTGCTGCAGGAGAACCTCCTGTTCAACCGCACGGTGCGGGAGAACATCGCCCTCTCCCAGCCCGCCATGCCTTTCGATCTCGTGGTGCGGGCCGCCACCCTGGCCGGCGCGCATGAGTTCGTGCTGCGCCTGCCGCAGGGTTACGACACGGTGATCGAGGAGCGCGGCGCCAACCTGTCCGGCGGCCAGCGCCAGCGCCTGGCCATCGCACGCGCCCTGGTGGGCGACCCGCGCCTGCTCATCCTCGACGAGGCCACCTCGGCCCTCGACGCGGAGAGCGAGGAGATCATCCAGACCAACCTCAAGGCCATGGCCCAGGGCCGCACGGTGCTGATCATCGCCCACCGCCTCTCCGCCATCCGCCAATGCGACCGCATCGTCGCCCTGGAGCACGGGCGCATCGTGGAGGCGGGCACGCATGAGGAGCTGTTGCAGCTGGACGGCCGCTACGCCGACCTGCACCGGCGCCAGTCGGGCGTCGGGCGGGGGTAGGAGACAGGACCAAGCTTCCCCGCCTGACGGGCAGGGATGCAAGCCGACGCATGGGGACGAGCAGCTTCCTTCCGCTGATCGATGCTCTGGCGTCCGTCGCGGACGGGATCTCGCCCGCGGGTCCCTCGCTGCGCATCGGGGACCTCGAAGCCGTGCGCGGCGGCGCCCTGGTCGGCGTCATCCTGAGAAACATGTACGAGGGGGTGCCCGACATCGTCCCCCACGAAGTCCGCCGCTGATCCGCCTCTTGGGGTCCGCCGCGGCTCGGCCGCGCCGGGTCAGCGCGACAGGGCGGCGCAGAGCGCCACGACGCGATCCGGCGGTGGGGGGAACGGCCGCCCGTCGACGGACCGGACCGGAACGCCGCCGATCAAGCTGTTGGTGACCAGGGCGGCGTCGGCGGCGTGGAGCCGTTCGGGTCCGGCCTCCACCAGGCTCGGCGCCAACCCGAAGCGCGGGGCGAGCCTGAGCGCCTCGGCCCGCATCACGCCCGGCAGCACGCCGCAGGAGGGCGCCGGCGTGCACAGGCGGTCGCCCTCCAGCCACAGCAGGTTGCCGGCCGCCGCGCACGCGACCCGGCCCGCCGTGTCCAGGCAGAGCGCCTCGTCGGCGCCGGCGGCGACGGCCCGCCGACGGGCGAGCACGTTGTCCAGGTAGCTCAGCGTCTTGAGGCGCGAGCTCGGTGAGGACGGGTTGCGGCGGATGTCCGAGGTGGCGAGCGTCAGCTCCCCGGGCGGCGTCCGCGCCGGGCCCGCCGACGCGAGCAGGCGCGGCCGCACCTCGTCGGGATCGGCCAGGCCGCGCCCGCCGCCGCCGCCGGTCCACGT
>CAXTCO010000309.1:0-3139 GCA_964242255.1 uncultured Caulobacteraceae bacterium | reverse complement strand
GCCCCGCCCCGGCCGCCTCGGCGTGAGCGCGGCGGACGGCGACGCCTGCCGCGCCGACGTATGGCTGTGGCGCGCCCGCTTCTTCAAGAC
Source organism: uncultured Caulobacteraceae bacterium (assembly GCA_964242255.1). GTDB lineage: Bacteria > Pseudomonadota > Alphaproteobacteria > Caulobacterales > Caulobacteraceae > JASLDZ01. The sequence continues at coordinate 3,049 of CAXTCO010000309.1, read as the reverse complement.
GCGCGCCCTCGCCTGCCGCGCCGTCGAGGAGGGCCGCGTGCGCCTGACGCGCGGCGGGACCGAGACGCGCCTGGACAAGCCCTCGCGCCCGCTGCGGCCGGGCGATCTGCTGGTGTTCGTGGCCGGCGGCCGCGCCGTCGTCGTGCGGGTGGAGGCCGTCGGCGCACGGCGCGGGCCGGCCTGCGAGGCGCGCGCCCTCTACCACGACTTGGCGCCCGCGGCCGGAGCCTGACGGCGCGGCGTTGACATCGGCGCGCCCCCTTGGGATGTGCGCGCTTCGCCCGCGGCCCCTCCGCCGCGACGGCCCACGCCAGCCTGCAGCCCCATGACCTACATCGTCACCGACCCCTGCATTAAGTGCAAATACATGGACTGTGTGGAGGTGTGCCCGGTCGACTGCTTCTACGAGGGCGAGAACTTCCTCGCCATCAATCCTGACGAGTGCATCGACTGCGGCGTGTGCGAGCCGGAGTGCCCGGTCGACGCCATCAAGCCGGACACGGAAGACGATCCTGACGGCAAGTGGCTGACGGTCAACACGCAATACGCCAAGGTCTGGCCCAACATCACCGTGAAAGGCACCCCCCCCGCGGACCGCGACGACTTCGAACGCGAGACGGGCAAGTACGAGAAGTATTTCAACCCCGCGCCCGGCCGGGGGTCGTAGACGCGGAGGGCGCACGCGCCCGGCGCGGTCGCGCCGTTCAGCCGGCGTCAAGCCTCCTTAAGCCGCAGCGCTTCCGAAAGCCTGTGGATCGTGCTACATGGTCATCCGCGGCCGCGGGGGCCGCCGAGCCTGCTCGCGCCCCTCCCGCCGCGTTTCGCCGGCCGTGTCGAACAGCCGTCCGCACCCTTCCGGGCAGGGCCGCGTGCGCGCCTTGAGACGGAGCCGCCGCCTTCGCAGGCCGGCGGAGGGCGGAGGCTTCGGCGTGGCGGGCGGCCCGGCGCGGATCGTCCCGCGTCGGAACTCGAGCGAACAGGACTTCTCCCGGATGAGCGAGACCGCCACGCTGGCCAGCGTCAAGACCGACTTCGTGGTGGGCGACGCCGTCGTCTACCCCGCCCACGGCGTGGGCAAGGTGCACGCCATCGAGACCCAGGAAGTCGCCGGCTACTCGCTCGAGGTCTACGTCATCACCTTCGACCACGAGAAGATGACGCTGCGCGTGCCGACCAAGAAGGCCAAGGCCAGCGGCCTGCGCTCGCTGGCGGAGGACAACGTGGTCGACAAGGCCATGACCACGCTGAAGGGCCGCGCGCGCATCAAGCGCACCATGTGGAGCCGCCGCGCGCAGGAGTACGAAGCCAAGATCAACTCGGGCGACCTCGTCTCCATCGCCGAGGTGGTGCGCGACCTGCACCGCGCGGAGAGCCAGCCGGAGCAGTCCTACTCGGAGCGCCAGCTGTACGAATCGGCGCTCGACCGCATGGCCCGCGAGGTGGCGGTGATCGAGAAGACCGACAGGGACGGCGCGGTGGCGCTGATCACCAAGTCGCTGCGCAAGGCGGCCTGACGCGGTGCTCGGGAGGCTGGGCGCCCTGGGCGGCCCGGCCCTCGCCGCGCGGGTGCTGGGCGGCCCGGCCGCCGCCGGCGAGGACGAACCCGCGCCCTTCCACGGCTTCGGGCCGGTGATCGCGGTGCGGATGGTCGTTTCGCATACGCCACGGACGAAGACGCTGGACGTGTCCGCCCTGGGCGGCGGGGCGACGACGGTCGACCGACATGCGGTGGGCGGACTCGGCCACCTGCCCCGCGCTGATCCCGCGACTGGAGGCGATCACCTCGATCCGGCTGGGATCCGCCTCGCCGGCCGATTTGGGCAAACTGGTCGTGCCGGACGGAACCTCCGCCAGCGTCCGAGCGGCGGTGCGGGCGGAAGGGTCGGATGCCCATGGGGAGCTGACCGCCTCCGGAGATCTCGGCCGTGGGTGGATTGGGCGGAGGAGACCGAGGGCGCGCTCCAGCCTTGCTGGAGCGGCACGGAGCCTGCAGTCACCATCGGAGGTTGAGCGTCGCGCGCGTGCGGCGTGCCGTTCGGAGATCACCGCCGTGTGTTCCCCTTCCCGCCGGCGCGTTCTGCGCGCGCTGTCCCTGCTCGCCGGACTGCACGCACCGGCCGCCGCCCTCGCCGCACCTCGCGCTTCCGCCGCGCCGCAGAGCGCGACGTGGGGCTTCGAGAGTTGGGAGTGCGGGCAGCGGTGGTTCGACATCCGGCTGGGGTCGGGCGGCGACGTGGTGGTCGACCGGATCGACGGCGTCGCCAGCGCCATCGTCGGGCCCAACGCGGACACGGAGCGGCGCTGGGTGCGCGCGGCGCTGGTCACGCTCACGGGCGACCCCTTGCCCGCCTCGGCCGCCGCGGTGGTCGCCACGCCCGCCGAACGGGCGCAGCAGGCGGTCTCGGGCAACCTTCTCTCGGTGATCCTGAAGCAGCGCGGCGACCACGAGGCGCACGTGCCGCTGGCGCAGGGCTTTCCCGCCGGGCCCGTGCTGCCGGGCGGCCGCCTGCGCGCCCTGGTGGACGCCCAGACCTACACGGGCACGGCCGCCGCGGATGACCTGGTCGCGCGCGACCACCCCGAGGAGTGCCTCGACGCCGAGTTGCAGCTGGTGATCCAGTTCCACGCCAAGTGAGGGCCGCCCCCTCTCGTGCGGGAGCGGTCGAAGGTCACCGCTCCCGCAGCACCTCCACGCCCTCGGGCGCCTCCACGGCGAGGTGGAGGCCGTCCGCCTCGCCGCGCACGCGCACCAGACGGCCGCGCAGCGCCTGCGGGTCGAGGCCGGCCGCGCGCCAGTCGCGCAAGGCTCGCGCCGGGATCTCGGCGGAGACCTCGCCGCGCCAGTCCTGCGCGAAGTCGAGGTGGACCAGGCGGCCGCGACCGGACGAGACGCGCCGCACGCGGCCCTCCACCAGGGCGAGGCCGTGGTCGGCCCAGCTGAACTCGTCCGGCAGGCGCACGCGGTAGGCGGCCTCGCGCCACAGGCCGCGGCCGCGGGCGCGCGCACCCGCCTCGTGGGCGAGCAGGTCGGGGGCGAGGGCCGCCTCGC
>CAXTCO010000308.1:0-3144 GCA_964242255.1 uncultured Caulobacteraceae bacterium | reverse complement strand
GCTGGCGGTGACCTGCACGGCCCCGTCCAGCTCCAGCCCGGCCGCAACGGCGCGACGGTCGGGCGCGGAGGTCACGGACGGGGTTCCCCCAGGGCGCGCGAGGCCTCGGCCGGGCCGGCGTAAGCCTCCTGCCGCAGCACGCTCCAGTAGCGCAGCGCCTCCAGCGGGATGCGGCGGCCGGAGACGGCGCACAGCACGTGGCGGCCCGGGCGCATGACGGTGAACTCGTTGTCGCCGTAGCTCACGAGCGCCGGCCCGGCGTCACGCTCCATCATGTTCATGGAGCGTGGCCATAGCACCGCCTTCGGGGATGGTCAGCCCGGAAGTGTCTGATCCGTCATCTGATCAGCTCCAGCCGGTCGGTCAGGTGCTCCTCGACGAAGGCGCTGCGGGCCAGGAGGTCGCCCTCCTCGCACACCATCAGCCCCAGCACGCCCAGGGAGCCCACGCGCGGCTCCTCGCGGCCGGCCAGCCCCCACTGCGCCTCGCCCGTCACCGTCAGCGTCAGCTCGCCGGAGCGGCCGACGCCCTCCGGCAGGGTGCGGCAGACCCACTGCACGCGGTCGGGCTCCAGCCGCCCCTCCACGAGGCGCTCGCCGCCGCAGGCCACGGTGAAGCGGCCGCCCTCCGGCCCGCCGCGCAGGCCCAGGTAGGCGCGCACCAGGCCGGGGGCGGGCCGGAAGGTGGCGGAGAGCATGGCCGGTCCAGGCTTGGTCCAGGTCCCCCACCAGTCCGGCTGGTGCCAGCCGTCGCCGCGGCGCAGGGGCTCGCCGACCCCGAGCTCCGGCCCCAGCACCACGCGGCGGTTGCGCGCCAGGGCGAAGTAGCGCCCGAGCTCCAGCGGGAAAGGCCGGGCGGCGCGCACGGTCCCTGCGCCGTCCGCGCCGCGCCAGCGCTCCACCGCGTCGGTGACCTGGGCGGCCAGCGCCGACCACGGCCGCGGCCGGAAGCCCTCGGCGATGCGGTGCTCGCGCTGGCGGCGGACTCCCTCGTCGAAGGCGAGGCGCTCGGCGGCGGCGGCGAGGCGCCGCTCGCTGCCGCCCTCGAACACCTCGGCCCAGGGGCCGCCCGCCTCCTGCAGCGAGGGCGTGTCGGCGATCAGCGGGACCTTGCCGTAGCAGAGGCTCTCCGTGATCGGCAGGCCCCAGCCCTCGTAGGCGGACGGGTAGAGGGTGAACAGGCACGCCTTGTAGAGGGTGGCCAGCTCGTGGTCGGGCACGCCGGAGAGCATGGCGACGCGGTCGCGCAGGGCGGCGTCGCCCTCCAGCCGCGCGAACACGGGCTCGGCCAGCCAGCCGCGGCGGCCGACGCAGACGAGCTTGGGCGTCTTCGCGCCGTGGTCGCGGATCAGCAGCGACCAGGCCCCGAACGCGGTGAGGTGCTGCTTGCGCGGCTCCACCGTCGAGACCAGCAGCACGAAGCCGCCGCGCTCCAGGCCGTGCTTGCGCAGCACCTCCTCGTCCACCGCGTGGTCCTGCGTCTCCGAGCCGATGCGGGCGTCGAGGGGGACCACCTGCGCGCGGTCGGCGGGCACGTCGCGGCCGAGCTTCTGAGCGGCGCGGCGCAGGTCGGCCAGGGTGTGCTCGCTGTTGGTCAGGTAGCCGTCGGCGTGGTCCAACACCGACTGGAGCCAGCCGATGAAGTCGCGCGTCAGGTCCTCCACGTGGAAGCCCGCGGCGAACACCGGGATGAGGTCGTGCAGGAAGGGCACGTAGCGCAGGCCGAAGCGCGCCTTGGCCGCGCGCAGCGCCAGGAAGTAGTTCCCCTGCTCCCAGGTGGCGCCCAGGTTCACCAGGGTCGCGCCGCGCGGGAACACCATGGGTCCGGCGGCCTGCTGGGCGATCTCCAGGCGCCCCACCGCCAGCCGCCAGTCGACGGCGGCGCTGTCGTCGGAGGCCAGCGCCAGGCGCGCCACCTCCGTGAACAGCGGCTTGGGCAGCTCGGCCCAGGCGCCCGTCGCCTCCTGGAAGGCGCAGATGCTCACGTCCACCCCCTCCGGCGGTTCGCGCAGGGCGGCGGAGACCGCTTCGATCTGCACCCGCTGGATGCCCGTGGGCAGGCGCGAGTGGCGGAAGAAGCCGAGCAGGTCGGCGAGGTCGAAGGCGATGGTGGGCGCGGCGGCGGCGCCCTCCCCCCCGGCGGGCGCGGGCGCAGCGTTCGAGAGGGCCGGAGCGCCGGAGAGGTCGCCCAGCACCTCCGCCACGCGGGCGAGCTCGGTGGGCGGAAGGGCGGTGACGGTGCGCGCGGCCGGCGCGCCGCGGGCCACCTCGCGCAGGAAGGCGAGCACCGGGTCGCCCGCGGCCTCGGGCGGGGCGTCGGCCTCGCGCTCCAGGCGGCGGGAGGCGGCGACCAGCTCGCGCGCCCAGTCCTCCCGCGCGGGCTCCAGCTCCACGGCGCGCTTGTAGGACTCGTAGGACTCGCGCGGCCGGTTCTGGAGCTTGCGCAGGTGGCCCATGTTCAGGTGCGTGTCGCCCTTGTCGGGCTCGCGGCGCAGGGCCTCCCCGTAGGCCGTCTCCGCGCCGGCGTAGTCCTCCGACTCCTTGAGCGAGTGGCCGAGCTGCACCCACACGCCGGGCCGCTCCTCGCCGCCCTCCAGCGCGCGACGGTAGGCGACGGCGGCGGCCGGCCAGTCGCGGGCGTTGCGCAGGGCGTCGGCTTGGCGCGTCAACGCTCGGCCCCGCTTGCGCCGCGCCGCCCGCCCGTCGACCAGCGCCAGCGCCTCGTCGAGCAGGGACGGCGGCTTTCGGGCGGCGGAGCGCGCCGCGGTGGTAGGAACGACCGCAGAGGCAGGCGGGGCCGGGACCGGCCCCGCGACACCGGGGCGCACGCCGCGCTCGGCCAGGCTCGCCAGCTCGGTGCGGGGGTCGCCCTGGGCCGGGTCGATCCGCGCGGCGGCCGCGTAGGCGTCGGCGGCCTCCTGCAGCCGGCCGTCGAGCTTGAGCGCCAGGGCCAGGTTGAGCCAGGTGTCCGCCTTGGCCCCGTCCAGGGCGAGGGCGCGGCGGTAGGCCTCCTCCGCCCCGCGCAGGTCGCCTGAGTCCTTGCGCATGTGGCCGAGCTGCACCCAGATCGGCTCCAGCCCGGGCGCGACCGCCACCGCCGCCGCGTAGGCGCGCGCCGCGTCGTGCGGGCGGCGGGCGTCGCGGG
>CAXTCO010000307.1:0-3145 GCA_964242255.1 uncultured Caulobacteraceae bacterium | reverse complement strand
GGGCTGGCCGCGCACGGCGGCGTCCACCGCCTCGCGCACGGCCGGCAGCACGGGCGCGAGGCGCGTCTTGCCGCCCTTGCCGGTGATGCGCAGCGTCTCGGGCAGGGGGTGGTCGGCGCCGGTCAGCGAAAGCGCCTCCGAGATCCGCAGGCCGCAGCCGTAGAGCAGCGCCAGCACCGCCGCGTCCCGCGCCGCCTCCCACGGCTCGGGCCGCACGTCCCGCGCCTCCGCCAGGGTCCCCAGGGCGGCGCCCACGGAGAGCGGGCGGGGCAGCGACGGCTTCACCCGCGGCCCGCGCACCCCCGCCACGCCCGGGCTCTCCACGCCGCGCCGACGGTCGAGCCAGCGATGGAAGCTGCGCACCGCCGACAGGGCCTGGCTCAGGGACCGGGGCTGGAGGGCGCGCGAGCCGGTGGCGGGGTCGTCCGTGCGGCGGAAGGCGAGGTAGGCGCGCAGTTCGGCGGGCGAGGCGCTCCCCAGGGCGGCCTGCGTCAGCACCTCGCCGCGGTGGCGGGAGAGGAAGGCGAGCCAGGCGCCCACGCCGGCGCGATAGCTCTCCAGGGTGCGCGGCGAGGCGCGGCGCTCGTGCGCCAGGTGGTCGATCCAGGCGTCCAGCGACGCCGCGGCGTCCGTCATCCGCCCAGGAGCGGCCAGCGCTCGGCCGTGCGCTCCACCACCCGCGCCAGGAAGGCGACCAGCTCGCCGCCCATGTCGGCGGTGAAACCCTGCGGGTCGGGCGAGCCGAAGGCGACCAGCCCCGCGCGCCCGTCCGCCCACAGCGCCATCCGCACCAGCGCGCCGCTGCGCACGGCGGGGGCGAGGGCGCCGAACAGGGGCTCGGAGGCGACCGGGCCGCCGAAGCGCCAGCCGGCCGCGCCGAGCAGGTGGTCCACGAAACCCGGCGGCAGGGTGCGCCAGCCCTGCGGCGGCGGGCCCTCCACCGCCAGCACGCCCGCGGTCAGGCCGAAGCGGGCGCGGGCCGCCTCGTCCACCCGCGCGGCCAGGTCGGCTGCGGAGCGCGCCTCCAGGAGGTCGACCACGGCCGCGTGGGTCTGCGCCTGGGCGGCGAAGTTGGCCTCGGCCAGGCCGGCGATCTCGGCGCGGGCGTCGGCCTCGGCGGCGCGGGCGTGCTCCAGGCGGGCGAGGGCGGCGGGGCCGAACTCGACGAGGTTGGCGGCGGCCGGGCGCAGGTTCAGGGCGGCCAGGAGCTCGGGGTCGTTCCCGACCAGCGCCGGGTCCGACATCAGCTTGGCGCGCAGGGCGGGCCAGTATCGCGGGTCCATCCGCGGGCTGTGCGCTGTGGCTTCCGTCATGGTGCGTCGCGCTCCGGAGGCTTCTGCTGGAGGAGGCCCGCCGCTCCGGCCGACCCGCCCGCGCATCAGGGAGCCCCGACGGTTAAGGGCGCGTTCGCCTTGGACGCGGCGGGTGGGTGGGGGTGGGGGCCACTGTGCTCGGGCGCGTCAAGGCACGCCTTCGGCTCTCCGGCCTTGACCCGCCCTGCGCGCGGCGGCTGACGCTTGGGCGTCGGGACGCGGGGCGTTCCTCCAAAGTTCAACGCGGCCTGCGGCGCGTCGAACACAGGGCTTCATGCCAGCAAGGGCTGCGGCCGCGGTCGAAGCGACAGGTCACGCCGGAGCAGGCGGCGCAGCGGGCAGGCCCAAGCCCGGGCGCGCCTCAGCCCTGTGTTCGACACGCCGCAGGCCGTTGAACACTTACTGCGGGACGCCCCGCGTCCGCCGCCGCAGGGCGGGTCAAGGCCGTAGAGCGAAGCGAAGCGGAGCGGGCCTTGACGCGCCCGAGCACGGTGGTCCCCCCCCGTTCCGCACACACGGCGCCCGGCGCGGCACGCCCGGCCAAGCTGCGCATTGAGTCCGCCGCATGCAGGCCTTCGCCGCCCTCCTCGACCGGGTGCAGCTCAGCAACAGCCGCAACGCCAAGCTGCGGCTGGTGCGCGACTTCCTGCACGACACGCCCGACCCGGAGCGCGGCTGGGCGCTGGCGGCGCTGACGGGCGGCCTCGCCTTCGACAGCGCCAAGCCGGCCATGATCCGCAAGCTGGTCGAGAGCCGGATGGACCCGGTGCTGCTCGGCTGGAGCTACGACTTCGTCGGCGACCTGGCCGACACGGTGGCCCTGGTCTGGCCGTCCAAGCCCGGCGCGAACCGCGAGCCCGACCTGCAGGAGGTGGTGGACGCCCTGCGCACCTCGCACCGCGCCGCGACGCCCGCCCTGCTGGAGGGCTGGCTCGACGCCTGCGACGCCGACAGCCGATGGGCGCTCCTGAAGCTCCTCACCCGCGAGCTGCGCGTGGGCCTCTCCGCGCGCCTCGCCAAGACCGCCGCCGCCGACCTCGCCCCCTCCTACGGCCACACGGTGGAGGTGAGCGAGATCGAGGAAGTGTGGCACGCCGTGGAGCCGCCCTACGCCGAACTGTTCGCTTGGCTCGAGGGCCGCGGACCGCGTCCGGACCCGGACAGCCCCGGCCGCTTCCGCCCCGTGATGCTCGCCCAGCCCCTGGACGAGGCGGCGGACCTGCCCAAGCTCGACCCGGCCGCCTACGCGGCCGAGTGGAAGTGGGACGGCGTGCGCGTGCAGGCGGTGCGCGAGGGCGGCGTCGCGGCCCTGTGGAGCCGCACGGGCGACGAGATCGGCCGCGCCTTCCCCGACCTGATGTCCGCCCTCGCCTTCGACGGGGTGATCGACGGCGAGCTCTTGGTGATGCGGCCGGACGAGGCGGGCGCCCTGCGCGTGGCCCCGTTCGGCGACATGCAGCAGCGGCTGAACCGCAAGGCGGTCGACGCGAAGACGATGGCCGCCTACCCGGCCGCGATCCGCGCCTACGACCTGCTGTCCGAGGCGGGCGAGGACCTGCGCGGGCTGCCCTTCGCCGAGCGCCGGCGGCGGCTGGAGGCGTTCGTCGCCCGGCATGCGGCCGAGCACGGGGGCTCGCGCATGGACCTCTCGCCCCTGGTGCCCTTCACGACGTGGGAGGGCTTGGCGCACGACCGCGCGGACCCGCCCGACGGCGACCCCTCATCGGCCGAGGGGCTGATGCTGAAGCGGTGGGACAGCGTCTACGAGGGCGGGCGCCCGAAAGGGCCGTGGTTCAAGTGGAAGCGCGACCCGTTCACCGTCGACGCGGTGA
>CAXTCO010000306.1:0-3155 GCA_964242255.1 uncultured Caulobacteraceae bacterium | reverse complement strand
CCGCGTCGCCACCGAGCGCACCGTGTTCGCCATGCCGGAGACGGGCATCGGCCTGTTCCCCGACGTGGGCGGCGGCTGGTTCCTGCCGCGCATGCCCGGCGCGGTCGGCATGTGGCTGGCGCTGACGGGGGCGCGGCTCAAGGCGGCCGACTGCCTGCTGACGGCCGTCGCCACCGACCACGTCGAGAGCGGGCGGGTCGAGGCGCTCAAGGCGGCGGTGCTGGCCGACCCCGCCGCCGTGGAGACGATCCTGACCGAGCACGGCTCCGACGCCGGCCGGCCCCCGCTCGCCGCCGTGCAGGACGACGTCGACCGGCTGTTCGGCGGCGACAGCCTCGCCGCCGTCGCCGACGCCCTCGGGGCCGACGACGGGGAATGGGGGCGGGCGCAGGGCCACGTGCTGGCCGCCAAGTCGCCGTTCTCCCTGGCCGTGACCTTCCGCCAGCTGCGCGAAGGCGCGGCCATGCCGGACTTCGCCGCCGAGATGGCCGCCGAGTTCCGCCTCGCGGCGCGCGTGGTCGCCGCGCCCGACTTCCGGGAGGGCGTGCGCGCCCTGATCGTGGAGAAGGACGGCGCCGCCCGCTGGCGCCCTCCCACGATGGAGGAGGTCACGCCCGCCCTGCTCAACGCCGTGTTCGCCCCCCTGCCGCCCGGCGAGGAGTGGACGCCGCTCGCCTGAGCGCGCAAAAGCTCGGCCGCGACACGCCGGGGCTGCGCGCCTCCCGTCCCTTGAGAGCGCTCCATGCGTCCGACCGCCGCCGTCCTGTCCGACCTGGCGCTCGCCGCGGCCCCCGCCGTCGGCGGCGGGACGGACCAGTCCGCCTTCCGCTTCCGCAAGCCCGCGTGACGGCGGCGCGCCTCCGGGCGGCCGTAAGCGCGTCCTGAGCCGCCCCCATCCATCCGCCGGCCCGGAGCCTCGCGCCAGAGTGACGCCCCTCGTGACGCGTTTGCGCCTCGCGGCGCTCGCCCTCGTCCTGCCCCTGTGCGCCGCCGCCGCGCCCGACCGCGACCTCGCCGCGCCCGACCCGGCGCTGGTGCGCGGCGTGCTGCGCAACGGCCTGCGCTACGTCATCCTGCCCAACCGCACCCCGCGCCAGGAGGTGTCCGTCCGCATGCAGGTGGACGCCGGCGCGGGCCTGGAGACGGCGGCCGAGCGCGGCGGAGCGCACTTCGTCGAGCACATGGCCTTCGACGGGTCGCGCCGCTTCCCGGGCGACGGCGCGGAGGCCAGGTTCGCCGCCGCCGGCATCGGCGCAGGCCGCGACCAGAACGCCTTCACCGACGTCAGCGGCGTGCTCTACGTGTTCGACATCCCGCAGGTGACGCCCGCCAAGCTGGACCTCGCCTTCGACTGGCTGCGCGACGTGGGCGACGGCCTGACCTTCGACCCCGCCCAGGCCGAGCGCGAGAAGGGCGTGATCCAGCAGGAGATCGCCCTGCGCCGCACCGGCTCCACGGAGGTGGAGGACGTGATGGCGCGCTTCAGCGCGCCGGGCGTGCGCGTCGCGGGCCTCTCGCCGGGCGGCTCCAAGGAGAACGTCGCCAAGCTCGACGCGGCGACGCTGAAAGCCTTCCACGACAGGTGGTACCGCCCCGATCGCACCCGCCTGGTGATCGTGGGGGACGTGGACGTGCGCGACATGCGGGCGCGGCTGGAGCGCGCCTTCGGCGGCTGGCGCGCGCCCTCGCCCCCGCCGGTCGATCCGCCGCCGGGCGCCGTCGATCCCGACCGGCCCCTCGCCGCCCTGGCGATCACCACGCCCAACTTCACCCAGGGCCTGGTGCGCGTGTGCCGCGTCGCCCCGCGCGATCCCGTGCTCCCGCCCGGCCGCGCCGCCTGGACGCGCGAGGCGTTGGACGCGCTCTGGCTAGACGCCCTGCGCCTGCGGCTGCGGCGCATCCAGCGCGCGCCGGACGCGCCCTTCACCTCCTCGGCCGCCTCGGACAGCACCTCCTGGCGGCGGGCGGACTACACCTGCCTCTCCGCCGCGCCCAAGGCGGGCCGCTGGAGCGAGACGATGGACGCGCTTCAGCTCGAGGCGCGCCGGCTCGACCGCTGGGGCCTGACACCCGCCGAGGCCGACCGGGGCCGCGCCGAGCTCGCCGCCCTGGTGCAGACCGCGGAGTCGCAGGGCGACACGCGCGACAGCCGCGGGCTCGCCTCGCAGCTGCTCACCGCCGAGATCGACGGGCGGCCCTTCACCACGCCCGCCGAGTCCGCCCGCACCTTCGCCCTGGCCGAGCCCGCGCTGACCGCGGCGGCGGCCACCGACGCCTTCCGCCGCCGCTGGACGCGGCCGGGCGGCCCGGCGCTGATGGTGCTCTCCACCACGCCTGTGACGACGGAGGCGGTGAGGTCGGAATGGCTGGCCGGCCTCGGCGGGCCCGAGCCCTCCGCCCCCGCCGACGAGCCCGCGCCTGCCTGGCCCTACGCGGATATGGGGCCGCCCGGCGCCGTGGCGAGCCGCGAGACGGTGGCCGACTTCGGCTTCGACCGCGTGACCTTCGCCGACGGCGTGCGGCTGAACGTCAAGCGGGTCGCCTTCACCAGGAACCGCGTCGACGTGCGGATCAGCTTCGGTGCGGGGCAGGGGGAGATCCCGGCCGCGCGCCAGCCGGCGGCGCTCGCCGCGGCGGCCACCCTGTCGGAGGGGGGCCTGGGCCGGCTGGACGCGGACGGCGTGGGCCGCGCCCTGCAGGCGCGCATCTGGAACGCCTCGCTGGCCATCGGCCGCACCGAGTTCACCCTGGCCGGCTGGACGCGCCCGGCGGACCTTGCGACCGAGCTGCAGGTGCTGGCGGCCTTCCTCTCCGACCCCGGCTTCCGGCCGGAGATGGCGACCCCCATCCCCGCCCTGGCCGCCTCCTACGACAAGGAGAACCGGATCGACCCCGCCCGAGCGGCCGAGCTGGCGCTGGACGCCCAGATGCTGAAGCCCCACGTGGTCGATCCGCCCACCCGCGGGCAGCTGGAGGGCCTGACCGCCCCCGACCTCGCCGCCGCCCTCAAGCCCGCGCTCACGCAGGCCGCGCTGGAGGTGACGGTGGTGGGCGACGTGGACGAGGCGGTCGTCATCGACGCCGTCGGCCGCACCCTGGGCGCCCTGCCGCCGCGCGCCCTCGCCGACCGCCGCCGGCCCGACGCGCCGCCCCGG
>CAXTCO010000305.1:0-3156 GCA_964242255.1 uncultured Caulobacteraceae bacterium | reverse complement strand
AAGGGCCGGCTGATCCTGCTGTCGTCCATGCAGGGCAAGCACGGCACCAAGAACGGGGCCAGCTACTCGGCCAGCAAGCACGCCATCATCGGGCTGATGAAGTCGGCGGCGCTGGAGCTCGGCGAGTACAATATCACGGTCAACTGCCTGATCCCCGGCCTCGTCGACACCCCGCTGACCCGCTACGAGAAGCGCTTCACCAACAGCATGGCCGAGACGGGCCGGAAGCCGCCGGAGCACCCCACAGCCCAGCAGGCGTGGGACGTGCGCAAGCCCACCGTGCCGATGCAGGTCGGTTGGCTCCAGCCCGACGACATCGCCCCGGCCGCCGTGTTCCTGGCCTCCGACGCCGCCGCCATGGTCACGGGCGCGGAATACGAGGTGACGGGCGGTGACAGCGCCAAGAGTGCGTGATGCTCGCGCTGCAGGCTCCCGCTCAGGTGGTCGCGACCGTCACCTTGCCCGCGACCTCCGTCCTCGCCGACGCGGATGGGCGCGTTGTTGTGCTGTGTGAGGCCGACGGGCGAGGAGCCCTCGCTGGTTGCGCCTTGAGGGCGGAGAGTCCGGCGGGACACGGCTTCGGCGGTACGGCCTTTAAGGCCGCCAAGGCGATGCGGATCCCTCCGGAGGCTGCGTCCGCAGGAACGGTCGTGGACGTGCCGTTCGTCTTCACCGCCACGCCCGCCGGAGACGAGTAGGGCCGTCCCGGGTCTCCCCGGGGCGGCCCCGCACTGTCGTTGGCCGCGGTCGCGGCCGCGGACCCGAACCTGGTCAGTCCAACAGGACCGTCAGGCGGAAACCCCGGTGACAAGGCTCCAGGCCACGCGTTGCGACCGCATATGGAGACAGTGAGACACTGGATCACCTCCTTTCGATGTGTGGACGACGACAGGGACATAGGGTGCGCCGCACGCTTAAGGAAGCGGCATGACGGGGTGGGTCGGCACGGGGAAGGTGAGGGCGCGCGAGAGCGGGCCGGCGCTGGAGATCGCCGTCGACGGCCTGACCACCCAGGCCCGCTACTACAAGCCCCTGCTCTACGAGTTCTTCCGCAAGGAGTGGCGGGGACGGCGGCCCGCCTGGGGCGACTACGCCGTCGAGATCGACATGGAGTTCACCGGCGAGGCGCCCTGGCTCGACCTCGACAACCTCGCCAAGGCGCTGCTGGACGCCATCAAGGGCTACGCCTTCCACGACGACATGCAGGTGGGACGCCTCCTGGTGGAGCGCCGCCCGGGCGAGCGCGAGCGCATCACCATCCGCGTGACGCCGCACCGGCCCGGCGAGCGGGCCTGACCGGCGGCGGCGTCAGCTCGACCAGGGCTCCAGCGCGCCCCAGCCCAGCAGCACGAAGCCGAAGGCGGCGAACACCAGGATCGTCACCGTGTGGCGCAGCTTGCGCCAAGCGCCCCAACCCTGGATCCGCCGCGCGTTCGACAGGGCGCCCGGCAGCTGCGCCAGCTGCGCCAGCGTCAGCAGCGTCGCGCCCAGCGCGCAGCAGGACGCGCCCACGAGCCACGGGTCGGGCCAGCGGCGCTGGAGCAGGCCCTCGCGGCCGGCGGTGACGGCGAAGGCGGCGAACAGCCCCGCCGCGACGACCCACAGGAGGGCGGTGAAGCTCTGCAGGCGGCTGGCGGTGCGCTGGGTCTCACTCTGCCGGTACTCCCGCGCGTCGCGTACGAACAGGCCCGCCAGCGTCAGCAGGGAGGCGAGCTCCGCCAGCCCCGCGGCGACGGCCAGCGTCAGCGGGCGGTGCAGGCCGTCCACGCGCTCGGCGCCCCACTGGCCGGCGGGGTCGAGAAAGGCGCGCGGCCGGCCCGCCCCGTCGAACAGGAAGACCAGCGGGGCACCGGCCCCATCCGCGGACACCAAGCGGCCCCGCGTGGGCGTGGCGAACCAGCGGCGGCCCCCGCCCGGGCCGAACACGGCCAGGGCCCCGCCGACCTCGGCGCGCACGGCGTAGAGGCGCGTCAGCCGGTCCACGAAGCCCTCCAGCCCGTGGTAGGTGCGCCGCGTGGAGACGTAGACGCCCTCGTAGGCGGCCGCGTCGGCCAGGGCGGCGGCGGGCGCGACGGGCGGCGGCCCGGCGTAGAAGCGCCGCACCAAGAGCTCGGGCAGGGTCTGCGTCAGCCGCTCGGCCGTGTCGCTGTCGGCGGCGACGAACACGCCCAGGTTCAGCTGCGGAACCGTCACCAGCCGGGTGCGGAAGCCCGGCGCGGCGCCGTCGTGGCCGAAGCCGCGGAAACCGCCGGGCAGGTCGTAGATCATCAGCCCGTGCGCCCAGCCGGGTGACAGCGGCGTGCGCAGGGCCGCGTCCGTGCGCGAGCCCCACAGCGCCGCGCCCGATCCGGGCGCCCGCCCGCCCGCCAGGAGGGCCAGCATGAACCGCGCCATGTCGTCGGCCGTGGACACGGCGGAGAGCGCGGGCGCCCAGCCGCCCGCGTAGCCGAAGGGCTCGGTGCGCATCCCGCGGCCCGTCCAGGCGTGACCCTCGGCCAGCGCGCCGGCGAGGGCGGGGCTCAGGGGGGCGGGCAGGCCCTCGCGCGCCGGCCCAGGCTCGCCGAAGCTGGTGTGCAGCAGGCCCGCCGGCCGCAGCAGGTCGTCGTCCACCAGCCGGTCGAACGGTTCGTGCGCCGCGTCCGCCGCCATGAAGCCGGCGAGCGCCGCGCCGTAGGTGGAGTAGGTCGGCATGTCGCCCGGCGCGCGCACCCGGTGCGGCCGCTCCGCGGCGAGCGTCTCCGCGAGGGGGCGGCGGGCGTCCGGGTCGGGACGGAACAGGCGGCCGAACTCGCGGCTCTCGAAGCCCGCGTCGTGCGTGAGCAGGTTGCGCAGCCGCACGGGGGCGCGGAAGCCGTCGTCGGGCACGGCCAGGGCGCGGGGCAGGGCCGTGTTCACGGGCGCGTCCAGCCGCAGGCGGCCCGCCTCGACGGCCTTCAGCACCTCGATCCAGGTGAACACCTTGGAGATTGAGCCCAGGCGGAACAGGGTGGCGCGCGGATCCACCGGGGCGCCGGCGCGGGCGAGGCCGTAGCCGCGCTCCAGCACCACCTGGCCGCCCTGCACCACCGCGACCGCGACGCCGGCCAGCGGCCGGTCCGCGGCCGCCTGGCGCACCAGCCCGTCGACGAAGGCCTCCGCCTCCGCCGGCGGCAGGGG
>CAXTCO010000304.1:0-3170 GCA_964242255.1 uncultured Caulobacteraceae bacterium | reverse complement strand
GCCCTGGGCCTCGCCGCCGTCGGCGCGGCGCCCGCCGCCTGCGCCGCGCCCGCGCCGCAGCCCCTGGCGGGGGAGCCCGCCTTCGACCCGGAGGTCTGGTTCGAGGGCCGCACCGACGCCTACGGCGTGTTCGACGCCCTGGGCCGCCCCCGCTTCGGCTTCCGCACCTGGCTGCTGGGCGTGCGCACGGCGGACGGCCTCTCGCTGCGCGAGCGCTTCGCCTACGACACCGGCGAGCGGTGGGAGCGCACCTGGCGCTTCTCGCGCGACGGCGGGGGCGCCTGGACGGCGCGGGCGGAGAACACGCCGTCGCCCGGCCGGCTGCTGGCGCAGGGCTCGGCGGCGCGCATGGTCTATGTCGCCGACATGCCTGGCGGCCACGGGCTGAACCGGCTGCGCTTCGACATGCGGCTGAACCGGGTGGGGCCGGTGGTGCAGAACCGCTCGGAGGTGTCCAAGTGGGGCCTCCCCCTCGGCCGCCTGACCATGACCTTCGTCAAGCCCGGCGCCGACACGGCCGACGCGGACGCGATCGGGGCGATGCCCGCGTTTCCCGTGCCGCGGGCGCGGTGATCAGGCCAGCGCCTCCACCAGCCGGGCCATGAAGGCGCCGCCGCGCCGCATCTGCTCCAGTTCGACGTACTCGTCCGCCTGGTGCGCCTGCTGGATGGAGCCCGGGCCGCAGACCACCGTGGAGAAGCCCGCGCCCTGGAACTGGCCGGCCTCGGTGCCGTAGCTGACGCCGCGCTCCTCGCCGTTGTCGCCGGCCAGGCGGCGGGCCAGGGCCTCGGCCGCCCCCTCGCGGCCGTCGACGCGCTCCGGAGCGAGGGCGGGGGTGAGCGAGCGGCGGTGGACGCTGGCCCCCGCCTCCGGCGCGCGCGCCTTGAGGCGGGCGTCCACCGCGCGCACCTCGGCCAGGAAGGGGGCGAGCACCTGCAGCGGGTCCGTCCCGGGCGGGGTGCGCAGGTCGAACAGGGCCTCGCACTCGCGCGCCAGGATGTTGCCGGCCGTGCCGCCCTTCAGCACGCCCACGGTGAGCGTCGGGTACGGCGGGTCGAAGGGCGAGCCGGCGGGCGCCTCGCCGCGCAGGCGCTCGGCCAGGGCGTGCAGGCGGGCGAGCAGCGGCACAGCCTCCATGATCGCCGACACGCCGTGCTCGGGCAGGGACGAGTGGGCCTCGCGACCGCGCACCGCCAGGGTGAAGGTGGCGATGCCCTTGTGGCCGCCCACCGCCTGCATGTCGGTGGGCTCGCCCACGATCACCGCGGCGGGGCGGGGCAGGTCTCGCACCAGCTCGGCGATCATGTCGGGCGCGCCCAGGCAGCCGACCTCCTCGTCGTAGGAGAAGGCCAGGTGGACGGGGCGGGAGGTGCGGGCGGCCAGCACCTGCGGCGCGGCGGCGAGGGCCAGGGCGAGGAAGCCCTTCATGTCGCACGTCCCGCGCCCGTGCAGGCGCTCGCCGCGGCGGGTCAGGGTCCAGGGGTCGCTGGTCCAGAGCTGGCCGTCCACGGGCACCACGTCCGTGTGGCCGCTGAGCACGACGCCGCCCTCCACGGCCGGGCCGACCGTGGCGTGCAGGTTGGTCTTGGCGCCGTCCGCGTTGGGGACGCGGCGCCCGCAGATCCCCAGGGCGCCGAGCTCGGCCTCCACGTAGCCGACCAGCTCCAGGTTGGAGTTGCGCGAGGTGGTGTCGAAGGCGACGAGCCGCTCCAGGTGCGCGAGGGCGCGGGCGGTCAGCGCTTCGGGGTCGGGGGCCATGGGCGGAACATAGCGCACCGCACCCCCTCGGCCCAGCGCGGCCTGGCCGCGCCTGACGCCCTCAGGCGGCCGCGGCGGCGATCCGCTCCAGGAGCAGCGGCTGCAGGTCCAGGTTGGCGCAGCAGATGTCCGGCTCGGCGGAGGTCCAGGGCGCGCCGTCGGCGGTGGCGACGGTCCCGCCCGCCTCGGTGACCAGCAGCGATCCCGCCGCCACGTCCCACGGCTTGATGTCGCGCTCCCAGTAGCCGTCGAAGCGGCCGGCGGCGACGTAGGCGAGGTCCAGCGCGGCCGAGCCGTAGCGGCGCACCCCGGCCACCCGCGCGCTGAACTGGTGCAGCTCCTTGAGGAAGCGGGCGTGGCCGGGCTTGCCCTGGAAGGGGATGCCCGTCGCCAGGAGGGCGTCGCCCAGGGTGCGCCGCGCGGCCACGCGAAGGCGCTTGGTGTCGCCGAGCCAGGCGCCCCGGCCCTTCTCCGCCCAGAACAGCTCGTCGGTGGCGGGGTTGTAGGTGACGGACGCCACCACGCCCGCGTCGCGCCGCTCCAGGGCGATGTTCACCGCGAAGTGCGGCAGGCCGTGGAGGAAGTTGGTGGTGCCGTCCAAGGGGTCGATGATCCAGGTGTGGGTCTTGTCCGTGCCCTCCACCACGCCGCGCTCCTCGGCCAGGAAGCCGTAGCCTGGTCGCGCCTTGGAGAGCTCGGCGACCAGCGTCTCCTCCGCCTGCAGGTCGGCCTTGCTGACGAAGTCGCTGGGGCCCTTGCGGCTGACCTGCAGCTCGCCGACTTCGCCGAAGTCGCGCTTCAGCCGGCGGCCCGCCTTGCGCGCCGCGTCGATCATCACCTGCAGGAGGGCGGAGGCGGTGGCCATGGCGGGGTCGGGGCTTTCGCGGCCCGACCGGGGCCGTTGATCTCGGCGGGCGGCGGGGCGACTTAGGGGCGGAGCGGAAGGCGGCGGAACCTAGGGGGGCCGCCCCGCCCCCGCAAGCTGGAGACGCCGATGGCGCAGGCGCGCACCCTGCTGGTGGTCGATGACGACGCCGACCTGCGCGAGGCGCTGGCCGAGCAGCTGGAGCTGGAGGACTTCCGCGTCGTCCAGGCCGCGACGGCGCAGGCGGGCTTCGAGGCGGCCCAGGCGGCGCGGCCGGACCTCCTGATCCTGGACGTGGACCTGCCCGACGGCGACGGCCGTGACCTGTGCCGCCGCCTGCGCCAGGCCGGCACGGCCGCGCCCATCCTGATGCTCACGGGCGCGGCGGAGGACGCCGACGCCATCCGCGGCCTCGACTCGGGAGCGGACGACTACGTGACCAAGCCGTTCCGCTTCGCCGTGCTGCTGGCGCGCGTCCGAGCCCAGCTGCGTTCGCACGAGCAGTCGGAGGCGGCGGTGTTCTCCATCGGCCCCTACCGCTTCCACC
>CAXTCO010000303.1:0-3177 GCA_964242255.1 uncultured Caulobacteraceae bacterium | reverse complement strand
GGCGTCGGCCTCGCCCTCCAGCCGCACGTCCAGCGCGGTCCAGCCGGCTGGGCGGGGGCCGCGCAGGCCGCGGCGCTCCAGGCGCAGGCGCGCGCGGTCCAGGTGGCTCGCGCGCAGGCCGCCGAGCGTCAGCGGGTGCTTGGCGAGCGCCAGCAGGTTCACCGGGTCGAGGGGGTCGGCGACGGCGCGCGCCAGCAGCGCCAGCAGCACGCCGGCGGGGAAGCCGGCCAGCGGCGAGCCGGCGGAGTTGTCCACGCGCACGCCCCACCGCTCCAGGCGGGCGGAGACGCGGCGCGCCAGGGCCGCGTCGGGCGTGACGAGGGCGGCGGTGGCCCCTGGTGTCTCCAACGCCTCGCGCAGGAGCACGGCGGCCTGGGCGGCGGCGTCCTCCTCGTCCCGGGCGGCGAGCACGGCCAGGCCCTCCAGCCCGCGCAGCAGGGGGTTCACCCCGGCGGGCTCGCCCTGGCGCTGGAAGTCGGCGATCACCGACAGCCAGTCCTCCGTCGCTACGGCCGGGCGCAGGGCCTCGTTGAGCACGCGGGCGCGGGCGATCGCGCCCACCAAGGCGGCGGCCGGCTCCGACCCCGGCCAGCGGCGCACCGCCGCCCGCGCCACGCCCGCCCGCGCCAGGAGGCGCGCCATGGCGCCCTGCGGGTGCGCCTCGCCGTCGGCCGTGGGCAGGAGGCCCCACACGTCGTCGCCGAGCTCCAGGTCCAGCCCCGGCAGCACCACGGCCCCACGCGGGCAGGCGGCGACCACCGCCAGCAGGTCGGCGGTGGCGGGCGCCGTGCCCGTGGAGCCGGCGGCGACCAGCGGGTGCGCGGGCGGATGGGCGCGCCACTGCACGGCCAGCACGCGCAGGAGCTGCGTGCGGCGCACGGTGACGTCCACGAGGCCGAGCGCCTCGAGCCGCTTGGGCCAGGCCTCCACGGCCAGGGCGAGGAAGTCGCGGGAGAGCGCCCAGTGGCGGGCCAGCTCGGCGGGAGCGAGGCCGGGCAGGCGCTCGCGGGGGTCCACCTCCTCGATGGCGCAGGAGTCGAGGAAGCCGGCCAGGGCGTCGGCGAGGTCGAGGGCGCCCGCGGCGTCGGGGCGGCGGCCCAGGTCGTCGCCGTGCTCGGCCACGAGGCGCGCCAGCTCGAAGCGGCGGCGCAGCGGCGTGACGGCGGGCGGCAGGTCGGCGGCGATCTCGCCGGGCTCGAAGGGCGGCTCGCCCTCGTCCAGGTCGCCGAGCGCGCGGATCTGCGGCAGCAGCAGCGCCCGCCCGCCCGCCGCGCCGACGAACGCCTGCGCCAGCGCCCGCGCCCCGCGGCGGGTCGGGGTGAGCACGACCGCCTCGGACAGGGCGTCCGGCCCGTGCGGCTCCAACTCGGCGAGGAGGCCCGCGGCGAGGTCGT
Organism: uncultured Caulobacteraceae bacterium; assembly: GCA_964242255.1. Classification (GTDB taxonomy): domain Bacteria; phylum Pseudomonadota; class Alphaproteobacteria; order Caulobacterales; family Caulobacteraceae; genus JASLDZ01. The sequence goes on along the minus strand of CAXTCO010000303.1, from coordinate 1,783 downwards.
GCAGGAACGGGCGGTGCGGGGCGACCGTGAACCAGCGCGGGGCGGGGGCGGCGAAGAGGCCGTGCTGCGCCCCCGTCGCCGTTATCGGCGTGAGCGCCGGAGCAGCCGGGGGAACGTCATCGGGCGGCCTCGAAGGCGCGTCGCCGAACAGGTCGAGCGTATCGCTCAAGGCCGCCACCCTCCGTCAGCCGGGCGGCAGCCCTCCCCTGGAAAGAGCGCACCTGAGGTGCGGGAGAGAGCCCTTGATCTCTTGGAGGCAGCGGAGGGTAAGCGGAAAGCGTTGTCAAGGACGGGCGAAGCCTGCCGCTCCGCGGCGACCAGCATAGCTGGTCGTCCTTGACAACGCTTTCCGCTTACCCGGTCATGGCCTCCATGAGATGAAGGGCTCTCTCCCACACACGAGGTGTGGAGTTGTGAGGGGAAGGGCGCTGCCGCGCCCGTCAACGTCGGCGGGGAGCCTCTCACGCGGTCGCCAACCGCCCCTCTGCGTAGGCCACGTCCGGCGGCGACGACACGTGGATGATCTCCGCCGTCGTCACCGCGCCATAGAGCCGCCCCTCCGCCGCGAGCCGCTTCCAGATCGGCAGGATGGAGAACGCCCCCTCGCCCGCGACCACCTGCGGCTTGAGGATCTGGAAGCCCGGGTTGTTGAACGGCGGCGGCGGGTCGGGGGCGTTGGAGTGCGTCAGCCGCCCCTGCGCGTCGCGCAGGAAGCCCTCCGGCCGGGCGTAGCCGTAGCAGGCGTCGCGGGGGGCGACCATGATCGCCACGTCCATCCGCGCCGGGTCCCAGGTGCGCTTCAGCGTCTCCAGCGCCGGCTCGCCGCGCTCGATCCAGACGTTGTCGATGTTGGCCACGAACACCGGGCCGTCGCCGAGCAGGGCGCGGGCGTGGGCGATCCCGCCGCCGGAGTCGCGCAGGCCCGCGCGCTCGTCGCTCACCACCGTCTCCAGCCCGCCGCGGCGGGCGGCGAGGTGGCGCTCCACCGCCTCCGCGAAGTGGTGGACGTTGACCACCGCGCGCGTCACCCCCGCCGCCGCCAGCCGGTCCAGCGTGTGGTCGATCAGCGCGCGGCCGGCGACCTCCACCAGCGCCTTGGGCCGGTCGTCGGTGAGCGGGCGCATGCGGCTGCCGACGCCTGCGGCCAGCACCATGGCCGTGGTCGGTCCGGGTGCGGCCATGGTCACGCGCGGCGGTCCGCGGGCACGTGGCGGTCGAACCAGCGCCGGATGTCCGCCATCCCGGGGTGCGCCAAGTTCCGCTCCAGGGCGCGCCAGGTGCGGGGCAGGAAGGCGCGGTACTTGTCGCGCCCGAACAGCACGACTTGGCGGGCGAACACCGGCCCCAGGATGCGCGCCGCATTGAGCGCGCCGAGCGCCGCGTAGTCCGCCAGGAACGCCTCCCGGTCGAGCTCCGGCTTGGCGGCGAGGAAGCGGTCCAGCATGGCCGCCTCAAGCCCGGGCGCGACGTCGCGGCGGGCGTCCTGCAGGAGGTGCAGCAGGTCCCAGGCGGGGTGGCCGCGCACGGCGTCCTGGAAGTCCAGCAGGCCCACGCGGGCGACGCCCTCGCGCTCCGGCAGCCAGAGCAGGTTCTCCGCGTGGTAGTCGCGGTGGACGAACACCGTCGCGCCGGCCTCGCCGCGCCCCAGCACGGGGCGCCACAGCTCCACCCACTCCGCGCCGGCGGCCCCGTCGAGCGGCGGCAGGCCGGCGAGGCGCGGCCACCACTCCGTGAACAGGTCCACGCCCGTGCGCAGCGCCAGGGCGTCGTAGGCGAGGAGCGG
>CAXTCO010000302.1:0-3177 GCA_964242255.1 uncultured Caulobacteraceae bacterium | reverse complement strand
CAGCGCGGGCAGGACCTGCGCTACGACCTGGAGATCACGCTGGAGCAGGCGTTCGCGGGCGCCGAGGTGGAGATCAAGGTCCCCGCCGCCATGACCTGCGAGACCTGCGACGGCACGGGCGCCAAGCCCGGCACCCAGCCGCAGGCCTGCGTCCTCTGCGGCGGCCAGGGCCGGGTGCGCGCCAGCCAGGGTTTCTTCCAGGTGGAGCGCACCTGCCCCCGCTGCGGCGGCGCGGGCAAGATCATCGCCTCGCCCTGCCAGACCTGCCATGGCGCCGGCATGGTGCGCCGCGAGCGCACCCTCAGCGTCAAGATCCCGCCGGGCGTGGACGACGGCGCCCGCATCCGCCTCTCCGGCGAGGGCGACGCCGGCCCGCACGGCGGCCCGCGCGGCGACCTCTACATCTTCCTGGGCGTGCAGCCGCACGAGCTGTTCGAGCGCGACGGGCTGGACCTGCACGTCCACGCGCCGGTGCCCATGTGGATGGCCGCCCTGGGCGGCGAGATCGAGTCGCCCTGCCTCGCCACGGGCGTGGACGGCGCGCCGTGCGAGGGCGACTGCAAGGTGAAGGTCAAGGTGCCCGAGGGCGCCCAGACCGGCCGCACCATCAAGCTCCGCGGCCGCGGCATGCCCGCGCTGCGCGGCCGCGAGCGTGGCGACCTCGTGGTGGAGCTGTTCGTGGAGACCCCCACCCACCTCACCGCCCGCCAGCGCGAGCTCCTGCGCGAGCTCAGCGACACGGCGGAGAGCGACGGCCACCACCACCCCCGCCATGCGGGCTTCTTCGACAAGGCGCGCCGCTTCTGGGGCGGCCTGACGGGGACCGAGGAGCGGGTCTGACCTTTCCGTCCTCGCCGCGTTCGTGGCGGAGGACGATCTGTCCCGGTCCCGCGCCGCCGGGTTAGACTGGGGACATGACGACAACCCGCATCGCCGTCTCCGGCGCGCGCGGCCGCATGGGACGCGCCGTGGCCGAGGTCGCCGCCGACTCCGCGGCCGTCCAGCTCTCCGCCCGCTTCGGCCGCTCGGCCGGCGACGGCCTCGTGTCGCGTGAGTCGGCGTTGGCCGACGCGGACGTGGTGATCGACTTCTCCGCGCCACAGGCGAGCGTCGCCCTGGCCGGGGCCGCCGCCGCGCAGGGCCGCCCCGCGCTGGTGATCGGCACCACCGGCCTCACGCCCGAGCACGACGCGGCGGTCGCCCGCGCCGCCGAGCGCATCGCCATCCTGCGCTCCGGCAACTTCTCCCTTGGCGTCAACCTGCTGCTCGGCCTGGTGGAGCGCGCCGCCCGCGCCCTGCCGGCCGCGGACTGGGACGCGGAGGTGATGGAGGCGCATCACCGCCGCAAGGTGGACGCCCCCTCCGGCACGGCCCTCATGCTGGGCGAGGCCGTGGCGAGCGGCCGCGGCGTGGCCCTGCCCGACGTGGCGGAGCGCGCCCGCGACGGGATCACCGGCGCGCGGCGGGAGGGCGCCGTCGGCTTCGCCGTGCTGCGCGGCGGCGGGATCGTGGGCGAGCACGCCGTGCTGTTCGCCGGCGAGGAGGAGGTCGTCACCCTGTCGCACTCGGCCCGCGACCGGCGGCTGTTCGCGCGGGGGGCGGTGCGGGCGGCGCAGTGGCTCGCCGGCCGGCCGCCCGGCCTCTACGACATGCAGGACGTCCTCGGCCTCAGGGATTGAGCCTGCCGGACGACCGGCGTCAGGCGTCGGGGTCGTCGCCCATCCGGCCGTCCGGCCGGTCCAGGCTGCGCACGCGCTCCATGTCCTCCGCGTCGAGCTGGAAGTCGAACACGGCGAGGTTCTCGTCCATGCGGGCCGGGTTGGCGGACTTGGGGATCGTCACCAGCCCTTCCTGCAGGTGCCAGCGGATCACCACCTGCGCCGCCGTGCGCCCGTGCTTGCGGGCGAGGGCCTGCAGCGCCGGGTCGTCCAGCGCCTTGGCCTGGCCGAGCGGGCTCCAGCCTTCCGTGGCGATCTCGTACTCGGCGTGCACCGCGCGCAGGGCGCTCTGCTGAAAGCCGGGGTGCAGCTCCACCTGGTTGACGGCGGGGATCACGCCCGTCTCGTCCACGATGCGCTTCAGGTGCCCGGCCTGGAAGTTGGACACGCCGATGGAGCGCGTGCGGCCCTCCTCGCGAAGCGCGACGAGCGCGCGCCAGCTGTCGACGTAGCGGTCCTGCCGCGGGACGGGCCAATGGATCAGGTAGAGGTCGACGAAATCCAGGCCGAGCCGCTCCAGGCTCGCGTCGAAGGCGCGGCGGGCTTCATCGTAACCCTGGTCGGCGTTCCACAGCTTGGTGGTGACGAACACCTCGTCGCGCGGGACGCCGGCGCTGCGCACCGCCTCGCCCACGCCGCGCTCGTTGCGGTAGATCGCGGCCGTGTCGATGGAGCGGTAGCCGGCCTCCAAGCCGTGCCTCACGGCGGCGGCGGCGGCCTCCGGCTCGGTCTGCCAGGTTCCGAGCCCCAGCTGGGGCATGCGGCGGCCGTCGTTCAGCAGGATGTCGGGCTGGTTCATGGGGAAGGGAGCGCGCCGCCGCCGCCGGCGTTCCCGCCCTCCGCGACTAGTTCGAGGCCGTGCGCACCTGCGGCGCGGCGGCCATCTGCGCACGGTAGGCTGCGGCGCTGCGCTCGGCGGCGGCCAGGGCGTCCGCGGACAGCTGCGGCTTCAGGGCGTCCGCCCCCTGGCGCGCGCCCGCATCGCCGTCGGCCGCGGCGATCAGGTACCACTTGTAGGCGTCCGCCGCGTTGGCCGAGGCGCCGCGGCCCTGCTGCGTCATCACCGCCAGGTTGAACTGCGCGTCCTTCACGCCCGCGTCGGCGGCGCGACGGAACCAGTCCACGGCCGCCCTGTCGTCGCGAGCCACCCCTTCGCCGTTGGCCAGGTAGAGGCCGTAGTTGAACATGGCCTTAGAGTCGCCGCTCCGCGCCGCGCGCTCCGTCCAGCGGCGCGCCTGCACGAGGTCCTTGCCGACGCCGGCGGCGCCGTCCTCGTAGAGCTTGCCCAGGTGGAACTGGGCGGGGGCGTAGCCCAGGTTGGCGGCGCGCTTCAGCGTTTCGGCGCCGCCGCGGTCGCCGCGCTCCAGTTCGCGCACCGCCTCGTTGTAGAGCGTGCGGCCGGATGCGGCCGCGGCCGTGGCGGCGGGCGCCTCGGGCGCGGCCCGCGCCGGCTCGGCTG